>NZ_KV917368.1:1571957-1909832 GCF_002019605.1 Alkalihalobacterium alkalinitrilicum | reverse complement strand
CCGACCGATTAAAATCATTGACTCTAGTACGATGCCACTCAATCTTACTCGTTGTCAGTGGGCCAAATTTCGAAAGACTAAAGCTGGCGTAAAACTTCACCTTAGGTTAGTTTACGTGGATCAGGAATTGGCATACCCAGAAAAAGCCATTATCACAGATGCTTCGGAACACGACCGAAACCAACTTGAAATACTCGTTGATGATAAAGACGCCATGTACGTGTTTGACCGCGGGTATGTTGATTATGAACGATTTGATCGTTATACAGATGATGGTATCTTTTTCCTATCCAGACTAAAGAAAAACGCAGTTATTCGAGAGATTGAAACGTTTAACATTCCAGAAGGTAGCCCAGTAACATCAGACAAAATGGCCTATATCGGCACAACACAAAAGCGATGTGAAAATGTGTTTCGTATTATTGAAACCGTTGATTCAAAAGGACAATTACTACGCTTGATTACCAATCGCTTCGATTTAACAGCTGAAGAAATTGGAGATCTATACCGTTCAAGGTGGGCAATTGAGCTCTTTTTCAAATAGTTAAAACAGCACGTAAAAATTAAAACTTTTTTTGGTTATAGTGAAGAAGCAGTTCACAATCAACTGTTTTTAGGACTGATTACGTACTGCCTTAGTGTACTTATCCAACTAGAAATCAAAAGTAAGCAAACACTTTTACAGATCACTCGATGGTTGAAGAGAACTTTATGGCGGCCAGTCCATGTATGGTTCAGTTATATTAGTCCCAAAGGGATTCCGTAAGAACTTTACTAGCTGACCGTCACTTAAGAACTAAATGTATAATTTTACCAAATGGACAGTACCACCTTTCGCTTGGTGTTGTCTTTTTAGCTCATTTGCCACGAAGTGCAAAATACAGAATATTCTAACTTATAGAATGCAGTTTTATGCAACACTAGTGTCTTTTGTAACAATTAAATGTTTCATATGCAAGTTAACATCAGTGAATTTTAAACGTTCCATTTCCTTATATAAATCTATAAACTGTTTAGTCAAAGAAAATGGTATAGTATTTTTATTCTTTAAAAATTTATCTAATGTTATCCCGTTAATATATTCGATTACTATATAGTTATCTCCCCAATCATATAAATTAGGAAAAAGCGGGGAGTGTTGAGCTTCGATTAGTACCTCTTTTTCAGCTCTACAATGTTCTACATTAGGATATATTTTTACACATTTTTTATCCGTTAGTTTAAAAACAGCCCCTTCATCCCCACTTCCAATATGTTCATAAGGGGTCGGGTTATTGACAACTTCAACTATTTTCCCAGTAGGGTTAGAAATCTTGATTAATGTAAAGTCATTCACAATAAGTAACCTCCTGAAATATTTATTAATATGTTATGCTAATAATCTTTCAAGGGTTTGTACTAATAACCTACTAATTAAATTTTTCATGTTGAAGTCCAATGGTGCTTACACTTTGAATTTATTTCAAAAGGTACTTTTCTATAAGATTATTGTTTCTGCTATTAGATAAATAGCTACTCTTAATGCAAAAATAGTTGCTAACAAAATTTGTTTTTATACAGGTGAAACTAACTTTAACCCTATAGTTGAAGCAATAATGATGGCAATAAAAACGAGACGGAGCATGTTTTTAGGTTCACCATAATACACCATAGCTAAGATAGCCCCACCAGCGGCGCCAATTCCAGTCCAAATGGCGTATGCGGTTGACATTGGTAGTGTTTGTAAAGAAAGAGCTAGAAATAGAAAACTTGAGGCAAAGGAAATGACTAAATATAATAAAGCTTGCCAATTACGGTCCTGATGTAATTTGTTAATCATGACGACACCGACCATTTCAAAGATTCCCGCTAATAAGAGCAAAATCCATGCCATTATCGATCCACCTCTTTTTCAGCTATAATTTCTGGGGTCACAATTTTTAGGCCTACAACACCTACTAATAAAAATAAAATGAGAAGGATCTTCGTCATTTGAAACGGTTCTTTAAAAATAAGGATATCAGCTATTACGGTACCTGCTGTTCCTAATCCAACAAAAACAGCATAAACAGTACCAACAGGCAGTTTTCTTCCAGCCATGATCATTATGTAAAAGCTGATAAAGATTGCTATTCCTGTTCCAAGCCACATCCATACGGTATTAGAATGTTTTAAACCGATGACCCAAAGCACTTCAAAAAAAGCTGCGACAAAAATACTGATCCAAACCTTTTGCACTATATACACCTCTTACTTAAATAATCTTTTTGATGTAAGTCACACATTTCCAGTAGGGTGTTTTACCCCATTTAATACTGTTCAAAATGCGTTTCAAAAAACAAACAAATTTTTTTACCCTAATGAAAAAGCCCGGGAAGATATAATAACTTATATCCTCCCGGGCTTTTATCCCTCCGTGAACACAGCAGAACTGTGCGTCTTCTCTCGGACCAGACCAGATAACGAAAAAGATGCGGAACCCTAGAAAACTTAAACATGTAATTAAAAAAGATAATAGCGTAGAAATTATTATTTGTAAAGACCATATTTTAAATTTGGAACGAGTTCATTAGAGAGGCTGGATCCCTTCATTTTATTATGGTAAAATAATGCAAATATTAACAGGAATGGAGCGGTTCGGATGTCGAAAATGACTTGCGTCTCGATTCAGATAGGAAAGCCAAAAACAATTGAACATAATGGGAAGGAATTAAATACAGGAATTTATAAAACACAAGTTGAAGGACCTGTTTTTATCGGTAAGTTGAACGTCGAAGGCGATGGACAAGCAGATAAAGAAAACCACGGCGGTAGAGACAAAGCGGTATGTGTTTACCCATACGAGCATTACGATTATTGGCAGAATGTATTAAATCGTGAGATGAGTAACGGGGCGTTTGGTGAAAATTTAACGGTCAAAGGTATGTTGGAAACGGACGTTTGTATTGGAGATACGTATCGTGTTGGGGACGTAGTTGTACAAGTTAGCCAACCACGGCAACCTTGTTATAAGTTGGCCAAACGAAATGAAGTGGATGATTTGGTTGTTCGAGTTCAAGACACAGGGTATTCAGGATACTATTTTCGAGTGTTAGAAGAAGGGTTTGTCGATAAGAATGATGCGATTGAATTGATCGAACGCCATCCAAACGAAGTAAGTGTCGCCTTTGCTAACACCATTATGTTTAAAGAAAAAGGTAATATAGATGGTATCAAAACTATACTTGCAGTAGATGAGCTATCAGATAGCTGGAGAAAGACATTAATGAAACGCTTATAATATTGTGCCTGGTACCATTAATTTATAAAAAAGAGTTTCGATTTAACTACTATAGGGTATTTGTAAAAATAGAGGTTGATTCTAAGGGTTCTTAAGGTCAGTTTCTTTTGATGTATCAATTTCTAATTCATATGCAGAAAGACGACTTATATCCATTTGATATAATTTGTCTTTTTTTCTGGCCTGTTATCTATTGAGTAAACCATAACTATTTTTCATCAGGTTAGTTTAATGAACAAATATTTGATTTTTAAATCGATCATTTTCACCAATTTTCTTCTTATTCACATCAACCATTCAGTGAAATTCCCCTTTATATGTGATTGAAAGAATATTTAGTCCAACTTTTTCCCGACATTATTCTCCTGTAACTCCCCTTTTTTTACAAAAAAACATTTTTTGTCAATGTTATATAATATTAGTTTAAAATAATATCTTAGAGAGTACTTGCTTATTATTTTTCGACCTTTTTAATCGATAGATTGTCTTCATATCTGTTGGATTAGTAGTTATTTAGAATATGAAAGTGGTACTTAGGATCACGATTGACGGGATTAATCTAAAGTAAGAATCGTTTTTTTATTATATCAAAAAAACTTTTCGGAACTAAATAAATATAAAAAGGTGAAATTTATGTCTTATTTTGAAATAAAATATTTAAATTTTAACCATTGTTTAAAAAAATGAAAATTGTTACCATTAAAAAAACACGAAAGGAGGTAGAAAAGATAAAAAAGCGAGAAAAATGACGGATTTTGAAAACGGTTGTATCAATTTGTTTTCAATTCGATCTCGGTATTGTCACAATAAAATAGGTAGGGGGAAATGAAATGCTAAAAAAAGAAAAATTTTGGTTATCTTGTTTATTTACAATGCTAGTTTTATTTCTAACAGCTTGCGGTGGTTCCAGCGAAACTTCTAATCAAGGTAATAATGAAGAAAGCGATAGCAATTCTAATGAAGAAACAATAACTCTTATTGTAGCTTCTGGACTTAGTACTACACATGCAATGTATGAAGGGTTTTACGGGCCATGGATGGAAAGAGTAACGGAAGAAACAAATGGACGAGTACAATTTGAATTTTTCCCATCTGGAGAGCTAGTAGAGATTACACAAAAATTAGAGGGTCTAAGACAAGGAATTGCGGATATTGCAGCTCCGATGTTAACTCCATACGATCCACAACGTTTTCCAATGTCTGAAGTAACTATGTTACCTTTATTGGAATCTGATACATATATTGCATCTAGGGCTTTTAAAAAGTTGTTAGATAGTGATGTCCCAGTTCACGATGGTAAAACATTCTATGAATTGGAATTTGCGGATAAAGATGTATTTGCTCTTCCAATTGGAACTACACAAGAGTATGTAATTTCAACAACAGGTCATGCATTCAATTCATTAAGTGACATATCAGGCACCACTTTAAGAACGCCTTCAAGAATCACTGAACTGTTTGCAACTAATGCTGAGTTAGGTACAGTTACAATGGCAGCTGTAGAAATGTTTGACGCACTTAGTAGAGGGGCTTTTGAAGGAAGCTTTTTTAGTATAGCTGACTGGACAGGTTATGGTTTTCAAGATTTGTTTAAATATTCATTAACAGGAGTTAATTTTGGTCACTTTAATGCTGTATTAGCATTTACACAAGAAAAGTGGGATAGTTTACCTGAAGATGTAAGAGAAATTATGCTTGCGGCTGCTGCAGATTTAGTGGATAGTGGAGCAGCTGAGTATGAAAATCGTTCAGATATAATTATGGCAGAGAATATTGAAAATGGAGGGAAATTTGTAGACATTAATGATATAGACCCAGAAGTGAAAGACCATTTTCTAGCAGGTATTGAACAAACTTGGTATGACTACATTGATCTATTAGAAGAAAGAGGAATAGAAGGTAAACCTCTTGTTAAATTATGGAGGGACTTAATAGTTGAAGAGGGTGCAGTCGTGCCTGACGCGATTATGGAATTAGAGTAAAAATAATATAATCTCTCAACTGGATAAAATGTATGCAGTTGGGAGATTTACATATCTAAATTTTGGAAACGCTTTACTTTAGGGGGGGAACTATGCCTGATATTTTATTAGTAGCACTTGTTGGACTTATATTCTTCTTTTTATTATTATCGGGGTTGTACATTCATTCTGTTTTGTTGGGTGTCGGCCTTATTGGATTATTACTCATCGGAAGAGGACAAATTATACCAGGATTTTTAGGAAATGATCCATTTTTATCAGCTGCGAGTTATACACTTACCACGATCCCACTTTTTCTTCTAATGGCTCAATTCATTTTAAAGGCTGGTATTGTTAAGGATTTTTTTACAATTGTATATAATATTTCGAGAGGAAAAAAAGGGTTGTTAGGGGCATTAACAATAATAGTCGGTGGATTTTTAGGTGCTGTATCAGGCTCAGGCACAGCAACAGCTGCTTCACTAGGACAGGTAGCTGTACCAGAACTACAAAAACATGGATATCGAAGTGATTTAGCGGGAGCTATTGCAGCAGTTGGAGGATCGCTTTCTGGTATCATACCACCGAGTATCATCCTTATTTTATATGGGGTTATTACAGAGACACCGATCGGTGCTCTTTTCATTGGAGCAGTAATACCAGGGTTTATGATTATGTTTGTCTTTATTATGTGTATGTTCTATGCGTTAGCTAGAGCTGATAAGGCAAATCCTGTGGAGACAAAAACGGCACCAAAAAATAAACCGATAAGTACAACAAGAGTAATTACCGTTCTCCTAGTTGGTGCTTTCATTTCATTTGTTATTTTTGGTGGTATCTACACAGGGTTTGTTACACCTACAGAAGCTGGTGCAGTAGGCGCTTTTGCTGCTTTTCTTGCAGCACTTATCTTAGGACAGGTAAATAAAAACTTTTTAATAGAATCTCTAACAGATACTGTTAAGGTTACCGTTATGGTGATTCTAATATTAATTGGGGCAAAGATTTTTAGTCGATTTGTATCGTTATCATTACTACCTAGGAAGCTAGTTGATATGATTGGAGGTTTGTTAGAATACCCTGTCCTTGTTCTAGGCCTTCTAACAATAGTTTTTTTCCTCCTATTTATGTTTATTGAAGGTGCTGCTGTTATTTTAATGACATTACCTGTTCTACTACCTATTATTCAAATGATGGATGTTGATGTTTTATGGTTTGGGGTGTTTATTTCAGTTATTTGTACTTTAGGTTTAATAACGCCACCTGTTGGATTAAGCGTTTACGCGGTTTCCGGTGTAAGTAAAATTGGCT
Organism: Alkalihalobacterium alkalinitrilicum; assembly: GCF_002019605.1. Classification (NCBI taxonomy): domain Bacteria; kingdom Bacillati; phylum Bacillota; class Bacilli; order Caryophanales; family Bacillaceae; genus Alkalihalobacterium; species Alkalihalobacterium alkalinitrilicum. Next base: position 1,903,301 of record NZ_KV917368.1, on the reverse strand, counting down.
TAGAGAGTATTTTTAGGTACACTACAGTATTTGCTGTTGTTGTTGCAATTGTAGTGTGTGGATTACTAATTCTTTTCCCAGGACTTGCTACATGGTTACCGAGTACAATGTAATAAAAATAAAGGTAAGGTGGTGAGGCTATGCCAGAGTCATATTTTAAAAGTTATAAAGTTTTTAATAGAATAAAATTTATTGGTTTGATAATAAGTGGGATGGGCATATTTCTAATGATGGTATTTATTGTAGGGGATGTATTAAGTCGGAACTTTTTTAATAAATCCATACCTGGAGGTTATGAAATAGTACGGAACTATTTTATGCCAGTATCTATTTTTCCAGCATTAGCTTACGCATATAGTACGGGAATTTTTCCTCGAATTACAATGGTCGTTTCACGATTCAGTAAAAACTATCAAAGGTTTAATGTGATAGTTATGTTAGCTGCAGAAGGAATATTGTTTACTTTACTTGCTTGGTATGGATTGCAATATGCTTTAGAAGGTGTAAGAGAAGGGCTTGCCTTTCCAGCTGGAGGGAAACTTTATCCACTTTACCCATTTATATTTCTCGTACCAATAGGAGCTGGATTACTAATAATTGAAGTGATCTTTATACTCATAAAGAACCTTTATGAAAAGGAACCTAGTATGAGAGTATTAGAAGATCAAAATGAAGAAAATTATTCTTCATAGAAATAATTGTGTCTTTGAAATAGGTTTTCTATCAATTAACCCTGACGGTCCGAGATCTTAATTGAACACTATAGCCATGACAAATGGTTAACAACGTATCGCTATAGTGAACAAAAGAAATTTGTAATTTATAGAAACTAATAAAAAATGCCCCTCGCTTTTAAAACAATTAAAAGCGGGGGGCAATACTTATGAGTTAAGCTCAGAAAGAAGACCTTTCAGCTTCTCGTTGCGCTCGTTTTGATCTTCTTTAGATGCTAAGTCGTACTTCTTAAGTAAATGAAATAACTCATTAAGTTGTGATTGACGAAGAGGTTTGTCTAAGAGATCTTTCGTTGCTTTGTATAACTCCGTTGGTAAAAAAGCCTGTTGATCAGCAAGTTTCTTTTGAACATCTTCCACTGGATGATCTAATTTACATGAACTCATAGTTACACACCTCCTTTGAAATATGGTACCAGGAACAAGGAACCTTTGATACAATGAAACGTTAAAGGTTCCTGGTACCGATTCTAACCGCCAATTCGTGACATCTCGACTTTATTGCGTTTGTTTTTTAGATGACTGCGGTCAACGGAATATTGATCTTTCCGTCCTTGCCAGATGGCTTGGATGTGTTTTGCAACTTCTTCATCAGATACTGAAGATCGTAAAACGTCTCGCAAGTCATGCCCCTCAGATGAGAAGAGGCATGTGTAAAGCTTGCCTTCGGCTGAAATACGAGCTCGATTACAACTTTTACAAAATGCATCTGTGACCGAGGAAATGATGCCAATCTCGTCATTCGAACCAACGTATCGGTAACGTGTAGCCACTTCCCCGACATAATTCGGATCAATCGGTTCAAGTGGCATATCCTTATGAATATCTTCGATGATTTGATTTTTAGAATAAACATCATCCAGACGCCATTCATTCGTATTTCCGACGTCCATAAATTCAATATACCGGAGGATGTGGCCTTTTTCACGGAAAAACTTCGCCATAGGGACGATTTCTTTTTCATTCATACCACGCTTAACGACCATATTAATCTTCACTTGTAAGCCAGCTTCTTTTGCAGCATCAATACCATTAAGCACTTCCTGAACAGATACCCCTCTGCCATTGATTTGACCAAATAGCTCATCGTCAAGAGAGTCTAAGCTTATTGACACACGCATCAAGCCAGCCTTTTTTAAAGCTTTCGCATGCTTTGGTAAAAGTACACCATTAGTTGTCATCGCAATATCTTTTACGCCATCAATTGCATTGATTTTCTCAATAAGTTGAGGTAAATCTTTGCGCATTAACGGTTCTCCACCTGTAATTCTAATTTTTTTGACACCGAGAGAGTTTACGAATAGCCGAGTTAACCGTTCAATTTCTTCAAATGATAAAATTTCATGCCGTTCTAAAAAAGGATAATCAGGTCCGAACAATTCAGCAGGCATGCAATACGTACAGCGAAAGTTACATTTGTCCGTTACTGATATTCGTAAATCTCGAAGCGGTCGATTAATTTGATCATAGACACTTTGGCTTTTACTCACGATAGCAACCCTCCTTTTGAAAGATAAGAAATAGGGTGTCAACCTTGGCGAAATAATAGAATTTTTTCCTTATATTTAATAAATGCTAAAAATGCGTTATGCTACTCCACGATTCGGTGCGGGTGGGAGTAAACGTTAAATGATGAACCTCGAATAAATCCAACCGCTGTAATATTTAAATCTTGAGCGAGTTTAATCGCTAAATCCGTTGGAGCAGATTTCGAAAGAACGATGCCGACGCCAATTTTAGCCGCTTTTGTTAAAACTTCTGAAGAGATTCTTCCACTAAAAACTAGAACTTTATCACGAACTGGAATGCGGTTTATAATACAATGTCCAAAAAGTTTATCTAACGCATTATGACGGCCAATATCTGAACGATCAACTATGATGTCGTTAGGGTCACAGATCGCAGCATTATGAACACCACCCGTAGATTGAAAAACGAGACTACTTTGTTGCATCTTTTTCATAAGATCAAGACATTGCTTTCCTGTTAAAGTTGTAGTAGAAGTAGACGTTTTAGCTGTTCTAACATCATTGTGAAAATAAAATTGTCGACTTTTTCCACAGCAAGAGCCAATAAATCGTTTTGAATAGTATTGTTGACTTGTTATTTGATTTGCATGCAAGTCTACATAAGCAAATCCTTTACTTTCATCTATTTTTAAACTTTTCACGTCATCTTTAGTGCGAATGACACCTTCAGACGCTAAAAATCCGATCACCATCTCATCAAAATGTGTGGGGCTACAGACAATTGTTGCAAATTCATCACCATTGACGTACACCGTTAATGGGAATTCACTAACGACCTCATCTTCTATGGAGAGGAATTTGCCGTTGTTGTATTTTACGATAGGCCATTTTCTGCTCATTTGTTCATCCAAAATTTATTTCACCCCGAGTCATATTCATAATTACTAAACTATATAAACATATTCTTTTCTATTAAACAAGTTAAATCTGTTACTAATATTTTATATTAATAACATATCTATTGTAAAAATGTTTTAAAAAATTGTTGTAAAAGTGTTGATATTAGAGTGAAAACAAGGTATATTATTACTGTTCAAAAATCTGTAACATTTAAGATCTGAGATAGCGACCCTGTCATCGGTTTAAATGTTTACTAGATTACAGCGGAAATTGTTGGTCATAAAGTAGTGAACCTGCTTGATACTAACCGTCGCCAAATCTTACTTTTATTGAATGTTTCTATACGAAAACGTTTTCAATAAATAGGTAAGAACATAGCGACGGTTTTAATTTTGTCCAAAAGTAGAGAAAAAGAACGAAAGGAAGATGAACGTGGGGAAAATAAAAAATCGGTGGTTAATTGCTTTAGCCGCGGTAGGAATACATATTTCTATAGGATCGGTTTATGCTTGGAGTGTATTTACGAACCCGCTTCAAGAACAATTCGGATGGAGCTTGAGTGCCATTTCGTTAACATTTAGTATTGCGATAGCCTTTCTAGGATTATCTGCGGCATTCATGGGACATTTTGTAGAAAAACATGGACCTAGAAAGTCTGGACTTGTGGCTGCAACATTCTTTGGAATTGGGTTAATCGGTTCGGGACTAGCCATTAATATGGAAAGTTTAATCTTATTTTATATCACATACGGAGCTCTTGGTGGAATTGGACTAGGTGTAGGATATATTACACCTGTATCTACGCTTGTAAAATGGTTCCCTGATCGTCGCGGTCTAGCAACAGGTCTTGCGATTATGGGATTTGGTTTTGCTGCGATGATTGCAAGTCCGATTATGGCAAATTTAATTTCTTCCGTAGGAATAGCGAATACATTTTTCATTTTAGGTGCGGTGTATTTCATGATTATGACGTTATCTGCTCTATATCTTGAACGTCCACCTGAGGGCTGGATGCCTGAAGGATTTAAACAACAAGTTGCTACAGGCGCTAAAAAACCTGCAGCTGATTTAGCACAATTAACGGCAAATGAAGCAATTAAGACGAAACGCTTCTATTATTTATGGGTGATGTTATTTATTAATGTTACATGTGGGATCGCAATTCTTTCGGTTGCGTCACCAATGGCGCAAGAAATTGCGGGGCTTTCGGCCGCAGCTGCAGCAACAATGGTCGGTATCATGGGTGTATTTAATGGTCTAGGACGACTCGGCTGGGCATCGGTTTCAGACTATATCGGACGACCGAATGTGTATACAGCATTTTTTGCGATTCAAATTGTGACATTTTTATTATTACCGAGTCTTACACATGCAATCCTTTTCCAAGCAGTCCTTTTCTTAATTTTAACGTGTTACGGTGGAGGTTTTGCAGCTATTCCAGCCTACATTGGTGATATGTTTGGAACAAAACAATTAGGAGCGATCCACGGTTACATTTTAACAGCATGGGCCGCAGCTGGTATCGTTGGTCCAATTTTAGCTGCGTGGATCCGCGAAACAACAAATAGTTATGCAGGAACACTCTACATTTTCGCAGGAATGTTCGTAATAGCACTTATTGTTTCATTAGTCATACGCCTAGATATTAAAAAGCTTAAAGAAGCGCAAGACCCAGCCGAAAAGCTTGCAAGTTGACAAGTAATGTTCAAATGACTACTCTTTTAGGTAGATAATATAAAAGGGTTGGCGCACAATGAACAAATATGAAGCTGAATTTAGTAATTTAGTTCGCTCGTTTCGAAAAAAACATATGGGGAAAGGCCCGAGTAAGATTAATACGAAGTTTTGTAAAAACTGGGCGATTTGTGAAATGGAGGGCAATCTTTCCCCGATAGAAAAGTTTATTGCAACAGCAGATGAAGGAAAGCAAATGTTACGTGCGGCTAGAACAGAGATGGTCAAGGACATGTACCGGAAAAATCCACCCGCAGAAATGGAAGAATTTCTTGAGTGTAAATTTGTCGAGCTTTTCGTTGATATCAATATCGAAAAAGATCTCGGGATGTCCATCTTTGTATTTGATGAAGACATTGAAGAGAAATTTTGTAAATCAAATAGCTAGGTTTGGCACTTAACAGCGATCCTGTCAAAGACTTAACCACCGACTTGCCTTTTCCTCCTAGAAAAGAGATTTCGGTGGTTTTTTGTTTCTAAAAGACAGTTGAAAGAAATAAGTAAATATAAAGGTTTAGTAAGAATGAAGGAGTGTTAACAATGGGAAAAACAAAACATCCAGGTCCAATGAAAAAAGCAAAAATGCCAGATCCAAAACTGTGGGTAAGTCCCGTTCCATTCGGATTAGGAAAATTAAAACCAAAGCACATTCGTGATTCGTTTAAAATTGCTTGGGATAATAAAGATAACTTAGGGTATGCATCAAGAATTATTACAAAAGGGGTTTGTGATGGTTGTGCTCTAGGAGTATCTGGTCTTTACGACCAAACACTTACAGGGCCACACCTATGCACAACGCGTTTAAACGTTCTTCGTTTGAATACAATGCCAGCGATTAAGGAAGACATTTTACATGCTGATATTGATGAGTTACGAAAATATGATAGTACCGAATTACGTCAATTAGGAAGAATTCCGTATCCGTTGATCCGAAGAAAAGGTGAAAGAAAGTTTTCACGCTTGACTTGGGATGATGCAATTGACATGATCGCAGGTAAAATGAAAAAACTAAATCCGAAACAATATGCATTTTATTTAACCTCAAGAGGGATCACAAATGAATCGTATTATGTGGCAGCAAAAGTGGCTCGTTTCCTTGGCGCAAACAATATTGATAATGCATCTCGTATTTGTCATTCACCTAGTAAAACAGCACTAAAGCGTTCGATTGGTGTAGGAGCATCGACGGTAAACTATCAAGATTGGATTGGCACAGATGTCCTTTTATTCTGGGGAAGTGTAGCATCTAATAGTTCACCAGTGTCTTCGAAGTACATGTTAGAAGCGAAGAAAAAAGGAACAAAAATTATTATGATCAATCCATATAAAGAACCAGCAATGGAAAAGTACTGGATCCCATCCAATGCAGAATCTGCCCTTTTTGGAACGAAACTTGCTGATGATTTTTACCAAGTAAATATTGGTGGGGATATTGCGTTTATGCACGGAATTATGAAGCATTGGTTTGATATGGAAGAAAATTCGTACGGTTCTGCGGTTAATCATGAATTTGTGGAACAGCATGTGAATGGTTATGAAGAGTTAAAAGCAACAGTAGAAGCGCAAAAATGGGAAGACATAATTAAATCTTCAGGTATTTCGAAAGAGAGAATTATTGAACTAGCGGAATTGCTAGCTAGAAGTAAGAATGCTGTGTTTGCTTGGGCATTAGGATTAACGATGCACTCGTTTGCAACTGATAATATTTCACAAGTGGCAAACCTTGCTCTTTTACGTGGATATTTAGGGCGCAAACATGCGGGACTAATGCCGTTCCGTGGTCACTCTAGCGTACAAGGAAGTGGTGAAATGGGGGCCGACCCATTCGTTCTTCCTGGTGGGGATTTTTATGGTGAAAATATTGAACGAATTGAAAAGCTATGGGGCTTTACACTTCCGAAATGGCAAGGAGATACAGTTGGTATTACACTCGAGAACATTGTGCTTCCAGAAGGTCATGAAAGAAAAGTAAAGCTATATTACATGTCAGGTGGTAACTTTTTAGAAACAATGCCAGACCCTCACTTTGTTGAAAAGGCATTATCGGAACTCGAAATTCGTGTCCATCAAGATATCATTTTAAATACATCGACACTAGTAGATGCAAAAGAAGCGGTCATTGTGTTACCTGCAAAAACCCGCTATGAGCAAGAAGGTGGCGGAACATCAACGTCAACGGAGCGTATGGTATATTTCTCACCTGAAATTGAAGGAAATAAAAATAGAATTGAAGAGGCTCGTACGGAATGGAAGATCTATATCGATCTAGCAAAACGAGTTAATTCTAAAATGGCCCATTTAGTAGACTTCAAAGATGCTAATGATGTAAGAGAAGAGATTGCGAAAGCCAATCCGAGTTATGAGGGGGTTCAACATCTGAAGAAACAAGGAGATGTGTTCCAATGGGGTGGTGCTTGGTTATGTGAGGATGGAATTTGTCCAACTCCAGATGGAAGAGGAAACCTGGTCCCAGTTGAAATCCCTGATCTTGGAAAGAGCAAAGGCCAATACCTTCTAACGACTCGTCGTGGTAAACAATTTAACTCAATGGTGTATAGTAAGAAAGATCCATTTAATGCAGCGAGCCGATATGATGTCTTGATGAATGCAGAAGATGCAAAAACATTAAGTATCGCTGAAGGTGAAGGCGTTGTAGTTTATAACGGATTCGGTGTATTTCAAGGAAGAGCGAAGTTTGTTGACATTGCTCGAGGTAACGTTGAAGTTCACTTCCCTGAAGGTAATTTCTTACTTCCAAGAGGAAGATATGAAAAATTTGCGGGTATTCCAGATTACAACATCGCTGTTTCGGTTGAAAAAGCGGACCGCTTCAATGCTCGTAAAGATCGAAAATATTTAGAAAAGCCAGTTGAAGATTTAGAAACGACAGTTGGATAAAGCAATTAAAGTAAAAAAGAGATTTGGCGGAGTGCCGAATCTCTTTTTTCTATATGTTTAGTAGAGCTTTGCCGACATACTTTTAGTTGAAAATGATTTGCGGTTATTGAATTGATATATACAAATGAGAAAATTCATTCTCAGCCTATTTTATTTATAATTGTAATGTAAACAATGTCTGGGGTGGATTGAAATTTTTGTTTTACCTAACATAGTCGCCGCTTTTACCACCTGATTTTTTCTGGAGGAATGTTTGTCCGATAATCATGCCTTTATCGACTGCTTTACACATATCGTAAATGGTTAATGCAGTCGCAGATGCTGCTGTTAAAGCTTCCATCTCGACTCCTGTTTTACCTGTTGTTTTAACAGTGACTTCTATATGTAATTCATAATGATCAGGCTCATTCGTTTCCCAACGAAACGCAATGTCGACTCCAGTTAATTGCAAAGGATGACACATTGGGATCCAGCTGGATGTATTTTTTGCAGCCATTACACCTGCCACTTGGGCAACTGCTAGGACATCGCCTTTCTTGAAGGTTCCTTCAATAATTTTTGTATAGATTTCTTGGTTTACTTTTATACTAGATTGAGCAATAGCAATTCGAGTTGTCACTTCTTTTTCAGAAATGTCGACCATCTTTGCTCGGCCTTGTTCGTTAAAATGGGTTAGATCACTCATTAAAAATCCTCCTTTATTAATTGGTTTAATTTTACCATGAATGATTTATAAAATGCGAAAAGGAATGTGTATAATGTGTTTATGATGTATTAAAAGAAAGATTTGGTATAATTTTAAAAGAAGATAAATAGGGAGGGTGCACTAATGTCTACATTTGAACATAAGATGGAAGCGCCAAAATCGGTAAACTGTATGATTATTACCGTTTCGGATACTCGAACGCTGGAGACGGATAAAAGTGGTGGGCTAATTAAAGAGTTACTTGAAAAAAATGGACATATTGTAACTGAGTATCAAATTGTGAAAGATGAGTATGCTGAAATACAAAGCTTGCTTAAACGAGCAGAAAAGAGAGCCGATGTTGATGTGGTCCTTTTAAATGGGGGAACAGGAATTGCCCTGCGTGATACAACCTATGAAGCAGTAAAAGACTTGTTACATAAAGAGATGCCAGGATTCGGAGAGATTTTTCGTTACTTAAGTTATGCCGAAGACATAGGAACAGCAGCTATTTTAAGTCGTGCAGTTGCTGGAGTTTATGGTTCGAAGGCAGTATTTTCCATGCCTGGATCATCTGGTGCAGTAAAACTTGCGATGTCACGCATTATTATTCCAGAACTCGGTCACGTTGTACGAGAAATTCGAAAAGATTTGAGATAAAGTTAGCAACATTAAAGAACTGTGCTTTTCAGTTCTTTTTTTGTTCTTTCATAAGGTTTTTCTTATAAAACCACAACCAATTACTCGGAAAATAGAAAATTAATATTTAAAAACAGTATATTTTCCTTATCTATCCTAATCTTAGGAACCCCCTTCTAACCTTTAGTTCACTATAAATGACTTGCTATAAAAGAATAGAGGAAGTTCTCGATTTATGTCTAATTATTATATTTACCGTCTTAATATAGATTATTGTAGTTCATCTTAGTTTACGAAAGGAACGGTTGTATGAGTAAAGAAATTGATCAGAGAGATCCTCGATTTAAGATCGCTCATCGCGAAGCGTTGATAGGTGTAGGGCTTGTAATTTTTAATTTTATTTGGTGGTATGGGTTTGCGTATGGGTTAGGTTCGGCTCCAGTTGAGGAGTATACATATGTTTTGGGTTTGCCTGCTTGGTTTTTTTATAGCTGTGTACTCGGTTTTCTAGTAATGGTCGTCTTAGTTATTTTTGTTGTAAAGGTATGGTTTAAAGATGTGTCTTTTGAGGATGAGGAGGAGTCAAAATGAATTGGCCTGTCATCATCCCTCTCATTATTTTTTTATTGACAATATTTGCTGTAGGTCTTTGGTCTTCAAGGTATTTAAAAACAACGAATAATTTTTTACAGGAATACTTTTTAGGGAGTCGAGAACTCGGGGGGTTTATTCTCGCGATGACGATGATTGCGACTTATGGAAGTGCAAGTAGTTTCATAGGGGGGCCTGGTGTTGCTTATACCCAAGGCTTAGGATGGGTCCTTTTAGCAATGGCTCAAGTGGCTACAGGATACTTTGTTTTAATGGTACTAGGGAAAAAATTTGCAATTTATGCGAGGAAGTATAAAGCGATTACGTTAATCGATTTTTTAAGACAGCGTTATGAAAGTAAGTGGGTCGTTTTATTTTCAGCATTTAGTATTATTATTTTTCTGTTCTCAGCGATGGCAGCTCAATGGGTAGGTGGTGCCAGGTTAATTGAGTCGTTAACGGGGCTCAGCTATACGTCGGCCTTATTCATTTTTGCAGTAGCTGTACTCGTTTATGTTATTATCGGTGGTTTTAGGGCTGTTGCTCTTACGGATACGATTCAAGGTGTTGTAATGTTTTTTGGAACATTAATTATATTAGTAGGAACGATTATTGCTGGTGGTGGGATTTCGAATATCGTTTCAGAGCTTGTTGCCGAAAACCCTAATCTTGTTACCCCATATGGTCATGATGGTAGTTTAACGCCAGCGTATGTATCTTCTTTTTGGATTTTAGTAGGTGTCGGGGTGGTCGCTTTACCTCAAGTAACAGTTCGAGCGATGGCTTATAAAAATTCCAAAGCAATGCATCGTGCACTGATCACAGGGACGATTGTGGTTGGCTTTATTATGCTTGGAATGCATTTGATCGGGGTGTTTGCTAGACCTATTTTACCTGGTATTGAGGTGGGAGACTCGGTAATGCCTTTGATTGCATTAGAAGTATTGCCACCGTGGCTAGCAGGAATTGTGTTAGCAGCACCGATGGCAGCGATCATGTCCACGGTTGATTCGCTATTATTGCTTGTTAGTTCAGCCGTAGTAAAAGATGTGTATTTAAACTATATCAAACCAAGTGCATCAGAACGCCAAGTGAAGAGGATGAGTATCGGTGTTACAACTATATTAGGGCTATTTGTGTTTGGTTTAGCATTAAGCCCACCAGATTTATTAATTTGGTTAAATTTATTTGCATTCGGAGGGTTGGAGGCTGCATTCATCTGGCCAGTGATTATGGGGCTTTATTGGCAAAGAGGAAACAAATACGGAGCATTGTCCTCGATGTTTGTTGGTGTGAGTACGTATATACTTATTCATACGTACTCACCTAATATATTTGGAGTTCATTCGGTTGTTTTTCCAATTGTTCTTTCATTTCTTACGTTCGTCATCGTTAGTTTAGTAACGAAACAAAACACACGAATAGAACAGGTTCATGTTTGAGCATTCGCCAATGTATTATATAGATGAACTTATAAACTGAACTACACGCGGACTACATTAACACTGTTTTAATAGTGTTAATGTAGTCCGTATTAACTATAAAAATCACTATTTCCCCTTTTTTTATGATATAATCACATTAGTTATTTATTTATACAACATCCGATTATTTAACCGTATTTGCAACTCGATGAAAGGGTTCCTTATCAATGTTAAAGCAAATGATAAAAAATGAAATAGAAAAAGAAAAGGGTTTAGCTAGTAAACTAGTAAATATCTCAAGCCTAAAGAGTAAATCTTCGTTATATAAATTTCTTAATGAAACAGATCGTGAAATGGATAATTTTGAAGGTTTATTGGAAATGGTTCGCTTTCTATTTTCTAATCGGGAATTCGAAATTATGGGTTCGTATTTACGAGAAGTTAATCCTAATGGGAAGACAGCTAGAATCAGTCTTGAGTATGCAACCATCAATCGTTTAAATAGTTTAAAAAAATACATGTTGGAAAAACTAGATGCTAGTAAAAATGCAGAAAGTAGAGAATGGGCGAAAACATATGAAATAGACCAACAAGTCATGGATGGACAAATTTCACCTAGTGATGCTAATATTCTTTTAGAAGATTTAAAACTTAAATCACAAGAAATGAAAGTTTTATCTAAGGTTTTTATGATCTATAACTTTTTTGACTTGAAAATGATGGATCGATGTCAACAAGTTGGATTTTTATTAGAAGATAGTATTGATGAATTAAGTAAATATCCTTTTTTAAAGAAATCATTACGTTGCCGAATTGGGCTTATCAATATGTATTTCGGGATTCGTGAAGATGGGATCCGTTATGGTGAACATGTTATAGAGAATGCAGTCAGTATTCTAACGAAGGCGACGGCTTATCAAGCGATCGGAATTCTATACATTAGTGAAAGTTATGAGGTTGCTTATTCATATTTAACAAAAGCATTGGAAATATACAGCGAAGTGAATTCTAATAATATTATTTCGACTAAACAAACGATTAATTTTCTACAAAACTATTGGCATAAAGAACCTGAATATCTAGATTTTAAATCACAAGACATCTATTCTCTTCACGAAGTTGCTTTTTACTTCATTCAAAAAAAACAGCACGATAAAGCGCTAGAGATCTTAAATAAAATCGACAGAGATGATCTAAAACATTTTGTTAAAGGGTTTCATTACTTTTACCGAGGGCTTATCTCAAAACGTCGTGAAGACTTTTTAGAATCTTTAGTACATTTTAAATATGCGAATCAAAAAATGTTTGTCCATTTTCCTTTATTAGAGTTAAAAAAACTTGGCGAAGATGAATTGACTTTGAAAGTATTACAAATTTAATAAATATGAACGATCAATGACGCTTTCTACAATGAAAGTGTCATTTGTCGTTTAACGACAAGTTTCCGAATCTTTGATTTTTAAAATAAGGAAACTCATAAGAATATTTGACAAATATAGTCATATATTTGTATAAGCATATTTCAACAAAGAACGACATCAGGCTTATGGGGGAGCTGATTTTATGAAAATAGGTACGAAGGTAAAATATAAAGATAAAATTTATTCTGTCTTTTGGCTTTATGATAGTGGGTATTGTGAAATCAAAGAAGAAGACTATTTTCATGTTGTCTTAGTAAAGTTATCAGAAATTGAACCGATTGATTAGCTTATCGTTGTTTTTGATACATATAATAAAACGAAGTTTATTTTAATTTCCAAACGCGTGTTCTAACTCCACTGTCTTTAGACGGTATACGCTTTTAGTCTTATACATCGATGTCCATACTTAAGGTGTGAGGTGAAAGTATGGACGGATATAAGAAGAATAGTCATGCAGTCATTGACATCAAGTTTCATGTAATCTGGGTAACAAAGTATAGATATAAAGTGTTACAAGGGGCCAACACTTATGGGCAAGGGGCTATTTTTGTGCAACAGTAGGAACAGTAGATGAAGAAACAATAAGAAATAATATTGCGAACCAATTCAATGTTCAGAAAAATCTTAACAATGCTCTGTAAATTAAAAGACGTTGCTGAGCTTTTTTGTTTTCTAGTGTATGCGGTCTTATGAAGGGACGAAGGTTTCGTGTATAATAATGCATGTAGGAGTTAAGGGTCGTCCAATAGTGGAGATGAGGATTTAAACGTGGAATGAACATCGAGGAGTTACTGTTGAATAGAGAAGGAAGTGATTCACTATGGGAGTAATTCTGGAAATTATTCAAGTCGCAGGTTTTAGCAATTCGGGGAAAACAACATTAATTGAAAACATCGTAAAAAGTTTAAAGGAACTAAACAAGAGCGTTTCCGTCATTAAACATCATGGCCATGAAAATCGTTTAGTTGCATTAGATGCAGGAAAGGATTCGGCGAAATTTCGTGATGCAGGTGCAACAGGCACGACGGTAGTTGCGGGGAACACCATACAAATGCATTTTGATCAGGAAAAAAGTTGGTCGGTGTCAGATGCTCTTCGATTTCAACAGTTTTTAAACATTGACGTAGTCATCATCGAAGGTTTTAAACAGGAACCGTTTCCGAAGGTTGTCATAGTTAGAAGAGAAGAAGATGTTCAATTGCTCCAGCAACTTAAAAACATTCAAGTCATTATCGTTTGGAACAATATAAAACTTCAGGGGAATTTCGGTGTTCCTATTTTTGTAATAGATGAATTTGATGAATTTTTTGAATGGTTAATGAATAATTGGTTAGAGATAAACAGGAATAAAAAAGAGGTAGAGGAGTGAGTTTGGTTTTATATACCAATCTTTATATTGGTTAAATTTAATAGTTATAGTATTAACAAAAGAATTCGAGGGTATTAATTAAATTATTTCTTTTTATTACTCATCAATTTATCTTTATCTTTCATTTGATTACCATATTGTAAGGAGATAAAAATCAAAATTAAAGGAAACTACCTCATTATTAATATTTTGAATTAAAAATTAGAAATAAGACCAAACCTGTTTCGGTGTGGTCATAAAATAGTCGGGTCATATGTGAGTTTTCTAAGTAAACTGAACCTGACTAGTCAGGTGCAATATCTTTTTTCGTATTAATATTTCGAAATGCTTCAAAATTGTTGAATTCATTTTCATCGAGAAATTTTGTATTAATGACTTTAAAAAGGGCCCCCATTTTTAATTGATGTTCTTTCAAATGTTTTTCAACCGTTGGTAAGCAACGTCTATGGTACACAGCAATTAGAGGTTGATTTTTCCCCGCGATTTTTGGAATGAAAGCATCTTGTTCGGGATATTTTTTGGTGTATGAGAGTAAACGTATAATTATTTCTTCTGTAATGAATGGCGTATCGCACGGGAGAGTGACGTACCATTCGGATTGTACTTTTTTCATACAAGTATAAATACCAGCAAGTGGTCCAAAACCACGAAATTTCTCTACATCGAAAATAACTTCATACGTTGTTTGTTGTTTAATCGATTCAAGTAGTTCAGGTTGACTAACAATTGTAATGTTTTCGACTGTATTTTTTAAAGCCTCAATACTGTATTGAAAAAAAGGTCTTCCGTCTATATGATAAAGGGCTTTTGGTTCCCCGAACCGGCGCGATGCTCCACCAGCTAATACAATACCTACTATTTGATAAGAATTCATTCCAACCCTCCTTTCCTCAAACCAATAACTAATTAGATTATTTCATAAATATGTTGTTTTTTCTATTGAATGGATTTCCAATATATAAGTAAAAAAGATTGAATAATAAATTACCAAGCAAAGCTAAATTAAATCATTATAGAAAAGCAGGCTCCTCCATAACTAAAGAATGGAGAGGCCTGTTCTTTTATGCGGTCTAAAGTTTAACATTTTACTTCAGCATTTTTTCTTGAAAAGAAGAACCAGTTTACGATTAAGCTGATGACGTAGTATCCGATAAAGATATATAAAGCTAAGTTGGCATCACCAGTAGTATCAATAGACCATCCGAAAATTTTTGGAATAAAGTAGGCACCGTAAGCGGCAAATGCTGCGATTAACCCTAGAACGGGTGCTGCAAATTTCTCTTCAAAAATAAACGGAACCATTCGGAAAGTTGAACCGTTGGCAATTCCTGTTCCAGCAAATAACACTAAGAATGAAAGTAAGAAGCCAGTAAAATTACCATTGTTTAAGAAGAAAATAACGCTAAATGTTGCTGCGATCATTACAATTATGGTCCAAAATGTTACTTTTGCACCGCTATTCACTTTATCAGAAATCCATCCACCAAATGGACGAATAGAAGCTCCAACTAATGCCCCTAAAAAGGCATAACTCATAACGTTAATCTCTGGGAACTCAGCACGGATCAATAAAGGGAAAGCTGCCGCAAATCCGATGAACGATCCAAAGCACATTACGTAAAGCCATGTCATAACCCACATATGTTTCATTTTTAATACAGATAATTGACTCTTAATGTTCGGTTTAGGAACAGGAAGTTCATCCATAAAGAAAAGCGTAGCGATCAGTGAAGCAATAATAGGAATGACCCAGATAAATGCTGCATTTTGAATGTAAACGACACTACCATCTGCTAATGTTTGGCCACCACCAGTGAGTGCACCAATAAACCCTAACCCAATAACAATTGGAGTTGCAAACTGAACAACACTTACACCTAAGTTACCGATACCAACGTTAATTCCATTGGCCGTACCTTTTGCTTTTTTCGGATAAAACGGATTTAATGTAGCAGTAGACGATGCTAAGTTTCCTCCACCAAGTCCACATAAAGCCGCAAGAATTACCATTGTAGTAAAACTTGTTTCTGGGTTTTGAACGGCAAATCCAATCCCGATTGCTGGTATTAATAATAAGGCTGTAGTTAATAATGTTGTTTTTTTCCCGCCAATTAAACCAGGCATAAATGTATAGAATAAACGTAAAGTTGCACCTGTTAATCCGGGAAGTGCAGCTAACGTAAATAATTCACTACTTGTAAAGTTAAAGCCTACATCATTTAAACGGACAGCTGTAACGGACCATAATTGCCATACAATGAAAGCTAAAATTAAAGAAAATACTGATAAAATTAAGTTCTTTCTAGCAATCTTTTTCCCTTCATCTTCCCAAAACGTCTCGTTTTCTGGCTCCCATTTCGTTATTTTCGCCATGATCTATTCCCCCAAAAATAATAGTGTTTGATTTTTTTAACATCGATGTTTCTTACAAAATCGATCATACAATCAAACGAAAGAGTTGAAAGTGATTTTTGTCACAACTAAATATTTGTTTTCTTTTATTATAGGGACATAGCAAAATATTAAACGAAATGTTGTCCACTATCACAGTTTTGTCGGTTTGGTACACAAGATTCGATGAGACTCGGAATGGAATTGGAAAAATGCTTTGAACGTCTTGACACACCTCATAAAGTCAAAATGGGTGTATCTGGTTGTCCTAGAAACTGTGCGGAATCAGGAATAAAAGATGTCGGTGTCGTTGGTGTTGATGATGGCTAGGAGCTTTATGTCAGCAGAAATGGTGGTACTGACCATCGTAAAGGTGACTTGTTATGTAAAGTTAAAACAGAACAAGAAGTGTTAGCTAATCCTGAAAAAAGAGCAGAGTTATGTAAATTAGATGAACTTCAGGAAATGGTTGGGCAAATTTTTATTGTAGACCAAGAGATTGTAGTTTTTCGGTTAGTGAATGGGGATGTTCATGTTTACCTAAGTAAGGGTCAGGTTAAAAAATCGTACATTTAGTGAACATAGCTTAAGTGTGACTACTATTGTGATTTTAATCACAGTGTAACGAATTACGGCATTGTTATACTAAATTTATAGATAAATAGAAGGTAGTAGTGGAAGACGTTATTAGAAAAAAATATTAAGTAAGAGTTCTTACTACATTCTAATGACGTCCTCATTTTATTGAAAATTTCCAAGGAGTTGAACAATATGAGTCATCCACAAGGTTTCAAAAAAGGGAATTGGAATCAAGAAATTGATGTGAGAGATTTTATACAAAAAAATTATACATTATACAATGGTGATGATACTTTTCTTGTCCCTGCAACAGAAAGTACAAAACAGTTATGGGAACAGGTCATGGAACTAACGAAAAAAGAGCGTGAAAACGGTGGGGTTTACAATCTAGATACTGAATTGGTTTCTACGATTACATCACATGGACCCTCTTATTTAGATAAAGAAAAAGAAGCGATAGTCGGTTTTCAAACGGATGAACCGTTCAAGCGATCGTTACAACCATATGGTGGTATTCGCATGGCAGCTACTGCTTGTGAAGCGTATGGCTATGAAATGAACAAAGACGTAGACCGTTTTTTTTCAGAGCATCGTAAAACACACAATCAAGGCGTATTTGATGCATATACAGATGAAATGAAGCTTGCTAGAAAAGTGGGAATTATCACGGGTTTACCTGATGCTTATGGGCGCGGTAGAATCATCGGTGATTATCGACGGGTAGCTTTATATGGTGTAGATTTTTTAATTAGTGATAAGAAACAATCACTTCAAGAAATGGGAAGTAGAATGTCAGAAGAAGTTATTCGTTTAAGAGAAGAGATAGCAGAGCAGATCAAATCGCTGCAAGAATTGAAAAAACTTGCTGCTTCTTACGGATTTGATATCTCTGAGCCTGCAACTTCGTCAAAAGAAGCATTTCAATGGTTGTATTTCGGTTATTTAGCGGCAATTAAAGAGCAAAATGGAGCAGCGATGAGTTTAGGACGGGTATCGACGTTCTTAGATATTTACATTGAAAATGACATTGAAGAAGGACGTTTAACAGAAGAAGAGGCCCAAGAGTTAGTTGATCACTTTGTCATGAAACTTCGTCTTGTAAAGTTTGCGAGAACTCCAGATTACAACGATCTTTTTAGTGGGGACCCAACTTGGGTAACCGAGTCAATTGGAGGAGTTGGTTTGGACGGTAGACCGTTAGTAACGAAAACGTCATTCCGCTTTATCCATACATTAACGAACTTAGGACCTGCTCCTGAGCCAAACTTAACTGTCATTTGGTCCACTAATTTACCAGAGAATTTTAAGCGCTATTGTGCGAAAATGTCGATTCAAACGAGTTCGATTCAGTATGAAAATGATGACTTGATGCGAGTGGAATTCGGTGATGATTATGGAATTGCTTGCTGTGTATCGGCCATGCGTATTGGTAAGCAGATGCAATTTTTCGGAGCTCGTGCCAACTTAGCTAAAGCACTATTATATGCAATAAACGGCGGTATCGATGAAAAAGCGAAAATCCAAGTAACACCGATGTTTGGAAAAGTTCAAAAAGAGTACCTTGATTTTGAAGAAGTTATGGAGAAATTTGATTATGTTATGGACTGGTTAGCTGAACTTTATATTAACACTTTAAATATTATCCATTTCATGCACGATAAGTATAACTACGAGCGAATCGAAATGGCACTACATGACAATGAAATTCTTCGAACGATGGCTACTGGGATTGCTGGTTTGTCCGTTGTCGCTGACTCTCTAAGCGCGGTCAAATATGCGAAAGTTAAAACGATTCGTGATGAAAACGGGATTGTAGTGGATTATGAAGTAGAAGGCGATTATCCTCAATACGGAAATAATGATGATCGAGTTGATGAAATTGCTCAGGATATAGTAAGACGTTTTATGAAAAAATTGAAAAAATATGATACCTATCGTGATGCAAAGACGACGATGTCAATCTTAACAATTACATCAAATGTCGTCTACGGTAAGAAAACTGGGAATACACCTGATGGAAGGAAGGACGGTGAGCCATTTGCACCTGGAGCTAACCCACTTCATGGAAGAGATAAAAAAGGTGCACTTGCTTCACTTAATTCAGTAGCGAAACTCCCGTATCATCATTCGTTAGATGGAATTTCAAACACATTCTCGATCGTCCCGAAAGCATTAGGAAAAGAGCGAGAAGATCAGGTCACGAATTTAGCGGCAATCTTAGATGGTTATTCCGAAAAAAATGGGCATCATTTAAATATAAACGTGTTTGACCGTGAGACGTTACTTGATGCGATGGAGCATCAAGAATTATATCCACAGTTAACGATTCGTGTATCTGGCTATGCGGTAAACTTTATTAAATTAACGAAAGAACAACAGTTAGATGTTATAAATCGTACGTTCCATGACTCAATCGGAGCGAAACAACCAGTATTAAATTAATTAAAGTGCCAGGCTTCTTTAGTCCGCTAAAGGTGCCTGGCACTATTCAAAAAGGGGCTTTGTATTATATGAAGGGTTACGTACATTCAGTTGAGACATCAGGTATGGTAGACGGCCCTGGTATTCGATATGTTATATTCATGCAAGGATGCTTATTACGCTGTCAATTTTGTCATAATCCTGATACGTGGGAACAGAAAAAAGGTGAGCCAGTTTACGTAGAAGACCTCATCCGTGACATTGAAACATATATTCCGTATTTAAAACGTTCAAACGGCGGTGTTACGGTTAGTGGAGGAGAACCACTTTTACAAATGGATTTTTTGATTGCATTATTTAAACGTTGTAAACAGTTAGGACTTCATACGACCATTGATACATCTGCAGGATGTTTTTCAAAAAGCCAAGCATTTTTGCAGACTTTAGATGAATTATTAAAGTATACTGATTTATTTTTACTAGATCTGAAACAGATTGATAATGAAAAACACAAACAATTAACATCAGTACCAAACACTCATATTTTACATTTTGCTGAATTATTAGCTGAAAAACGACAACCTGTTTGGATAAGACATGTACTTGTTCCTGGTAAGACAGACAACGAAGACGATTTAAGGAATCTAGCTTCCTTTATTAAGTCGTTATCGAATGTTGAAAAAATAGAAATATTACCCTACCATCAAATGGGGGTATATAAGTGGGAGCAGCTAGGATTAGAATATCCTCTCTCACACGTCGACCCACCAGATGAAGAAACGGTGGAACGAGCAAAGCAAATACTCGGAATTGAAAAATAATGTCTACAATTGATAATATACAACAGGGACCTCGAATGTAGACGAGGTCCCTGTTGTATGTAGTAGATAAGTTTGAAAGGATTTAGAAGTACCTTGTATGATTACTCGACCGCTTGAATTCTTTCAATATAAGCTCCATATTTTTCAGCGTGTTTTTCATAAACAGGTTGGACAAGTTCACGGAAAGCGTCTAAATTAAGATCTTCGCTATCGATAATTTCCACACCGTTATCCAATAAATTTTGCTTTTGTTCTGCCTCTAAGCCTTGAGAAATGTCACGTTGAATTTGAGCAAACTCTTTACCTAAATTAATAATCACTTCACGAATGTCCTCAGGTAATGTCTGGTATAGTTCTTCATTCATTAAGAGTGTGGCAGATGCGTAATACAGTCCTGCTTCAGAAAAATATTTCGTTTGCTCGTAAACATTTGTACTCCAGATTACACCATATGAAAAATCTGAACCATCAATTACGCCTTGTTGCAAGCCACCATAAACTTCTGGGAATGCCATCGGTGTCGCATTCGTTCCTAACGTGCTATACGTATCGAGTAGAAGTTCACTTTCAATTGTACGCATCTTTAATCCTTTTAAATCTTCAGGAGATTTTATTGGTTTTACATTATTAGCTAAATGACGTTGGCCATTTTCCCAAAATGCAATTCCTTTTAACCCTGCTTCTGACATCTTTTCTAAAATTTCTTGACCGATATCTCCATCTAACGTTTTATATACATGGTCTAGGTCTCTAAATAAAAACGGGAATTCAATGGCAGTTACATCAGGAACAAAGTTACTTACGACTCCTGTAGTGATAACACTCATATCAAGTGTTCCTAATTGAACGCCTTCTAATAATTCTCTTTCGCCCCCTAAGGCCCCATTACCAAAAATTTCAAACTGAACTTGACCGTCTGTAGCTTCCTCAACAGCTTCTGCATAAGCTTCAAAACCTAATGCATAAGCTTCACCAGGTGGTGCAATATGTCCGACTTTCAATGAAATGACTTCACCAGTTTCAGTTTCAGCACTAATATCTACCTCACTAGTCTCGTTTGTTTCAGGTGCTTCTTGTGATGCACTGTCTGACCCGCCACAAGCTGTTAGCCCAATAAGGCAAACAACGGAAGACATGATCGTTGTTAGTAACGTTTTCTTTTTCATCTTAACTGCCCCCTAAATTCTGTATAAATTGTATGTATAGTAGTTTAATTGATGTAATTCTTACTTTAACACCCAAAAGCGTTGAAGTATTGATGTGTTTAATATTATATACTACTATCAGATAATTTGCACTAGTTTTTTTGTACTTTAATAGTTTTATATGTTTTTTATTGTCGTAGCATCAAAATTTGTGTCAAATCTATGTCAAAGCATTTTTAAGTGAGATTCATCACAGAACGAAAAATATTTATTTGATATAGTAAGTCTAAAGGATGTGGTGGTAATGAATTTAGTCGATCGTTTTGAACGAAAACATGATTATTTGCGGATTTCGGTAACAGATCGATGCAATCTCCTTTGTCATTATTGTGTTCCAAATGGTAGCCATGATTGTACGAGCTTTCATCGTTTGTTAACAGATGATGAAATTATCAATATAGTTCAGGTGGGTGCCGATTTAGGAATAAAAAAAATTTGTATCACTGGGGGAGAACCACTCGTTCGTAAAGGACTTCCACAATTAATAGGGAAACTCAAGCAAATTGATGGAATAGAAGATATTGCGTTAACGACAAATGGAGTGTTTTTAGCAAAATACGCTCATGAGTTAAAAAAAGCAGGCTTAAATCGAATGAATATCAGTTTAGATACTCTAAATGAAGAAAAATACACGAGGATTACTAGAAATGGAAAACTACAGAACGTATTAGAAGGTATTCAAGCAGCAATCGAGTATAACTTTCAGCCGATTAAGTTAAACGTTGTGTTATTAAAAGATTATAATGTTGATGAAATCGAAACGTTTTTACGATGGACAATGAAAGAAAACGTACAAATTCGATTTATTGAATATATGCCTATTGGTGACCAACAATCCGAATGGTCTAATCAATATCAATCTTTATCGATCGTAGAAGATGTGGCTCGAACGATCGGTGACTATGTTGAACATAAGCGCCAACAAATGGCAGGGCCCGCTCGCGTTTATTCTTTTCAAAATGCTAAAGGAAGTTTCGGCTTGATCCATCCGATTTCAAATGAATTTTGTACTTCGTGCAATCGACTACGGTTAACCGCAGATGGTCATTTGAAGTCGTGCTTATTTTGGGAGTCAGAAGTACCAGTCAAACAGATTGCTTATGACAAAGATGAGTTAATTGAAGCCTACAAGCGAGCTTTGTTCTTAAAACCGAAAAACCATGAAATGGGGCAATCGCTGTATCAACAAGGAACCCCAACGACAAGAGTAATGTCGGCTATTGGTGGATAAATGTCTGTCCTTGTTTAGCCGACAATAAGACTCTTAATGAATTCACTTCATTTTATTACACTGACAATCAGTAAAGTCCCCTAACTTATTCAGAGGCCACTGAAAAACTTCCGTTTTTCAAGATGAAAGAATAAACACACAAAAAAGAGACGTTCCTATATCCATTAAATGGATAAGGGTGTCTCTTTTTGCTTATAATTTAAGTCAATCCCATACTATAGTTATCCAATTAACTTCAGAATTCTTTTCAAATTCACCGTAAACATAGCCATGGCTCCCTGAATCTCCATGCCAACGAGACCCGAAGATGACGCTACATCATACCCGTGCCGGTGTTTTAATTCACTATTTTTTGCTTCTATTTTATAACGCTCTGAGGATTTTTCTTTAAAGTAATCACTTTCTTGAAAAGCTATTTGTTCTGTGTGTACATCCGATTTAATTGTAACAGAATATGTTTTGGCTTTTGCTCCTTCCTTATAACAGCCATCTTTTAATGGACACACCTTACATTTTTCTATATCAAAGTAATATGTGTGTTTTTGGTTTTTCGCTACACCTTTTTTTCCAGTTCGTGCTTTCCTGATAGCCATGTGTCCAGCCTTACAAACATACATACCAGCATCTTTATTAAACTCAAATTCATCTTCTTTTTTTCGATTACCTTGAGTGACAACAGGGTTGAGTTTAGCTACTAACTTCATTTCGTTTGTTTTTGTATATTCAATATTTCCTTTTTCCGAATAAGCTGCATCACCAATCACAGTATCAACTTCCATACCTGCTTCCATACTTTTTTCAATTAAGGTTTCTAGTTGCTTTCCGTCATTCTTTTCTCCTGTTGTGATAACTGCTGCAGTAATAATTCTTTCTTCACTTAAGGAAATGTGTGTTTTATAACCAAAAAATGCTGAGTCCGATGTTTTATGTCCTGTTTTAGCATCTTCATCTTTGGATAATTGTAGATGTTCAATATCATCAGCTATCGTTTCTTTAAGTAGGTTTAATGTTTCTTTCACCTTGGGGAATTCACAGATAGTCTCTTCTTTTTCAATGACTTTAATTAGCTTTTCACAATACTCAATTTGATCTTCTAATACATCTGATGTTGTTTTGGTTGGGAATTTACTTTTCATTGTTTCATCTATTTGATAAATGGTCTTTCTTAGATTTTTAGAGCGATCAATCAGCACTTCTTTAGCTGATTTTTGGTTGTAACGAGACTTAGTATGGGTAGCATCTACAATGATAGATTTACTTTTTATAATTTCTTTTTCGATTGCGATCTCAACAGTTTTATTGATTAGCATGTCTAATAAATTTACATCCTTTAATCGCAGTTTTCGAAACTTCGTTAAGGAACTTGGATCAATCACTGGATCTTCTGGCGCCATATCTAAAAAATATTTGAATGACATATCATATTTTGAGCGTTCGACAATATCAATATCTGATACGTTGTGGATACATTTTAATAATAAGTATTTGAACATGCGAATAGGATGGATCGCATTACGTCCATTATCTAGGCAATATTTATCTACTAATTCTTCATATACAAAAGAAAAATCGACTAAGTCATTGATTTTTCTTAAAACATTATCCTTCGGTACTACTATGTCATAAATCGCCATATAAGGACTTAAGTTTACTTGTTGATGTTGAATCATCGTATCCACCCACTCAAATTTGATATTTTAATTATACAGCAAAAAAGATATAGCACTCTCAAATAATTGAGGTGCTATATCTTTTATTATTTCAGGTACTTTTTCAGTGGCCTCCTTATTCACTATGGGAACTTTACGTTAATTCCTCATAGTATTGTTAGATTAAGTTAGGAGGCTGACTCTTTTATTGGGACAGCCTCATTTTTTGTAATTAATAGTATAAGAGGTCTTAAAGCATACATTGCTTTAATATTAAAAAAAGAAAGTCACAACTTGGAAAAAAATACTAGGGACACTTCCCCCAGAAATACAACATATATGGTAATAAAACATAGAAAGAAGCCGCTACTTTTTTTCCTTAAGAGCGGCTTTTTTCTTATAAAGTTTCTTGTTTTCATATGGCTAATTCACACTAGCTTTAGTTACCGTTAATTCTTCAACTTTACAAGCTAAGTCATTGTAGTGAATAAATAAATTAGATGTTTCATCATAAATCGTAGGGACTTCGCCATTTTCGTTTGGAATGGACATTGGAAGTGATGCTAGTACGGTT
This sequence comes from Alkalihalobacterium alkalinitrilicum, assembly GCF_002019605.1. Lineage (NCBI taxonomy): Bacteria > Bacillati > Bacillota > Bacilli > Caryophanales > Bacillaceae > Alkalihalobacterium > Alkalihalobacterium alkalinitrilicum. The sequence continues at coordinate 1,878,566 of NZ_KV917368.1, read as the reverse complement.
GTATCCAATGTTTTTGCTAACGTGTTGCCGCCACCTTTGCCAAAAAGATAGTATTTTTCAGCATTTTCAATTGGAGGCGAGAAATAGGACATATTTTCAATAACGCCTAAAATTTCATGGTTTGTATTTTGAGCCATTGTTCCAGCGCGTTCGGCTACATGTGTAGCGGTCGGATGTGGTGTCGTAACGATAATTTCCTTACAGTTAGGGAGTAAGTGGTTGAGATCTAGAGCAACGTCTCCCGTTCCTGGTGGCATATCTAAAATAACATAGTCTAGTTGTCCCCAAATTACATCTTTGAAAAAGTGTTCAACCATTCGTCCGAGCATTGGTCCCCTCCAAACTATCGGGTTGTTTCCTCGAACCATAAAACCTGTCGACATGACACTTAATCCATGAGAACCAACAGGAATAATTTTGTTATTAATTGTTTTCGGTCGATCTGTAATGTTTAACATTTTCGGCACACTAAATCCATAAATATCTAAATCTATGATAGCCACTCTTTTATTTAAGCGCGTTAAAGCAAGAGCTAGATTAACCGAAACCGTTGATTTTCCCACTCCACCTTTACCACTAGTAACAGCAATTACATTTCCAGTAATCATCTTTTTTCACTCCTAATTTTTGATGTACATGAGGTACGATTTTATTTTATTACCATTTGGCTAATTAGGATGTGACTTTTCTCACAACCAAAAGTCCGAATAACGATTACAATCCTATTAAAAGTAACTAGAATTAGAGGGTGATAAGATGAAGAGAAAAAATGGCGTAACAGTAAAACTAGGGTTAATTATTTTTACTACAATATTTATTTCAATGACAATTATTTCTATTTCTAACTATCGTATTATTTATGAAAAGGTAAAAGAAGCAGCAGCGATTGAATTGTATGGATGTGCAAACATCACGACAGGTCTTTTAAATCCAAGTGAAATTGAAGAAATCGCTCAAGGAGACTTTTCAAAGTCTGATGAAATAGGACAATTGATTAGTTGGACTGTCGATCATAAAGATATTTTTGAAACGCAATATATTTTATCGCTTGAAGGGCAAATCTTAGTCGCTGATGTCAATATGCAGGCGCAAGGTTTTCAAGCAGGAGATATGTTTTTTTTAGATGAAGAAGCTTTAAATATGATGAAATCGATGGGGCATCCGCATTATTCTGATATTTATGAATATGGCGGAATGAAACGTTTAACAGGTTATGCACCAATATTTAAAGATCATGACCCGAGTAAGGAAATGATTGCGATCAGTGCCATTGATTTTGATGCGAGCATCGTTCATGAAAGAACGTGGGATATGGTAAAAGGCGGGATTCTTTTTGGAATTATTCCCGTACTCATTTCGACAGCAGTCACGATTTGGTTTGTTGGTAGAACGATGAAACCTATTTCCAACTTTATTATATACGCAAGAAAAATTGCCCAAGGAGATTTAACAGCACCGAGATTAACGACAAAGCGAAATGATGAAATTGGTGAATTGGCGAATGACTTTAATAATATGGTCGATCAGTTAAAAGAAATTGTAGGGGATGTTTCTAAAAGTTCACAGCAGGTGGCAGGAACGTCCGAACAGTTATTTGATCAAGCCGAGCACGTAACGATGGCTACCGAACAAAACACAGAACGAATAAAAAGCATTCAAGAGGATTCTCAACAACAAGTTCGTAAATCAAATCATATTAATGAAGTAGTTACTGATATATCAAATGATATGCAAAAAGTACTCGAACGAATGAATAGCACCACAGAAGTTTCCACGCTTGCAAATCAAAAAGCAGGTACAGGTGATGAAGTTATTAAACGTGCCATTGAGCAAATGGAAATGATAAAACAAAACTCAGTTTCTATGAAAAAAACAATGAACGGCCTGGATCAAAAATCAGAACAAATTAACGAAATCATCTCCATGATTACCGCTATTGCCGATCAAACGAACTTACTCGCTTTAAATGCAGCGATTGAGGCCGCAAGAGCAGGTGATCATGGAAAAGGATTTGCCGTTGTTGCGGATGAAGTACGGAAACTAGCAGAACAATCATCATCTGCAACGAAAGAAATTAGTCATTTGATTTCCCAAATTCAACAAGAAACAACAGCAGCTGTTAAAACCTCTTCAGAAGGAGACAAGGCAGTTACTGATGGGATTTATGTAATGAACCAAGCAGGATCATCATTCCATGACATTGCAGATACGATTAATGAAATTACGAGTGATGTGTATTCAATTAGTCAAAGGCTGAAAGAAATGAATGGTGAAATTCGCAAAATTGTAGAATTAACAAAAATGATCGTCGCCATATCTGAGCGTCACGCTGACCATACAAATTTTGTTGCTGACTCGACCGAACAACAAACAGCAGCCATGCAAGAAGTAAGAGCAGCATCTAGTCAACTAACGTCGATGGCAGATAGACTACAAGAAAAAATTAACCATTTTAAACTAAAAGAATAAGTGATCAGGTAATTAATAAACTGTTGAAACATTGTGATGGAGTTCACAGTCAAATGTCATTAATTCTCTTATAGTGTAAGTAGAAGCATTATTTTGCTGGAGAAGGAGTAGATTCGCTATGAATACACTAGAGAAGAAACTGACTTACGATCAATTTCCTTTCATCGTTATATGGGAAGTCACAAGAGCATGTGCATTAAGATGTCTTCACTGTCGCGCAGAAGCACAATATCAAGCGGACCCTAGACAGCTATCTTTTGATGAGGGAAAAAAAGTAATCGATCAAATCGCTGAGATGAATAACCCACTGTTTGTATTTACAGGCGGAGACCCTCTTATGCGACCTGATTTATTTAAATTAGCTCAATATGCGATTAATGAAAAAAAATTAGCGGTGTCAATGACGCCGAGTGCAACACCTAAAGTAACACAAGCGGCTGTTGAGCAAGCAAAAAACGTCGGGTTATCGAGGTGGGCATTTAGTTTAGATGGATCGAATGCTGAAATCCATGATTACTTTAGAGGCATCAACGGTTCTTTTGACCGTACGATGAAAGGAATTTCTTATTTAAAAGAATTGAACATTCCTATTCAAATTAATACAACGGTCTCGAATTATAATATTGATGATTTAGAACGAATTAGTGAAAAAGTAAAAGAAATGGGCGCAGTCCTTTGGAGCTTATTTTTCTTAATTCCGACAGGACGAGCACAGCAAAAAGACATGCTGACACCAAAGCAACATGAAGAAGTGATGAAGTGGTTAGTAACTGTTCAAGAAAAAATGCCATATCACGTTAAAGCGACAGAAGCCCCTCATTATCGTAGGGTATTTTTTCAAAATCAAAAAGGGGCTGGCCCCCAAGGCAATATACAACATTCAGGAAGTGACCCTAACGGCATTAAAAAACCAGTCAAACATGTCGATGTTCTTGGACGAGCCCCAAAAGGCGTAAATGATGGAGATGGTTTTGTCTTCATTAGTCATATTGGGGATGTATACCCGAGCGGTTTTTTACCAGTAAAATGTGGCAATGTCCGCGAGCAGTCATTGCTAGATATTTACCAGAATTCATCTGTTATGAAAGAGTTACGTGATAAATCTTTATTAAAAGGAAAATGCGGACTTTGTGAATACAAAGAGATATGTGGAGGCTCTAGGGCACGTGCCTTAGCGGTGCATGGCGATTACTTGGAAAGTGATCCAAGTTGTGATTATATTCCTGCAGCATTGGTTCAATAGGCCTGTGTGGCATGCTCCAAGAGTTTCAATCTTTGATTGAGGCTCTTTTTTATCCCGTAACAACTGGCAGTAATAGTTAGGATTTTCATTAATCATTTCATCAAATGTGTCACAAAGTTCACATCTTCTTCCTATCATGCTTTGCCCCTAGTAAATACAAGCCTTTTACTAAAAAAAGGCGAGCTGAAATCTTTCTGCCATTATTTTGTCACGATATTTTCTATCCTCGTGTGAAAAAATTCACAGTGTCAAAATCGCGTAGCCTCTACAATAAATTTAACAAAACAAATTGTGATTTAGCACAGGGGGAGTGACTAGGATGAACCAATTGGAAAGATCCTTTTATTCAAAAACAAGCATGTATGCTTTTATTGTTGTCTTAGTATTAATTTTTACGATGTGGATAGGGACGAAACAGTTTACGCACGTAGATATGATGCTTTTCGGATATCTCATTTCGTCGTTCGTATTTGCAATTGGATTGACTGTAAGAATTTGCTCATGGGTGATCCGTCCAGCAACACACCAAGTCATTAAACGCACGATCAAAAATTTAAAAACAAGAAAAAGACAGAAACGTAACGTAAAAGCAATAGCAAAAACATTAGTGGATAATATTATTTTTCAAAAGTTTATCTTTAAGCGCGGAATTTATCGTGGAATTCAACACTGGCTTGTAGCTTGGGGCTGTATCGGTTCCTTTGGGATCACCTTCGGACTAACGTTCGGATGGGTGCACTTTAGTCTCGTTGATCCTGAAACGTATCAAATCGTTGTCTTTGGGATACCAACGCTACAAATGGCAGCAAATGGACTATTTGCGGAACTTGTTTACAACGGCTTAAATATTACTGCATTAATGGTACTAGCTGGGGTCGTAATGATGATGATCCGTCGAGCAAAAGACAAAAACGTACAAGTAGGACAACGATTTGAATTTGATTTGTTTCCATTATATATGCTGTTAGCTGTAACAGTATCTGGATTGGTTTTAACGCTTTCTTATAAATTTATGGGTGGCTATATGCACCAATATTTAACACTTATTCATCAAGTAACAGTCGTCATCTTTCTCGTCTACTTCCCATTCGGAAAGCTGTTTCATTTACCAATTCGTCCATTAGCGGCAGCTGTACCAATGAATTACCAAGAACAGCTTCAAGTTGATACTCGACCATGTAAAAAATGTGGCACGTCTTATAGTAGTGACGATCAAATTGATGATGTAAAAGACATTTTAGGAGCACAAGCATTTGATTTACAACTGAAAGATGGATCGTATTTAGCTGATTATTGTCCATCTTGCCGTAGAAGAATGCGAGTCATGAGTCAATTAAATCTAGAAAATGCAGCTGGAAATCCATTTGGGCCGATCCAAACGAATAACGGTATTCATATACCTGGGTTTGGTCGCAAACGTACAGAAGACTTTTATGATCGAACAAATGAGGGGGAGAAGTAAATGACAGATTATCTTGTAAAAGACGGAGTTAAAAACTTAATTCATGAAGGTGAAAAGCTAATAACAACTCATTGTTGTTATTGTGGAATGCAGTGTGGAATGCATATTCGTTTAGATGAAAAAACAAATAAAGTTGTTGGTGTTGAACCTCGTTATGATTGGCCAGTAACATTAGGAAAAATGTGTCCTAAAGGTGTGACAGCATACCAAACGATTGATCATGAGGAGCGAATTACAAAACCTCTGATCAAAAAGAACGGACAATTTGTAGAAGCGACTTGGGATGAAGCGCTTGACCTTATTGAGAAGAACTTTAAAAAGCTTCAAAAAGAACATGGAAAAGATGCGCTAAGTGTATTCGGTGGTGTATCGATGACAAACGAAAAATGTTACCTCGTTGGTAAATATGCACGAGCGGTATTAGGTACTCGTTACGTGGATTACAATGGCCGTTTCTGTATGAGTTCGGCTGCAGGTGGGTTTATGGCAACCCTTGGAACCGATCGAGGTTCAACTTTACCTTGGCCAGAGTTAGAGCATACCGATTGTTTCTTTATGGCAGGGTCAAACACAGCAGAATGTCACCCAACGAGTATTCAATGGTTATGGAAAGCAAGAGATAAAGGAGCAAAGATGATTGTAGCTGATCCGCGTGAAACACCAACCGCTCGAATTGCCGATGTTCATCTCGATTTAAGACCTGGAACAGATGACACATTAGCTAGTGGAATGCTTCACCTTCTTATCAAAGAAGGGTATGTAGATGAAGCATATGTGAATGAGCGTTGTAACAATTATGAAGAATTGAAACAAGCTGTCGAGCATTTTACTCCTGAATTTACATCTGAAATCACAGGAATTACGATTGAAAAACTTGTGAAAGCAGCACATATCTTTGGACGATCTCCTCGTTCCGTTGTCATGTTTGCTCGTGGAATTGAACAGCAATCAAAAGGTGTCGACAATGTACGTCTTTACACATCAATGGCACTATTAAGAGGACAAATTGGCAAATTTGCCTCAGGTGTAGCTACTTTTACAGGTCAAGCGAACGGTCAAGGAGGACGTGAGCATGGTCAAAAAGCAGATGCATTACCAGGTTATCGTAAAATATCAGATCCTGAAGCGGTAAAATACGTGTCTAGCGTATGGGGTATTGACCCTGCAGATATGCCAAAAGCAGGAGTATCTGCTTATGAGATGTTTGATGAAATTGAAGAAGGGCGCATTCGCGGGATGCACGTGATGTGTAGTAACCCAGCCGTATCTGCACCTAACCTTGAACATATTTGGAATGGATTTAGAAAATTAGATTTCTTAGTCGTGAGTGACTTCTTTATGTCAGAGACAGCGGAATTTGCTGATGTTATTCTTCCAGTTACTTCTTGGGCAGAAGATGAAGGAACGACAACAAACCTCGAAGGTCGTGTGATTCGTATTCGTAAAGTAAAAGATCCAATTGGTGAGTCAAAAACAGATTGGCAAATTATGAAGGTGATCGCAGAGCGTATGGATAAAGGTCATTTATTTAACTATAACAATCCACGTGAAATCTTTGATGAGTTCCGTTTAGCATCTAAAGGTGGTAAAGCGGATTATTACGGAATTACGTATGAACGAATTGATAACGAAGACGGAGTATTTTGGCCTTGTCCTTCTGAGGATCATCCTGGAACACCGACGATGTTTAAAGAAAAATTTGGAACACCAGATGGTAAAGCTATTCTTCCAATCGTTGACTACCGCGACTCAGGTGAAGTACCCGATGAAGAGTTCCCATTGTATTTAACAACTGGACGCGTAGTCTTCCACTTTTTATCAGGAAGTCAAACGAGACGAACGAAATTTTTAATGGAGCAATGCCCAACACCATATGCGGAAATGCACCCAGCCCTTGCTAGTCAATATGGACTTGCGAATGGAGACAAAGTGACATTAACAACAAGGCGTTCAGAAATGGAGTTGGATGTACGCTTAACAAAAGCAATCCGAGAAGATACTGTATTTGTTCCTTACCATTGGGGAAAAGAACTTGCGATTAACCAGTTAACTAACCCAGCATTGGATCCAGTTTCAAGAATGCCTGAATTTAAAGTATGTTCGGTAAAAATGAAAAAGGCCTTAAACGAAACGAAATAGAGGAGTGTTTGCAAAATGAAAAAAGTCATGTATTTAGAGTTTGAAAGGTGTATCGGCTGCCGCTCGTGTCAAGCGGCGTGCCGCGAATGTGGTGGGCATGATGCGAAAGAGCGGAACTATGTAGAATATGTTGACTTCATGGAGAGCAGACATACGTTCCCAATGCTCTGTATGCAATGTAAAGATCCAGCTTGTGCACGTGTATGTCCAGCAAATGCGATCCAAATTACAGAAGAAGGTGTTGTACTCTCGGCAATGGAAGAAAAGTGTATCGGTTGTCGAAACTGTACATTTGGATGTCCATTCGGAATACCTAAATTCGATTTTGAAGAAAATAAAATGTACAAATGTGATATGTGTTACGACAGAACGCAATACGGGATTTCCCCGATGTGTGCATCAGTTTGTCCAAGTGATGCCATTCGCTTTATCGACTTTGATGAAATGCAAGCGTTACGAAGACGTCGTACACAAATGAATTTAATTGAAGGAAAAAAACCTACTGAGCAAGATAAATGGCAATATGTACCTGAGTTTTTCGGAGTATATTCAGATTAATAAGATTTCAAGACCAGAGGAGGGATAGAGATGACAGATAAAAAGAAACTCGGTCTAAATAAAAAAGATAGTAACGATGACATGATTAATCTCGTCGATAATTTAAATCGCGATGATGATATGAAATTTAATCGCCGTGCCTTTTTAAAAACTGCAGTAGGGACATCAATTGCACTAGGACTTGCAACAGTTCCATTTTCAGTAAGGGCGATGCTCGGAATGGCTGAAGAAGAGTTTGAGCGAACGGAGATTGCTAAGACAGCCGATGTACCAAAAGGAAGCTCGGTAACATTTAAATATCCAACTGACAACGATCCAGCTTTATTAATTCATACGAAAAATGGTGATTGGTTAGCGTATAATAGTGCGTGCCCACACTTAATGTGTCCTGTTTTCTATGAGCCTGAGAAAGAAGAATTAGTATGTCCGTGTCACAAAGGCTATTTTGATCTACATAGTGGGCAGCCGATGGCAGGACCACCTCAGCGTGAACTCCCATTAATTGAAATCGATATTTCAAACGGAGTCGTTTATGCAATTGGAAGGAAAGTTCGCCATGGGTAAAAAAATATGTTGGGGTATTATATTTATAACTATCGCGATAAATGTCGTCATGCTGCAATGGACGATTGAGGCTTATTTAGGATTAGAATATGAAAAAATTTATGGATATACTATAGTTGGTGTTGTTTCAGCGATAATCGCATTTATCACATTTTTGAAATGGCGTAAATTAGAATATACCAGTGAGTAAATGAAAAGCCAACAATCTTGTTGGCTTTTCATTTACTCACAAATCGAATACATATAGTGCATGATAAAAAATAATGAAAAAACTAATTTATTACCAAAAAGTTTAACCTGTCCTGGAAAGATAAGATGTAATAGAAAGATTTCTTTCATACCCAAATAATATAAATCAATTGCCGTTCTTTTTTTTAATAAAAAGATCTCATTTGTGGGGAAAATATATTAAATGAAGTATGAAAGAGTTTTGGACACGAATAAGATTTCAACGATAATGTTAAAGCTCATAAGGTTATAAGGGACTGTATTCAAACATTCCCTTTAGACAACAAGCGTCATAATTAGGAAAAATAACCCCGAATTTTTCAGGGATTTCACCGATTGATAATAGCTAAAAGCTAGCGTATCATCATCAATAAGAACTTTTTATGTAATTACAGTATTTACAGTGAAAAGGTTATAAAAATATTAAGGTTGATGATTAAATATGGAGGTTATCCATAAATTATGGAAATGAACTGGATGACTGACAATAAAATACCATTTTTATTATAACTGTAAAAACAAGATGAAAATTAATGATGTATAAAAAGAAAGTAAAATTGGAGTGAAGCTATAGTGGAGAAGCGAGCGGTAGAAATGAAAAGGTTTTTCAGTGAATTGTCTCCTGAAAACCAGCAGATCCTACTGGATGCAGGGACACCTGTGATCGCAGATGTGGGTACAGTTCTTTTTGTTGAAGGAGATTACCCTGAATTTGTTTATTTAGTTCGATCGGGTCAAGTTAGTTTAAGTAAAATGACGATTGATGGAAAAGAATTCTCGGTACATTTAAAACAAAAAGATGAACTGGTCGGTGAAGTTGGCTTATTCAATGAAATGGCGATTAGCGTAACAGCGAAGGTGGTTGAAAAAGCAGAACTTATACGGTTCGAACGTACACATCTAGAAGCGTTATTTTGCCAAAATGGTGAAATTGCGATGGCATTTATGAAGTGGTTTACGAGGCACACACAATCTACACAAGCTAAATTCCGTGACCTTTTATTATGTGGAAAAACAGGTGCAATTTATTCAACATTAATTCGCTTTTCTAACTCTTACGGTTTAGAACATGATAGTGGTGTGAAAATTAATGTAAACTTAACGAATCAGGACTTAGCTAATTTTATTGGTACGTCAAGAGAAAGTGTAAATCGTATGCTCAATGATCTAAAGAAAGAAGATATCATTGAACTTGAGGAAGGGCATATTGTTATTAAAGACATGCAATTCCTAAAAGATTACCTACATTGCGGTGACTGTCCTGTTGAGATATGTACAATTTAAGAAGAAAGGTTGACTATAGGTGTTTCCCACTCCTCTATTTTGAGGTTTGCGAGTCATTGGAGTCAGCCTCTTTTGTTTTGTTTGATGTGAATGGGAAGAGTGATTTTCACAAAGTGATGAGTGTTTGCAGATACCCAAATAGCCAAGCACCTGCTTGCTTGGCTATATCCCAAAGCAATATCAATCGCCTTAATAAAAAATGGTTAATCATATGCTGCCTGAAAACTTTAGAAAAATTCTCCTGTCGCAGCTATCGAGAGCTCATGTGCAAAAACTCTTTCACCAAATTGAGTCAATAACGTAATACTTTTGATTTGAAAAGATTGATGATCACGTAGTTCGTAATCGACTAAAATTCCGTCCGCTAATTTTTCGCTTCCAGAAAAGATTTCTACTTTTTGTCCTTCCATTGAACGGTATTTCGCTTTTAAAATAAATTCACGCCACTCGGTATATTGATTGTAAATAAACGCTTGTCCTCCGTCTATCAAATATCCCATAAAAGCTCGAGTATCGTCGACCATTGCGTCATCACAATGATTGGAAAGCTCAACAATTAATCGATGAATAGTATCAAATTCGACTAAATCCAACTCAGGAGGAAATGAAAGAAACCAATATTTCTCGTTTGAATGATGTACTATATTTAAGTCATTGTTGCGATCAAGTTTGATTTTTAGTTGTTCCGTTGTATGATTAACAACTGATCCTTCGAACGAAATCTCCATAGGATTCATTTGTTTATATGAAATTGTTACGTATAACATAATTAACATCCTTTCTACCTTATGTGCTTCTTTTACTTTAGCAAACCTTCTCTATTGTGACAGTGCAAAAAATCACACAAAAAAATAAATTGAAGTGTGATGAATTTCACTTCACCACATCAAACTATTTGTTAAAGTATGTGTATAAGATACTGCTGAATAAAGAGCAGATCTTTTTCTCCCCCAGTAACTGGCGCCATTCTCCCTATCTGAAGCTTTGCTGAACAGCTTTACTTGAGATTAGCGCCAGTATACCCAATTAAACTGCACACTTTTGTGATTAAGGAAAAAAAAGAAAGGCGGGGTGAAAATGAACTGGTTTATTCCTCGTGAACATGGGGCGTGGGCAATGTTAATTGTTCCGTATTTATTGGGTATTCTGTTTAGCACGACGAACTGGACCCATCTCTTTTTCTTTATCGGGATATTAAGCTTTTACTTTGCGACAGGTCCAATTCTTGCGTATATTAGACAACCTAGATTAGGAAAGAGCGTTCTTCCTGCCATCGGATTATATACCATTATTGGGAGTCTATTCTTCATTCCAATCATTATTCAACTTCCTTTTTTAATGGTGTTGTTCCTTTTCATTAGTCCGTTCTTCGCTGTGAATTTATGGTTTGCAAAGCAAAAAAAAGAACGTTTATTTATTAATGATGTTATAGCTATCTTCGGCTTTTCATTTTTAGTCCTAATTGCATTTTATATCGGTAATCGTGAAATTCCGATCCAAGCGTATATGCTCATGCTCGTAAATTTATGTTTTTTCATTGGTAGTGTGTTTCACATTAAGACTTTCATTCGGGAACGAGGAAACCAACACTTTCATAAACTTTCGAACATTTATCATAGTAGCTTAATTATAATACCACTCTTATTTGGTCTACCTTTTATTGCTTTAGCCTTAGCTGTAAGCTCATTAAAAACATGGATCATGCCAAGGAATAAAAAAATCAAACCAATGACATTAGGTTTGATTGAAATGGGAAACAGTGTTGCTTTTATAGTTCTATTAGTCGTGTTTCTCACATAAGTAATCCCCGCTAAAGATGGTTGTCATCTTTAGTGGGGATTAACTTAATATCAAGTATAAAAAAAAAATTTTCGTCTTGTTGTCATAATGATAGCTTAATTTGGTTAATACACAGAGGTGAGAAGCTCATTAGGTATGATATCATTATCTTGAATGTTGGTTAATAAATCTTCTTGAAACATGAGATATAAACCTTCGAGATATTGGGTCCATTTTCTTGCAGTTGTGATGTTACGTTTATTTGGAAAGGACGAATAATTTGATCAATACGGTGATTGTGCGCATCAAAGTGCCTGATTCTAGGGTGATTTTCAACACGCGCATTTTCTTCAGTGAACTTACGCCAACGAGTGGAAGTTTCATTTGAGAACGCTTTCATTTTTCTGTTTCGTAAATTTTATATTCTTGCGTGTAGGAGTCAAGAACACGATGTAAAAAGGATTGTTTAAGTGATCAAGTTGGTCACGTGCTTGTAGAAAACGATCAAATGAATAGGTGGTTCTTTTTTCAATTATATCCATATTATTAAACTTTTATGAATATTCTAATAAATATAGCTTATTTATGTATGGAAGAATTGTCAACTGCGTTCTATAAAAGAAAAGTCAGTTAAAATAAGCTCTCTTATCGTTCACACTGTAAAAATGGAACAAATAGATTGATTTTAATAAAATGCTCGACTAGAATTGAAAATGTTGTGAATTTTACGGAATGATTTTTTACAGATAGTTGTGCTGATAAATTAAAGGTTATCAGGAGAAATTATTAGAAGGGTTGCTAATTCAATCTTTTTCTTGAATCTATCCCTGGTCTCACTGTAAGTTTTAATTTCCTACAAGAGGTCCCAAAAAAAGAAATATAGTTCTGAAGATAAGAGAGGCTTTTATAAATGAATATGAAACCGAAAACGACTTTAATAATATTTGGTGCTACTGGTGACTTGGCAAAACGAAAACTTTATCCTTCAATTTTTAATTTGTTCAAGGCGAATAAGTTGTCTGCAGAATTTGCAGTTGTTGGGTTAGGAAGACGTCCCTGGACAAATGAATCACTGCGCGAAACCGTTAGTCAATCTTTAATACAAACAGAAAATGAAGAATTAGTCGCTCAGTTTTGTGAGCATTTTTATTACTTACCTTTTGATGTGCAAGAGAAAAAGTCATATCACGAACTAAATTCATTATTAGGTGAGTTAGATACTAAGTTTCAAATACCTGGAAATCGTATTTTTTATATGGCGATGGCTCCTGAATTTTTTGGTATGATCGCTTCCAATTTAAAATCGGAAGGATTAACTGAAACTAATGGGTGGACAAGGCTTATTATTGAAAAGCCATTCGGACATGATTTACCCTCGGCTCAGCAGTTAAATAGGGAAATTCGTGAAGCTTTTTCGGAAGATGAAATTTATCGTATCGATCATTATTTAGGCAAGGAAATGGTTCAAAACATCGAAGTAATCCGCTTTGGTAACGCCATTTTTGAACATTTATGGAGTAATCGTTACATCGAAAACATTCAAATCACTTCTAGTGAAACATTAGGGGTAGAGGACCGTGGTGGTTATTATGAAAAGTCGGGCGCTCTCCGTGATATGGTTCAAAATCATATGTTACAAATGGTTTCTTTATTAGCAATGGATCCGCCGTTGCGGTTAACTCCTGAAGAAATCCGCAGTGAAAAAATTAAAGTTTTACGTGCACTAAGACCTGTTCCTCATGAGAAAGTGAGCGATTATTTTGTTCGAGCTCAATATGGACCAGGAAAGGTCAATGGGAAAGAGGTTCCAGGGTACCGTAGCGAAAAGAATGTGGATCCTCAATCTTATACAGAAACGTTTGTTGCGGGAAAACTTATAATTGACAGTCATAGATGGGCTGGCGTTCCTTTTTATATTAGGACTGGTAAAAGAATGCGTGCAAAATCAACAGAAGTGGTCGTCCAATTTAAAGATTTGCCGATGAATCTATACTTAAATCAAGAAAAGAAAGTGCATCCTAATTTATTAATTATTCATATTCAACCAGATGAAGGAATCTCATTAATCTTAAATGGCAAAAAAGTTGGAGCATCAGGTGGAAGTGAGCCAGTTCAGCTTGATTATTGTAATGATTGTGTTGATTCTGGCAATACGCCAGAAGCGTATGAACGTCTAATTTATGACTGCATGCTAGGGGATGCCACGAACTTTGCTCACTGGGATGAAGTTGATCTATCGTGGACATTTATTGATACAATTTCAAAAACTTGGGAAAGTCGAGAAATTGAAATTCACACATATGAAACAGGTTCAATGGGACCTAAAGCAGCTGACGAATTATTATCTCAAGATAACAATCATTGGTGGTCCATTAACGAGATCAATAAATAGAAATAGGGATTGATATATAAATGAAAGTAATTGATATAAGTGTTCCTATTTATGAAGGAATGTCCGTATAGAAAAATAAACCTGAAAAACAAGCAATTGGAACAACTTGTCGTTCCATGTAAGGTGTTGGATTTAACAGATTATTATGATTGAAGGCTTGCAATTAAAAGACGTAGAAGCAAAAGATTATTTGCTGGTCGCTGCACAGTTAAAATTAATCGGTACAGATGCTTCACTAGCTCGAGTATTATTAATAGATGGAGTATCTTTATAATCTAAAGGGAGAGGTTTAGGGTCATCCGCAGTTCACAAGGAACCGATTATATTAATGAAGTAAAAAGAAGAAGCATGAGGATTTGTACTGAACCTCATGCTTCTTTTGCATTTATAGAATCGTACGTTTCTGAAATGAGAAAAATTTTGTTAGTGGAAACCTATCTTATTTTTCGAGCCATTGAGTATGGAATGTTCCTTCTTTATCAATTCGTTGGTACGTATGAGCTCCAAAATAATCTCGTTGTGCTTGTAAAAGGTTTGCTGGTAAGCGTTCGCTGCGGTAGCTATCAAAATAAGAAAGTGCACCTGACAAAGTAGGTACAGGAATCCCGCTTTGTACTGCAAGCGATATCACATCACGTAACGCACCTTGATATTGATCCGAAATACCTTTGAAGTATGGATCTAATAAGAGGTTTTCTAAGTTTGGATTTTGATCATAGGCTTCCATAATATTTTGTAAGAAGCCAGCTCGAATAATACAGCCCTCTCTAAAAATCATGGCAATTTTTCCGAATTGAAGATTCCAATCATATTCTTCGGAAGCTGCTTTTAACTGTGCAAAGCCTTGTGCGTAAGAAATAATTTTACTAAAATACAATGCTTGCCGGATTGATTCAATAATTTCTACTTTATTTCCCTTAAATTGAGGTTGGTTTGGCCCTGAAAGGATGGAACTTGCTTTCACACGCTCTTGCTTCATAGCAGAAAGAAAACGAGCAAAAACCGACTCTGTGATAATAGGTAACGGTACACCGAGATCTAAAGAACTTTGGCTTGTCCACTTCCCAGTTCCTTTCTGTCCCGCTGTATCTAAAATTAAATCTACGATTGCTTCACCTGTTTCAGAGTCTTTCTTCGTAAAAATGTCAGCGGTAATTTCAATTAAATAGCTATCTAATTCACCTTTGTTCCACTCAGAAAAAATTTCATGTAGTTCGTCATTATTTAAATTTAAACCTTGCTTCATTAGAAAATAAGCTTCACAGATTAATTGCATATCACCGTATTCTATACCATTATGAACCATTTTTACGTAATGTCCTGCACCGTCTGGACCAATATATGTACAACAAGGCTCTCCATTAGCTTTAGCAGATATATCCTCTAACATGGATTGAACTAAATCATATGCTTCTTTTTGACCGCCAGGCATAATTGCAGGACCTTTTAATGCACCTTCTTCTCCTCCTGATACACCCGCTCCAATAAAATGAACGCCTTTTTCAGCCAGGTATTGATTGCGTCTTATCGTATCTACATAATATGTATTTCCACCATCAATTAAGATGTCTTTTTCGTTCAAATAAGGGATTAATGATTCAATGGCTTTGTCAGTTACTTCACCAGCTTGGACCATTAATAAGATCTTACGAGGTACTTCAAGAGATTGTACAAATTCTTCAATACTATGGGTGCCGGCAATTTGTTTATCGGAGTGTTCTCGAGTAATATTTTTTACTGTTTCAGATGAAACGTCATAGATGGAGACTGTATAGCCTTTACTTTCGAAATTTAGAGCTAAACTTTTTCCCATGACGCCAACACCTAAAACTCCAATTTGTTGTTTTGACATTCCTGTTTACATCCTTTCTTGTTCACCTATTTCATGACAACATAAGAATAATACCGAACTATTGTGTTTATGTAAAACGTATCTTTATAGCTTACGATCACACTATACTATTTATAGTATATATTTTGCTGTATTTCTTTCTTTTATTACAATGAAATCAATAAATCTTTTTTTGGGTATGAAATGCTACTTCATCAATAAAGCAGTGCATTAGCTATGAAGTAAAGAACGATCAGTATAAATGTTGAAAACTGTTTTTATAGTTATATTGAAGAAAAGAGAGTTTAGATATTAAATCAAATAAAAGATAAGGCAATTTAGCATTGCGCATAATTTTTGATGTGGCGGTCGTACTTAATGAATTAAACTTCATTAGAGCATATTGAAAAAACTTTTATCTCTATTGCAAGTGTTATTTATATTTGATAATATAACAATTGTCGTTTTTTGATTGATGCATTCAATTATTTCACCCTAGCATTATTTTTCTTTTAAAAAAAGGGTTGCGAAAACGCAAATATATTAGTATAATAAATTTTATCGCTTCTGAAACAAGATAAAAAGTTTTAGAAGTAATGATGAACTAATAGAAAAAAGATGTTGAAATGAAGTTGTTATTGTGATATAATCTAATTCTTGTCGCTAACAACGATTAATAAAGTTCTTTGAAAACTGAACAAAAAGCCAAGCGAAATAAAGAGATACATGATATCTCGTCAATGTTTTAAAAACGTCACGTTTGTGACAATGAGCTTAATCAAACACTTTATTGGAGAGTTTGATCCTGGCTCAGGACGAACGCTGGCGGCGTGCCTAATACATGCAAGTCGAGCGGACCTTTCAAGAGCTTGCTCTTGAAAGGTTAGCGGCGGACGGGTGAGTAACACGTGGGCAACCTGCCCTGTAGACTGGGATAACTTCGGGAAACCGGAGCTAATACCGGATAATCAATGACACCACATGGTGTTATTGTAAAAGTTGGGTTTACCTAACACTACGGGATGGGCCCGCGGCGCATTAGCTAGTTGGTGAGGTAATGGCTCACCAAGGCGACGATGCGTAGCCGACCTGAGAGGGTGATCGGCCACACTGGGACTGAGACACGGCCCAGACTCCTACGGGAGGCAGCAGTAGGGAATCTTCCGCAATGGACGAAAGTCTGACGGAGCAACGCCGCGTGAGTGATGAAGGCCTTCGGGTCGTAAAGCTCTGTTGTTAGGGAAGAACAAGTACCGTTCGAATAGGGCGGTACCTTGACGGTACCTAACCAGAAAGCCACGGCTAACTACGTGCCAGCAGCCGCGGTAATACGTAGGTGGCAAGCGTTGTCCGGAATTATTGGGCGTAAAGCGCGCGCAGGCGGTCTTTTAAGTCTGATGTGAAAGCCCACGGCTCAACCGTGGAGGGTCATTGGAAACTGGAAGACTTGAGTACAGAAGAGGAGAGTGGAATTCCACGTGTAGCGGTGAAATGCGTAGAGATGTGGAGGAACACCAGTGGCGAAGGCGACTCTCTGGTCTGTAACTGACGCTGAGGCGCGAAAGCGTGGGGAGCAAACAGGATTAGATACCCTGGTAGTCCACGCCGTAAACGATGAGTGCTAGGTGTTAGGGGTTTCGATGCCCTTAGTGCCGAAGTTAACACATTAAGCACTCCGCCTGGGGAGTACGGCCGCAAGGCTGAAACTCAAAGGAATTGACGGGGGCCCGCACAAGCGGTGGAGCATGTGGTTTAATTCGAAGCAACGCGAAGAACCTTACCAGGTCTTGACATCCCTTGACACCTCTGGAGACAGAGCGTTCCCCTTCGGGGGACAAGGTGACAGGTGGTGCATGGTTGTCGTCAGCTCGTGTCGTGAGATGTTGGGTTAAGTCCCGCAACGAGCGCAACCCTTGATCTTAGTTGCCAGCATTTAGTTGGGCACTCTAAGGTGACTGCCGGTGACAAACCGGAGGAAGGTGGGGATGACGTCAAATCATCATGCCCCTTATGACCTGGGCTACACACGTGCTACAATGGATGGTACAAAGGGCAGCGAAACCGCGAGGTCGAGCCAATCCCATAAAACCATTCTCAGTTCGGATTGTAGGCTGCAACTCGCCTACATGAAGCCGGAATCGCTAGTAATCGCGGATCAGCATGCCGCGGTGAATACGTTCCCGGGCCTTGTACACACCGCCCGTCACACCACGAGAGTTTGTAACACCCGAAGTCGGTGGGGTAACCTTTTGGAGCCAGCCGCCTAAGGTGGGACAGATGATTGGGGTGAAGTCGTAACAAGGTAGCCGTATCGGAAGGTGCGGCTGGATCACCTCCTTTCTATGGAGTATTTACTCTAGTCGATGCATACTTCGAGTATGTACGCTTTGGTCTTTTTTGTTCAGTTTTGAGAGAACTCAAAACTCTCTGATTTACTTTTTGCATCTGTGTCTACGAGCAACGCTTCGAAGTAAGCTTCCTCGATGCAAGGCTGCAAGAAGTATAACTTAGATGACTGTTCAAGTTGTAATTGAAGTCAGTTGCCTTGTTCAGTTTTGAAAGAATTTACTTCTTTCAATTGATATATTTCTAAATTAAGTGACGAATTAGAAGCAAGGAGTACGAGGCGGCAAGCTCACGAGTAGCGGAATGTACGTTTAAAGTGTACATGAGCAACGCAGAGAGCGCAGCCAACGAAGTAATCCGCCGCTTATCATTCGTCAGTGGTTCTTTGAAAACTGGATAATGACTAGAAATGACATCAAGATTTCACTGGGTTGCACATTGTGTAACCAAGAGTAACTTGAGTCGTCAAGAATTCAACAACCTTTATAGATTTAAGAGACAAATTAGAAGCAAGGAGTACGAGGTGGCAAGTTCTCAAGTAGCAGAATGTACGTTTAAAGTGTACATGAGCAACGCAGAGAGCGCAGTCAACGAAGTAATCCGCCGCTTATCATTTGTCGAATGGTTAAGTTAGAAAGGGCGCACGGTGAATGCCTTGGCACTAGGAGCCGAAGAAGGACGCGACGAACAGCGAAATGCCTCGGGGAGCTGTAAGTAAGCTTTGATCCGGGGATATCCGAATGGGGGAACCCACCATCCGTAATGGGATGGTACCCATACCTGAATACATAGGGTATGAGGAGGCAGACCTGGGGAACTGAAACATCTAAGTACCCAGAGGAAGAGAAAGCAAATGCGATTTCCTGAGTAGCGGCGAGCGAAACGGAATTAGCCCAAACCAAGAGGCTTGCCTCTTGGGGTTGTAGGACGTCTCACATGGAGTAAGAAAAGACGATCATAGGCGAAGCGGTCTGGAAAGACCCGTCAGAGAAGGTAACAACCCTGTAGCCAAAATGATCGTCTCTCCGAGACGGATCCTGAGTACGGCGGGACACGTGAAACCCCGTCGGAAGCAGGGAGGACCATCTCCCAAGGCTAAATACTCCCTAGTGACCGATAGTGAACCAGTACCGTGAGGGAAAGGTGAAAAGCACCCCGGAAGGGGAGTGAAAGAGATCCTGAAACCGTGTGCCTACAAGTAGTCAGAGCCCATTTACGGGTGATGGCGTGCCTTTTGTAGAATGAACCGGCGAGTTACGATCCCGTGCAAGGTTAAGCTGATAAGGCGGAGCCGCAGCGAAAGCGAGTCTGAATAGGGCGAATAAGTACGTGGTCGTAGACCCGAAACCGTGTGATCTACCCATGTCCAGGGTGAAGTTCAGGTAACACTGAATGGAGGCCCGAACCCACGCATGTTGAAAAATGCGGGGATGAGGTGTGGGTAGGGGTGAAATGCCAATCGAACTCGGAAATAGCTGGTTCTCCCCGAAATAGCTTTAGGGCTAGCCTCGAGGGAAGAGTATTGGAGGTAGAGCACTGATTGGGCTAGGGGTCCCCACAGGATTACCGAACTCAGTCAAACTCCGAATGCCAAATACTTATCCTCGGGAGTCAGACTGCGAGTGCTAAGATCCGTAGTCAAGAGGGAAACAGCCCAGACCGTCAGCTAAGGTCCCCAAGTATACGTTAAGTGGTAAAGGATGTGGAGTTGCCCAGACAACCAGGATGTTGGCTTAGAAGCAGCCACCATTTAAAGAGTGCGTAATAGCTCACTGGTCGAGTGACTCTGCGCCGAAAATGTACCGGGGCTAAACGTATCACCGAAGCTACGGCTTGTCCTTACGGACAGGGGTAGGGGAGCGTTCTAAGTGCAGCGAAGTCAGACCGGAAGGACTGGTGGAGCGCTTAGAAGTGAGAATGCCGGTATGAGTAGCGAAAAGAGGGGTGAGAATCCCCTCCGTCGAAAGCCTAAGGTTTCCTGAGGAAGGCTCGTCCGCTCAGGGTAAGTCGGGACCTAAGCCGAGGCCGAAAGGCGTAGGCGATGGACAACAGGTTGAAATTCCTGTACCACCTCCTCACCGTTTGAGCAATGGGGGGACGCAGTAAGGTAGGGTAAGCGCGCTGATGGATGCGCGTCTAAGCAGTTAGGCTGGTAAGTAGGCAAATCCGCTTACCATAAAGGCTGAGCTGTGATAGCGAGGGAAATTAAGTACCGAAGTTCCTGATCCTACACTGCCAAGAAAAGCCTCTAGCGAGGTGAGAGGTGCCCGTACCGCAAACCGACACAGGTAGGCGGGAAGAGAATTCTAAGACGCTCGGGAGAACTCTCGTTAAGGAACTCGGCAAAATGACCCCGTAACTTCGGGAGAAGGGGTGCTCTGTTAGGGTGTATGCCCGAGAGAGCCGCAGTGAATAGGTCCAAGCGACTGTTTAGCAAAAACACAGGTCTCTGCGAAGCCGCAAGGCGAAGTATAGGGGCTGACACCTGCCCGGTGCTGGAAGGTTAAGGGGAGTGGTTAGGCGCAAGCCGAAGCTGTGAACCGAAGCCCCAGTAAACGGCGGCCGTAACTATAACGGTCCTAAGGTAGCGAAATTCCTTGTCGGGTAAGTTCCGACCCGCACGAATGGTGTAACGACTTGGACACTGTCTCAACGAGAGACCCGGTGAAATTATATTACCTGTGAAGATGCAGGTTACCCGCGACAGGACGGAAAGACCCCATGGAGCTTTACTGTAGCTTGATATTGGATTTTGGTACAGCTTGTACAGGATAGGTAGGAGCCTTGGAAGCGTGAGCGCCAGCTTACGTGGAGGCGTCGGTGGGATACTACCCTGGCTGTATTGAAGTTCTAACCTCGAACCGTGATCCGGTTCAGGGACAGTGTCAGGTGGGCAGTTTGACTGGGGCGGTCGCCTCCTAAACAGTAACGGAGGCGCCCAAAGGTTCCCTCAGAATGGTTGGAAATCATTCGTAGAGTGCAAAGGCATAAGGGAGCTTGACTGCGAGACCTACAAGTCGAGCAGGGACGAAAGTCGGGCTTAGTGATCCGGTGGTTCCGCATGGAAGGGCCATCGCTCAACGGATAAAAGCTACCCTGGGGATAACAGGCTTATCTCCCCCAAGAGTCCACATCGACGGGGAGGTTTGGCACCTCGATGTCGGCTCATCGCATCCTGGGGCTGAAGTAGGTCCCAAGGGTTGGGCTGTTCGCCCATTAAAGCGGTACGCGAGCTGGGTTCAGAACGTCGTGAGACAGTTCGGTCCCTATCCGTCGTGGGCGTAGGAAATTTGAGAGGAGCTGTCCTTAGTACGAGAGGACCGGGATGGACACACCGCTGGTGTACCAGTTGTTCCGCCAGGAGCATAGCTGGGTAGCTACGTGTGGACGGGATAAGCGCTGAAAGCATCTAAGCGTGAAGCCCCCCTCAAGATGAGATTTCCCATTACGTTAAGTAAGTAAGACCCCTTAGAGATGATGAGGTTGATAGGTCTCGGGTGGAAGCGTGGTGACACGTGGAGCTGAGAGATACTAATCGGTCGAGGGCTTATCCAAAACATAAAGCGTTGATATTCTTCTAGTACATTATCCAGTTTTGAGAGAATGACTCTCAATCATAAGCATCGAAGAACTTCGAAGCTTATCACAACTTAAAAAAGGATTTTCAGAAGCAAGAAGTTCGAGGAAGTGAAATTCTGAGGAGTGGAGCGTATCGGAAAGGTAACCGACTAAGTTCGTCACGTCCTGTGACAACGTCGGCACTAGTACATCCTGTACGTCGGAGCACCGCAAGAATTGAAACTGACGAAGAAATTCGCAGCTTATCAAAAATCCTAATAGAAAATTGTTAGAAGCGAGTAGTTCGAGGCGGCAAGTTCACGAGTAGCGGAATGTACGTTTGAAGGGTACATGAGCAACGCAGGGAGCGCAGCCAACGAAGAAATGCGAAGCTTATCACAATTTTATAAGTCTAGTGGCGATAGCGAAGAGGTCACACCCGTTCCCATGCCGAACACGGAAGTTAAGCTCTTCAGCGCCGATGGTAGTTGGGGGCTTCCCCCTGTGAGAGTAGGACGTCGCTAGGCATAAAGCACAATCCAATAGGGTTGTGCTTTTTTAATGCGTAAAAACTTGAATGCTGCAGGCGGTGAAGATCTTTTGACTCGAAGAAGTAAAGTGCTGCGAAGGGAAAGTCGATGGAGTATTGTGGAAAATAACGAAGCTAGTCTACTTGTCTCCTGTGAAAGGTATCTAGCTATTTTTATCTGTAATAAAAACATGTTCGGCTTCTATAGTTTTTCCTATTGTGAGAACACCATAGGAAAAGTTGGGTTGTCGACGTTTATCTGTTACTGAACCTGGGTTAAATAAGAGAATATCGTTTACTTTTTTTAAAACAGGAATATGGGAATGGCCATAAATAATGCAGTCCACATCGTCATTTTTAAACGCAGCTAAGGCTCTTTTTTCTGTTGTTAATTTTTGTCCATGTCCATGCACAACTCCTATTTTAAAAGGGCCTATGGGTAAAACTAGCTTTTCTCCAAAAAGTTGTTGAATTTCCTCGTTATCAACGTTTCCAGTTACTCCTACAACTTGGCTATATTGTGAAAGCTGTTCATATACTTGCGCAGTTTGCCAGTCACCTGCATGAATAATTAATTGTGCAGATTGTAAATCGGTCACTAATTGAGAAGGATATGTTTTAGCTTTTTTAGGCATATGGGTGTCAGATAACACTACAATTTTCATCTTTTTGAAGCTCCTTAAAAATGATTTAGTGTATGGGTTAGTATATCATTATTGTAAAAATGGGTAAACTTATCCAACGCAAATAAATCAGCTGCTCCACGATTTCAAAACTTGAATCAGAACAACATGCCAGAAATTAAGGAAGTACGGTTTTAATTAAAAGTGCTGATGAAAAACTACATGGAATTTTACTAGCTGGAAAACCAATTAAAGAACGTGTTGTTGCACAAGGGCCATTTGTAGTGAATTCAGAAGAAGAAATCCGTCAGGCGTTTGCTGATTATCAAAATGGGAAAGTGCAATAATCAGATTTCATCCCTCATTGTGGGGGATTTTTTCATGTATAAATCTCCTTTCTTATCGATAATTACCATTTATATTTTGCGATAATAAAGAAAAGCTAAAGTAAGAAATAGTAAAAAGAGGAGCTAACTATGATGAAAAGAAAACAGATATGGATCATGATTATCGGTTTAATGTTTATCCTTCTAACAGGTTGTGGACAGTATGGTGGTAATGTTTTTGAAGCAGAACAAGGAGCAAATATACAAGGCGATCAGGCAAGGTATGGTCAAGTATCGAGTCAAGATACAACGATACCGAGCGAAGAGTACCCTCATACGAAAGCTGTTCAAGTGCAACATGCTAAATATGAATTTATTATTACAGATGGGAATGAACAACACCAGGGTCGAGGTACCGCACGTTTATCAAGGGAAGATATTGAACGTATGTTACCAAATGAGATTGCCCGGCTTTTGCCAGAAGGTGAACAACTAACGCAAGAAGATATTGCTCGGTTGTTACCCGAAGGAGCACAAATAACGCCAGAAGAAATTCAACGTCGTTTGCAAGAAGGAACTCATCGTGGTGGGGCACCACAACAACCAGGGCAGCAACAGCCAGAAGAGGCACAGCAACAACCTCAAGAACCAACTGAGCAACCACAGGAGGAGCCAGCAACACCTGCTCAACCTGAACAAACAGAAGGAATTAGTGAGATTGAGCAACAAGTCATCAATTTAACGAATGCAGAAAGAAGAAGAAATGGACTTTCCGACCTACAGGCTGATACATCTTTAAGTAATGTCGCAAGAGCAAAATCAAATGATATGCAACAAAATAATTATTTTTCACATACGAGTCCGAAATATGGATCTCCGTTCGATATGATTCGCGACTTTGGAGTAGATTATAATGCTGCTGCTGAAAACATTGCTCAAGGTCAACAAACAGCCGAACAAGTTGTCCAGGCGTGGATGAACAGTGAAGGACATCGTGCCAATATTTTAAACGGTAACTTTACTCATATTGGTGTGGGGCATAACGGTAACGGAAATTATTGGACACAAATGTTTATAAGTAGATAAGTTAAGCTAAATTGTATATAAAGGAGTGAACCTTGATTGGTTCACTTTTTTCTTTCATATTGATTAATGCAATTTTTCAAAAAATGTTTGATAATTAGTACTATAGCCGCATCCTTTAATAGGTTATTATTGCTGATGGATTGAAAATGTTCTTCCTCTATAATAAAAGGATAAGGAAATGGTCTAGGGGGAAGTTATGAACAAATTTGGATACATGTTGGTTGGAGCACTTTTTACACTCGTCCTTTCTTTTGGTTATATCGTTCTAGCTGACGGTTTTAATTCTACCGAGCCTTCAATAGCTCCTAATGATACAGAAAAGCTAATGAAAACTGAACACACTAAAAAAATGGGAACTAATCTAGATGCAGAAGAGATGTTCGAAATAGTTGAAGAAAATCCTGTTGTCATACTTACAAAGGACGAGGATAGTGAAATAGTTCAAGATGTTGAAGAGAAATTAACAACAAATTTATTAAGCGAACAAGAAGTTGTAGAAATTAAGACAACAGAAAAAGAAAACAAAGACCTTTCCAGTGAGAGGAAGGAATCAAAAAAAGCGGAACAACCTACTGATTTTTTGAAAAAAATAGAGAAGTTTGAAATTGAAATTGAAAACGATCAAATTGAAATAGAAATTAAACAAGAACGAAAAAAGAAGGAAGTAAAAACGGAAGTTGAGATAGAGTTAGAAAACGAGAAAGTGAAAATGAAAGGGAAACAAGCAGAAGAATTTGTGACGCAAATGTTTTCATCCGTACAAATTAATTCCGCAGAAGACTTCCAGTTTGTTGTGAAAAATATCCTCGCGTCTTACGGCATGGACATAAACACAGTTGAAATTGAAATAAAAGTGAGAACGAAAGAAAAAGAGTATGAGTACAAACATAAACCATAAAAGTCGATTAAGAGGAGTTCATATACTGAACTCTCTTTTTTATTATTAGTTTGTCAGTAGGAAACATAAAATCCTCAAAATGTAAGTATGAATATAGTATAAAAGATGACGTTATTAAGTTGAAGTACTACCTAAAAAATTGCCCCATTGAATGAGTGAACAAAAAAAGTGAGGGTTTTGTATGAAAGTGAGACGAAATGTTCCAAATGGGTTGTTGGTATATGTTTTACTGATTATTATCCTTGTTTTATATATAATATTACCACTCCGTTAAGTTTTAGTTCAGCTTCAAATGGTAAGGAAAAACGAACAAATAGCTAAGAAAGAATATTGAGATTTAAGTTCATTATTTTAAAATACTCACAATTCTCCTATTTCATGAATAAAATGCCTGTTTGAATAAAAAATAACAAGGTATCAAATTGAATAAGGAGATGACTATGTGAAAAAGAAATTTTTGAAGGTATTGTTGGTGACTGCTTTTTTAATCAGTATGTTTGTACAAGCTAGTGTGAGTGTCATGGCGAATGAACAACCTCGTGATGACGTCAAACAAGAATGGTGGTTTAAAAAAGATAAAGATAATCCTAGAAAAGTAGAGGGGTTACCCGACTTGGAAGGTGGCGATGAGGAGGCAGTCAGAGGACCAGTTTCCAATATTGTCTTACAACAGCAATATCCAGATACGGTCATTTTGCGTGGTCCAGATACGGCGAATCGAGTGGCTCTAACCTTCGATGATGGGCCTGACCCTCGTTATACTGAACAAGTGTTAGATGTACTGGCTCAATACAATGTTCCCGCTACTTTTTTTGTCATGGGGTCTAGAGCCGAGGCCTATCCTGACATCGTTAGACGAATGATTAACGAAGGCCATATTGTTGGTAATCATAGTTATTGGCATCCGAATCTTGTGGAAGGGGACCTAGCTACGCTTGAACGAGAAGTTACTCAAACCGAAGAACTACTTAATAATATTATTGGGTACCGAACGAGCTTATTCCGTGCTCCTTATGGATTTTTAGATGGGCAGTCTGTTGAAAAATTAGCAGAGTTGAATTATAACGTGATCGGTTGGTCCATTGATACACTAGATTGGCGTGAACCCCCACCAGAAGACATTGCTTTTAGTGTGTTAAGTAATCTTCACCCAGGGGCTATCGTTCTGTTACATGATGGTGCGGAATGGGATGGTGATCGAACGCCAACAGTTGAATCACTCCATCAAATCATACCTGAACTTCAGGCACTTGGCTTTGAGTTTACAACAGTTCCAAATTTATTAAATATTCCTTATCAGAAGTAGTGAGGTAAAGCTAAATAGTTTGTGTAAAAGAGTATCGTGAAGGTCAATTAGCCTGAACGAGCTCTTTTTTTTATCGAGTGAAATCACTATTTTTTAAAACAAAATGGTTTTGGGATAAGGTGAATCGTTGGTTTGGTTGAATAATGGAACAGAAATCCCGACATCCTATTAAAGTAAATTTTACAGTTAACTTTAAATAAAGGGTGTGTTTCACATGTCTTCATCAAATCTACCACATAAAACTTTTCCTGAACAACATCAAAATCAACAGCCAGGTATAGAGTCGGAAATGAATCCTCATCCAACCGATGAAAATTTTAGCTATAAAGGATCTGGGAAATTAACAAATAAAATTGCTATCATCACAGGAGCTGATAGTGGGATTGGACGTGCTGTAGCGATTGGTTATGCGAAAGAAGGGGCAGATGTAGTCAACGTATATTTGAATGAACATTCGGATGCTGAGGAAACGAAAAAACAAGTTGAAGAAGAAGGGCGTCGTTGTTTAAACATTGCTGGTGATTTAGGTGATGAAGCTTTCTGTCAGAAAGTTATTCAACAAGTGATAAACGAATTTAATAAAGTCGACATTTTAGTCAATAATGCAGCTGAACAGCATCCTCAAACTGATTTTGAAAGTATTACAAGTGAGCAGTTAGAAAAGACGTTTCGCACAAATATCTTTTCGTTCTTTTACTTAACAAGAGCAGCACTTCCTCATTTGAAATCAGGAAGCAGTATCATTAATACCACATCAGTAACAGCATATAAAGGGCATGAAAAGTTGATTGATTATTCGGCAACTAAGGGGGCAATTGTTACTTTTACACGCTCTCTCTCTCTTTCCTTAATTAAAAAGGGAATCCGAGTAAACGGTGTAGCACCAGGTCCGATATGGACACCGCTTATTCCTTCAACTTTTACCCCAAAAGAAGTGTCCGAATTTGGAAGCACTACACCAATGCAACGGGCGGGTCAACCAGTGGAACTTGCGCCTGCCTATATTTATTTAGCGAGTGAGGACTCCTCCTATATGTCAGGTCAAATCCTCCATCTGAACGGCGGTGTTATTGTCAACGGATAGTCATGGGGGTTCTTTATTGCAAAGTAATAAAAAGTTAGGTATAATATTATTACTTTATCATATATAGAAATCCCATTACGTATGGGATTTTTATATAAATGAATGGTCAAAAATAGTCAAAGTCAAAGAGGGGGTAGGTTGAGTTATGCTATGTCAAAAATGTAATGCAAAACAAGCAAATGTTAAGATGGATGTTATGTTAAATGAGCACCATAAGCAAATTCATTTATGTTCTAGTTGTTACAGTGATGCCTACCAGTCTTTGGGGTCAGGCCACTTTAACTTCAATCATTACTTTGATGATCTGTTCAGTTCTTCACAGCACGTGTCAAATGGAGATCACAAGCAAAACGTGAAACAAATGCCTCCTAATCAAGCGACAGGAAATGGTTTTCTTGATCAACATGGTCGCAACTTAACACAAGAAGCAAGAGATGGTCGTATTGATGTTGTAATTGGCCGTGAAAAAGAAATCGAGCGAACTATTGAAATTTTAAATCGCCGTAATAAAAATAATCCAGTTTTAATCGGTGAAGCAGGTGTTGGCAAAACAGCAATTATAGAAGGTCTAGCACTAAACATAGTGGAAGGACAAGTTCCTGTTAAACTGAAAAATAAAGAAGTTTACACTTTAGATATTAATTCACTTGTTGCGGGTACAAGTTACCGTGGGCAGTTTGAAGAAAAAATGAAAGAACTAATTTCCGTATTACAACAACGAGAAGACGTCATTTTGTTTATTGATGAATTGCACATGATGGTTGGAGCAGGAAGTTCTGCAGAAGGGTCGATGGATGTGGGGAACATTTTAAAACCTGCTCTTGCTCGAGGAGATTTGCAAATTATCGGGGCAACAACGCTCAAAGAATACCGTGTGATCGAAAAAGATCAAGCGTTAGAGCGTCGCTTCCAACCTGTCGTTGTAAAAGAACCGACAGAAAATGAAGCTTTTGAAATTTTAAAAGGAATTCGACCAGCATATGAGGTCTACCACAATGTAAAGTATTCAGATGAAGTCTTGAAAGCTTGCGTCACTCTTTCAAAGCGTTATATTCAAGATCGATTTTTACCAGACAAAGCGATTGATTTACTAGACGAAGCAGGATCAAAGTTAAATCTATCACAAATTGAAACTGGAAAAGAAAACTTAGAACAACGCTTAAAAGAAATTGAGCGAGAAAAACAAAGAGCAACACAACAAGAGGAATATGAAAAAGCAGCCAACCTTCGCAAAGAGGAATTAGAAATTAAAGCGAAGCTAGCAAATGAGCAACTTAATGAAGCTATCATCGAAGTAACGGTAGAAAACATTCAAGACATCATTGAAACAAGTACAGGAATTCCTGTGAAAAAACTGCAAAAAGACGAGCAATCGAAAATGAAAGACTTACCGAAAAGATTGGCAGAAAAAGTCATTGGCCAAGACAAAGCGATTGAACAAGTAGCCAATGCCGTCATGAGAGCTCGTGTCGGACTAAAGCCAAAACATCGTCCAACCGCTTCATTTTTATTTGTTGGCCCAACGGGGACAGGTAAAACAGAACTTACGAAAACACTCGCACTAGAGTTATTCGGAAGTAAAGATTCGATGATCCGTTTAGACATGAGTGAATATATGGAGAAACATTCCGTTTCAAAGTTAATTGGTTCTCCTCCAGGATATGTCGGCCATGATGAAGCAGGACAATTAACGGAACAAGTGCGTAGAAATCCTTATTCTATTGTCCTACTAGATGAAATTGAAAAAGCACATCCAGATGTTATGAATGTCTTTTTACAAATCATGGAAGATGGTAGGTTAACAGATAGTCAAGGTAGGGTTGTTAATTTCAATGAGACCGTGATTATTATGACATCAAACGCAGGGGTAACCGATCATAAAAAGACAGCAATTGGATTTGGATCGTCATCATCCTCAACCTCTGTAGAAGAAATGAAGATTCAAATAGAAACATTGAAAAACTACTTTAAACCTGAATTTTTAAACCGCATCGATTCTATAATCGAGTTTTCACACCTTACAAAAGAAGATCTTATCCGAATTGTTGATATCATGCTAGATGAACTTCATGCAACACTTAAAGAACAAGAAATTACAATCAATATCACCCGTGAGGCTAAAGCGAAAATCGCTGAACTAGGGTATCATCCAGAATTTGGAGCTAGACCTCTACGTCGCGCCATCCAGGATCATATCGAAAACCAAATTACCTCATTAATGATTGAAAAAGAACAAGTGAAACTAATGAATGTTTCTATCGAAGAAAATCAAATTAAAGTTTGTTAACGTGAAAGAGGCTGCTAGTCAGCCTCTTTTTTCTCTATATCTTCAAGTCGAAACAGTAGAAATCCCAGTTTCCAAGTTGTAAAATGACTACAATAGTTGAATTTAGCTTTAATACCTTTTTAACATATTACATCACTAAGACAACCATGCACGAAATCGAATAGAGGTGAAATTAATGAGTAA
This sequence comes from Alkalihalobacterium alkalinitrilicum, assembly GCF_002019605.1. Taxonomy (NCBI): domain Bacteria; kingdom Bacillati; phylum Bacillota; class Bacilli; order Caryophanales; family Bacillaceae; genus Alkalihalobacterium; species Alkalihalobacterium alkalinitrilicum. The sequence continues at coordinate 1,848,391 of NZ_KV917368.1, read as the reverse complement.
TAAACAATTAAAAGATATTAAGCTTTCTGTATTAGATCTTGCGCCGATCCGAAGTGGTGGAACGGCAAGCGATGCCTTTCGGTACAGTTTAGATCTTGCTCAACATGCAGAGAAGTGGGGATATCACCGTTATTGGGTTGCTGAACATCATAATATGCCAGGGATTGCTAGTTCAGCAACGTCTGTAGTTATTGGCTATATAGCGGCGGGAACAGAAAGTATTCGTGTTGGTGCGGGAGGAATTATGTTACCTAATCACGCGCCGCTTGTTATTGCTGAGCAATTTGGTACACTTGAATCGATGTATCAAGGCCGGATTGATTTAGGTCTTGGAAGGGCACCAGGAAGTGATCAGCATACAGCTCATGCCTTAAGAAGAGATTTACGAAGTGGTCATGATTTTCCAGAGCAACTTGCGGAGTTAAGGTCTTATTTTGAACCGAGTATAGGTGAAAAACGGATGCAAGTTCGAGCTATTCCAGGAGAAGGGCTACAAATCCCGATTTGGCTTTTAGGGTCCAGTGGATTTAGCGCTCAATTAGCTGGGAAACTTGGTTTACCTTTTGCATTTGCGAGCCACTTTTCCCCTGAATATACGCTCCCTGCACTAAACTTATATCGGCAAAATTTCCAACCATCCAACGAATTACGAGAACCTTATGTCATGGTTGGAGTTAACGTTGTAGCCGCTGAAACTAATGAAAAAGCAAACTGGCTCTCAACGTCTTATCAACAATCCTTTCTAAACATTATTCGCAATCGTCCAAGCCAACTCCAACCTCCTGTCGAGTCCATGGAGCATCTATGGACTAGCATGGAAAAAGTGGCGATTGAAAAACAATTAGGAGCATCCGTTGTTGGAAGCCCAGAAAATGTGAGGGAAAAGCTACAAGCCTTTTTAAATGAAACTGATGCTGATGAAATGATAATAACTAGTCATATATACGATCATCGCGAACGGATACGCTCGTATGAAATTGTCAAAGAAGTAGCTATGTAGATAGAGACCACCTTTTATCCCGTTAAACTGCCGCTAAGACTCCCACTTTAGAGCTTTAAGAAAATAAGAAAGCCGAAGTGGGAGATAATCGCCAATACAATAAAACGAACACATCCTAAGTATGCCACGTTCTTTGGAATCGCCTGTGTCCCCCCACATTCTGTGGGCCTAAACTAACATCGAGTGGGGATGAATTCATTCTCTTACTTAACGAAGTTTCACTTTGTGAAGGAAATGTAAAAGTGGTTTCCTGTCATTTGAAATTTTTCATTCTGTTGTATAAGGTTGCTCGAGAAATTCCTAATAATTTTGCTGCTGCAGTTTTGTTCCCGTACGTTAACTTAAGTGCATGTACAATTTCGTTATCGTTTTCTAAAGTGGGAGGTATAGAGGTTTCATTCAGTTCAATCGTTGGTAAAAGTTGTTTTACAAAATTTTGCGGTAAATGCTTAGGTTCAATTCGTACGTTTTCGTCAGCTGAAATAATCAGTCTTTCGATTATATTTCGAAGTTGACGAACGTTTCCTTGCCAAGGGTGTTGTAAAAACATATACATCACTTCTGGATCAATCTCTGGAATAGGTGTTTTATATTTAATAGAAAACTCTTGTAAGAATAATTGAATTAGCTCAGGAATGTCTTCCTTCCTTTCTTTCAGTGGGGGGACAAAAATCGAGATGACGTTAAGACGGTAAAACAAATCTTCACGAAAACTTCCTTCTTCAATCATTCTTTCTAAATCGCGATGCGTTGCAGCGATAATTCGTACGTCTGTTGGAAGCGGATTGGTGCCGCCGACACGATAATATTGCTTTTCTTGTAATACTCGAAGTAACTTGACTTGGACTTCTAAAGGCATTTCCCCAATTTCATCTAAAAAAATAGTTCCGCCTTTGGCTGCATCGAATTTTCCTTTTTTTCCTCCTTTCACTGCCCCCGTAAATGCTCCTTGATCATATCCGAATAAATCACTTTCAATTAAAGCAGTCGGAATGGCTCCACAATTGATCGCAACAAAAGGAGCATCTGACCGATTGCTTGCTTTATGAATCGCTTCAGCGAATAATTCCTTTCCTACTCCACTTTCTCCCGTGATCAGTACAGTGGCATCTGTTTTAGACACTTTCTTCACGAGATGAAGAGCATCTTGTAAAACAGGGCTTCTTCCTTTAATTTTACTAAAAGGAGATAAAGACTGCTCATTTTGTACATTCCGTTCTAATTCATGAAGTGACGCTGCGGTAGAAGATAACTCGTCATTTAGCTTGACGATCTCCGTAATGTTTCGCTCAACTGAAATTCCACCAATTACCTCATCGTCCACAATGATCGGTGATGTGTTTATTAAAACATGTACATCTGGCTTCGGTTGATTATATTGTTTAATGACGCCTTTTCTATCGTTTATCGTTGACATGAGAACAACCGATTCGGTTTCAAAAAAACTTGTAATCTTTTTTCCTTTTACATTAGCGGCAGTAAATCCATACATTTCTTCTGATTTTTGGTTCCAAGACTGTATGACGCCGTTTTCGTCTATAACTGTAATCGCATCATCAACGGAACCGAGTAACGTATTGTAGTAAGATAAAGTTCGTTTCCAACGGTCCACGACTGCCTTGACTAAATCATGATAAGAAACCCAACCGACGATTTTGCCATCTTCTTCGAGTGCGATATCTTTTTCTTGTATGTTTGTTACCTCAGATAACATCGTACTAGTAGAGTAATGCTCCATACTAGAATTGCTTTTCCGTTCTTCTAAAGGCCGTACTAAAGATAATAATGAAATGTCAAAACTCATATTCAACACCTCCTAAGTCGTTCGTTTTAACCTTAATACATGTTTACAACAGATTATACAAAATTGTAAAGTTATTAGACACATTATACATAATTGTATATTTGTTCCCACTAAATTTCTAGCATTCCTTTTTTGTATATTTAGGAAGAATTAACTTTTTAAAATAAAAAAGATACGAGAATGACAATATTTCACCAACCTTAGTGTTATACCGTTTATATTTCAGATTGATATCCCATGTGTATTTGAAAGTTGGTACGGTAATTGCAATAAGAAATTTACGAATAAAACGTGCTTTTATTCGTAAATTGTTTTAATACGAATGAAGTGAACATATTTTTATACAAATTCAATTAAGGAGTGATTATATTGTTACCATCATATAAACATGAACCATTCACTGATTTTAAAGTTGAAGAAAATAAAAAAGCGTTTGAAGCGGCACTTGAGTATGTTGAAGGCCAATTAGGAAAGTCATATGATCTCGTTGTAGGTGGAGAGCGAATTTCAACAGAAGAAAAAATTACATCATACAATCCAGCAAATAAAGAAGAGGTTATTGGAATTGTGTCAAAAGCGAACAAAACCATTGCGGAAAAAGCAATGGGTGTAGCACATGAAACGTTCGAAACATGGAGAAAGACATTGCCAGAAGAGCGTGCCAATATTTTAATACGTGCCGCTGCAATCGTTCGTCGCCGTAAACATGAGTTTTCTGCTTACCTGGTAAAAGAAGCAGGTAAGCCGTGGAAAGAAGCAGATGCAGATACTGCAGAAGCAATTGACTTCTTGGAGTACTATGCTCGTCAAATGATTGCGATTAAAGATGGGAAGCCAGTAAACAGTCGTGATGGAGAGCACAACCGCTATTTCTATACACCGATGGGCGTGACAGTCGTTATTTCACCTTGGAACTTTGCATTTGCGATCATGGCAGGTACGACAGTAGCACCAATCGTTACTGGAAACACTGTGTTATTAAAGCCTGCAAGTACGACACCAGTTGTCGCAGCAAAGTTTGTTGAAGTACTAGAAGAAGCAGGACTTCCAAAAGGTGTGGTAAACTTCATCCCTGGAAGTGGAGCTGAAGTCGGTGACTATTTAGTGGATCACCCAAAGACAGCATTGATAACATTTACTGGCTCACGTGAAGTTGGAACAAGACTTTATGAACGTGCAGCAGTTGTACATCCAGGTCAAAACCATTTAAAACGCGTCATTGTAGAAATGGGTGGGAAAGATACAATCGTTGTAGACAAAGAGGCGGACCTTGATTTAGCAGCAGAATCGATCGTCGTATCGGCATTTGGTTTCTCAGGGCAAAAGTGTTCAGCAGGCTCACGTGCAGTTATCCACGAGGATGTATATGATCAAGTTTTAGCAAAAGTTGTGAAGTTAACGAATGATTTAACTGTCGGTGATCCAACAACAAATGATCATTACATGGGGCCAGTCATTGATGAAGGATCTTTCAATAAAATTATGGGTTATATTGAAATTGGTAAAGAAGAAGGACGTCTTGTTGCTGGTGGAACAGGCGATGCTTCTAAAGGATACTTCATTCAACCGACAGTATTTGCTGATTTAGATCCTCAAGCACGTATTATGCAAGAAGAAATCTTTGGACCTGTGGTTGCGTTAACCGAAGCTAATAACTTCGACCATGCGATCGAGATTGCGAATAACACAGAGTATGGTTTAACAGGTGCAGTTATTACGAAAAATCGTGAGCATATCGAAAAAGCAAAACGTGATTTCCATGTTGGAAACCTATATTTTAATCGTAATTGTACAGGAGCTATTGTCGGCTATCATCCATTTGGTGGCTTTAAAATGTCAGGTACCGATTCGAAAGCAGGAGGTCCTGATTATTTAGCGCTTCACATGCAAGCCAAAACAGTATCAGAAATGTACTAATCATCAATAAACGAACGCAGTGGAATAGTACACTTCCCATTTCACTGCGTTATCTTAAACTACGATTGGTAAGAAATGTTTTATTGGTAGCGGGATGTTTTTTTGAAAATGATTAGCTGAATTTTCAGTGAACATTAAATGAATAGGAGCAGTTTGGAGGGGTTAATGATGGGATTAGAACAACCAATGAAACAGTTCTTCATGTATCTTTCAAAAAGTAAATCAATGAATAAAGCGGCAAAAAGGTGGGGTCTAAAATTTGGTGCATCACAAGTTGTTGCAGGCAAAAATATTGAAAGCGCTATAAAAGTAGTGAAAAGATTAAATGAAAAAGGCCTCGTTTGTACTTTAGATCACCTTGGGGAATTCGTAGATAGCAAGGAAGAAGCACTAGAAGCGACACAGTACTGCATTAAAACGTTGGATGCCATCGCTGAAAGTGGAGTGAAATGTAACTTATCAGTTAAAATGACTCAACTCGGCTTAGATATTAGTGATGAATTTTGCTTAGAAAATATGCGCCGTATTGTTCAAACGGCAAAAGACTACGATAATTTTGTGCGAATTGATATGGAAGATTTCTTTCACTGTCAACTAACCTTAGATATTTTAGCAATTTTAAGGCAAGAGTTCGATAATGTTGGGACAGTTATTCAAGCCTATTTGTTTCGAGCAGATCAAGACATTGAAAATTTAAAAGGTGTTTCACTTAGACTCGTAAAAGGAGCATACAAGGAATCTCCAAAGGTAGCTTTTCAAGAGAAACAACAAGTAGACGATAACTATTTAAATATTATAAAAAAACATTTACTCAGTGGTAGTTACACGGCAATTGCCACACATGATCATGAAATGATCGCTGAAGTAAAAAAGTTTGCTGAGGCAAACCAAATTCTCAAAACTCAATTTGAGTTTCAAATGTTATATGGTTTCCGCACGAACTTACAGCTTGAATTAGTGGGTGGTGGGTATACAATAAGAGTATATGTGCCATTTGGACAAGATTGGTATGGCTATTTCATGAGAAGGCTGGCAGAACGTCCGCAAAATGTGAGTTTTGCATTACGGGGGCTAATTTCAAAAGAAAAATCCTATTGAACAAACAAAATTAAAGGTAGTAAGGTCATTGGAAACAAATCCAATGGCCTTTTTATAATCTTGATAATGGGTGTACATATTAAATGTTACGAGGACATCTTTATTAAAAATAGTAAACACTTTTTATACGTAAAGTCTAGCTACCATTCCCTAGATAACTTTAAGAAAATTGTAACTACTCACTTGTTTATATATGATACACATCATATAATATGATGTGTATCATTAAAAAGGAGGGGTTATATGCCGTATCCTAAAAATCATAAACAGCAAACTCGTCAGGCAATACTTCAAGAGGCATCGAAGGCTTTTAAGGTATCGAGAATTCATTCTGTCAGTGTACCAAAAATTATGAAAGAAGTCGGACTTACACATGGTGGGTTCTATGCTCACTTTAAAAGTAAGGATGAATTGGTAGCTGAAACATGCCGTGTCAGCATGGAGCATTCTGTAAAAAAATTTGAAAAACTCATTGGAAACCTCCCTAAAAAAGACAGCCTAATTAATATTGTTGAGACGTATATAAGTGAAGAGCACATCAAGCTACCAGAAAAGGGTTGTATCCTCCCTGCACTAGGGAGCGAGGTGAAAGCGGAAACAGAAATCATACGAGAAGCCTATACAGATGCGCTAAGTGATTTTGTCAAATTAGTACGTACACTATTACCAGAAGATAAAAATTATCTTGCAAATGGAATAGTTTCCACTATGGTCGGTTCGGTCTTACTAGCAAGATCGGTTACCAAGCATGATTTTCGCTCTGAAATCTTATTGGATTGTAGGAAGCAGTTGATTGAACAAATTACATTGATCTATGATTAAATGACATTCGAATGAAATGTTTCATTTTATAAAGGAGGAGTAAAAATTGAAAGTAGAAAGCAATAATGGAGTACTGTCTATTTCTGGAGTAGTTTCATACGAAGGGTTTAAAATAAACGTTTATCAATTCCTAGTAGACGGAATGTTAATAGACACAGGTGCATACCGACTTTTAAATGAGCTAATTCCTATTTATACCGAAAATACGATAGATTTAGTTTGTTTAACGCATGATCATGAAGATCATAATGGAACAGCAGCATGGCTTCAGCAAAATAAACAAGTTCCAATTTACATTCATGCTCATTCGGTTGAAAATTGCTTAAAGGAAGCCAGTTACCCTGATTATCGGAAAAAGATGTGGGGAATAAGAGAACCGTTTGAGGCCCATCCGTATGAAGGTGCGATAATACAATCTAAAAATTACAGCTGGGAATTAATTCATACCCCAGGCCATGAGGAAAATCACATTAGCCTATTAAATCAAGAGAAAGGAATTTTGTTTTCAGGGGACTTATTTGTTGCGCCAAAAACGAGGATTATTATGGAAAGTGAATCGATCCCCGAAACAATGGATTCTATTCGCAAACTATTAAATTATGATTTTACAGAAATGTATTGTAGTCACTCTGGCTATCACAATGATGGAAGAAATAAATTGAAGATGAAGCTTGATTATCTAGAAGAGCTAAGTGGCAACATTAGGGAGCTATACGGAGAAGGAAAAACCATTGAAGAAATAGATAAAGAGTTGTTTCCGAGAGTTCCTCCTCTTACTTATCTATCAACTAATCAATGGGATTCCAAACATATAATCCGTTCCATCCTTGAAAGTGAAGCTAAAAAGGTGTGGTGAAGCAATAGAATGAAAGAAGTTGGTCATATTTAGTCATTTACAAATAAAAAAATCTTGAAATCTTACAAGTGTATAAACTAGAAATTGTACATAAGCTTGTTACATTGTAGTTTTCTTTTGGTTAAGGAGAATTATATTATGGATGGTCATAACACTTTACGTCCCCAAAAAATATATTACGGTTGGATAGTTGTGTGGTTGACATTTTTTGCAATTCTTGTCGCCGCTGGCATTCGTTCAATTACAAGTGTCATTATCTTGCCGCTAGAACAAGAATTTGAATGGACTCGCTCTTCAATTTCACTTGCATTTGCTATTAATCTAACTCTTTATGGATTTTCGGGTCCTTTCATTGCAGCTGGCATGGAACGAATAGGGATTACCAAAATGATGGTATACGGGATGGTTTTTTTAAACATAGGGCTGATCGTTAGTTTAATAATGTCCCATATTTGGCAACTGTATCTAGTTTGGGGAATTTTAATAGGGATTGGCTGTGGTGTTTATCTTACAGTTTTAGCTGCAAGAGTCGCTAACAACTGGTTTGATCAGCGTAGAGGCTTTGTCCTTGGTTTACTCATGGCAAGTACTGCTGCAGGACAAGTGATTTTTTTACCACTGCTATCATATTTATCGGAAGCTTATTCTTGGCGTATAGGGATTTCGTTGTTTCTCATCTTAGGTATTGTGATCCTACCGTTGTTGGCGCTTTGGATGAAGGATCATCCAAAGGAGATAGGTTTACTTCCTTTTGGGGCAACACAAGAAAATATCGTAGATACTAAAAACGAACCAAAAACAAATCCGATTAAAGTTGCTTTTCAGGTGCTAGGTGATGGTGTACGTTCTGTTCCATTTTGGTTATTATCGATTAGTTTTTTTATCTGTGGCTTTTCGACAGTTGGATTAATTAGCACGCATTTTATTCCAGCTTCTACACACCATGGCATACCAGAAGTGCATGCTGCTAGTTTATTAGCGTTCATGGGAATTTTTAATATTATTGGTACAATGTTGTCAGGATGGCTTTCAGACAGGTTTGATAGTCGCTGGCTCTTATTTTGGTACTATGGTTTGCGTGGTTTGTCATTGCTTGTTCTACCGTACGCGCTTGAAATGCATTCTTACTTATTGCTCATTGGTTTCGCTATTTTCTACGGATTAGATTGGATAGCCACAGTTCCTCCAACGATTCGGTTAGCTTCTGATTATTTCGGGAAGGAGAAAGGTGTTACGATTTATGGGTGGGTTTTCGCTGCACATCAAGTAGGGGCAGGTGCGGCTGCGTTTCTTGGTGGCTATTTTTATGAAATTTTTCATGGGTATACGGTTTCCTTCATATCTGCAGGATTGCTGTGTATCGTAGCAACATTGTTTGTTATCAGTATTAAAAAGAATACAACCGTTTCTAAGGCAGCATAGACTTTTCGAGTTGATAGAATTAACCTATATAAGATCAGAATATTACTACAATGCAGAAAAGGGTCAACAAGACAGGTTGACCTTTTTTAATTGATAAATTTTAGTTCGAAAAATAACTGAGCTGAAAAGAGGGTTAATGTCTTCTAATAACATAACCTTGATAAATATCTTCTATTGTATAGGGCTTGTTTGAATTTAGAGACTGTTGCACTACTTTTGATAAAAGGTTTTCTTCTGCCATAGAGTGTAAGTACAAATATTCAATAGTTCCTAATTCGGTATTTTCAATTTCTTCATATGAGTTGAGTTCATAATAGGACAATGCGTATCTAACCACTTCTTTTATATGATTTATATTATTTACGTCAAAATGTTTCGTGTGTGAAATGGTTTCACGCACAAACTGATCAATATTTTTCTTCAAGATGTATTCCTTCCTCTCGATCTTTACATGTCAAGCTACTACTTAATACTAGCATACGTGTATTTTAGGCTTTTCTCAATGTTATAAAAGCAATAACTATGCAAAGTACTTCTCTTTTCTGTAGTATCAATTAATTCTTAAGCATTGCATTAGTAATTTTAGTTTGTTATATTATTCTTTGCGCTTCTGCGATAGGGTATATCTTTATATCCAAATAAATGCACGAGATTAGGTGACGACATTAAATATTACTTACCAACTCAATTTTTTAAAAAGGGTTGTGTATAGCAAAAAAAAATGTTATTATAAATCTTGTCGCTTCTAAAAGAAGTTGAAATAAACTTTTTATATTATATTCTATTGAAAAATAAAATATATTCTATAAAAAGTTGTTGAAATTAAATTGATAACATGGTAAAATATAATTCTTGTCGATAAAAACGACAAATAAAGTTCTTTGAAAACTGAACAAAAAGCCAAGCGAAATAAAGAGATACATGATATCTCGTCAATGTTTTAAAAACGTCACGTTTGTGACAATGAGCTTAATCAAACACTTTATTGGAGAGTTTGATCCTGGCTCAGGACGAACGCTGGCGGCGTGCCTAATACATGCAAGTCGAGCGGACCTTTCAAGAGCTTGCTCTTGAAAAGTTAGCGGCGGACGGGTGAGTAACACGTGGGCAACCTGCCCTGTAGACTGGGATAACTTCGGGAAACCGGAGCTAATACCGGATAATCAATAACACCACATGGTGTGATTGTAAAAGTTGGGAATTCTAACACTACGGGATGGGCCCGCGGCGCATTAGCTAGTTGGTGAGGTAATGGCTCACCAAGGCGACGATGCGTAGCCGACCTGAGAGGGTGATCGGCCACACTGGGACTGAGACACGGCCCAGACTCCTACGGGAGGCAGCAGTAGGGAATCTTCCGCAATGGACGAAAGTCTGACGGAGCAACGCCGCGTGAGTGATGAAGGCCTTCGGGTCGTAAAGCTCTGTTGTTAGGGAAGAACAAGTACCGTTCGAATAGGGCGGTACCTTGACGGTACCTAACCAGAAAGCCACGGCTAACTACGTGCCAGCAGCCGCGGTAATACGTAGGTGGCAAGCGTTGTCCGGAATTATTGGGCGTAAAGCGCGCGCAGGCGGTCTTTTAAGTCTGATGTGAAAGCCCACGGCTCAACCGTGGAGGGTCATTGGAAACTGGAAGACTTGAGTACAGAAGAGGAGAGTGGAATTCCACGTGTAGCGGTGAAATGCGTAGAGATGTGGAGGAACACCAGTGGCGAAGGCGACTCTCTGGTCTGTAACTGACGCTGAGGCGCGAAAGCGTGGGGAGCAAACAGGATTAGATACCCTGGTAGTCCACGCCGTAAACGATGAGTGCTAGGTGTTAGGGGTTTCGATGCCCTTAGTGCCGAAGTTAACACATTAAGCACTCCGCCTGGGGAGTACGGCCGCAAGGCTGAAACTCAAAGGAATTGACGGGGGCCCGCACAAGCGGTGGAGCATGTGGTTTAATTCGAAGCAACGCGAAGAACCTTACCAGGTCTTGACATCCCTTGACACCTCTGGAGACAGAGCGTTCCCCTTCGGGGGACAAGGTGACAGGTGGTGCATGGTTGTCGTCAGCTCGTGTCGTGAGATGTTGGGTTAAGTCCCGCAACGAGCGCAACCCTTGATCTTAGTTGCCAGCATTTAGTTGGGCACTCTAAGGTGACTGCCGGTGACAAACCGGAGGAAGGTGGGGATGACGTCAAATCATCATGCCCCTTATGACCTGGGCTACACACGTGCTACAATGGATGGTACAAAGGGCAGCGAAACCGCGAGGTCGAGCCAATCCCATAAAACCATTCTCAGTTCGGATTGTAGGCTGCAACTCGCCTACATGAAGCCGGAATCGCTAGTAATCGCGGATCAGCATGCCGCGGTGAATACGTTCCCGGGCCTTGTACACACCGCCCGTCACACCACGAGAGTTTGTAACACCCGAAGTCGGTGGGGTAACCTTTTGGAGCCAGCCGCCTAAGGTGGGACAGATGATTGGGGTGAAGTCGTAACAAGGTAGCCGTATCGGAAGGTGCGGCTGGATCACCTCCTTTCTATGGAGTATTTACTCTAGTCGATGCATACTTCGAGTATGTACGCTTTGGTCTTTTTTGTTCAGTTTTGAGAGAACTCAAAACTCTCTGATTTACTTTTTGCATCTGTGTCTACGAGCAACGCTTCGAAGTAAGCTTCCTCGATGCAAGGCTGCAAGAAGTATAACTTAGATGACTGTTCAAGTTGTAATTGAAGTCAGTTGCCTTGTTCAGTTTTGAAAGAATTTACTTCTTTCAATTGATATATTTCTAAATTAAGTGACGAATTAGAAGCAAGGAGTACGAGGCGGCAAGCTCACGAGTAGCGGAATGTACGTTTAAAGTGTACATGAGCAACGCAGAGAGCGCAGCCAACGAAGTAATCCGCCGCTTATCATTCGTCAGTGGTTCTTTGAAAACTGGATAATGACTAGAAATGACATCAAGATTTCACTGGGTTGCACATTGTGTAACCAAGAGTAACTTGAGTCGTCAAGAATTCAACAACCTTTATAGATTTAAGAGACAAATTAGAAGCAAGGAGTACGAGGTGGCAAGTTCTCAAGTAGCAGAATGTACGTTTAAAGTGTACATGAGCAACGCAGAGAGCGCAGTCAACGAAGTAATCCGCCGCTTATCATTTGTCGAATGGTTAAGTTAGAAAGGGCGCACGGTGAATGCCTTGGCACTAGGAGCCGAAGAAGGACGCGACGAACAGCGAAATGCCTCGGGGAGCTGTAAGTAAGCTTTGATCCGGGGATATCCGAATGGGGGAACCCACCATCCGTAATGGGATGGTACCCATACCTGAATACATAGGGTATGAGGAGGCAGACCTGGGGAACTGAAACATCTAAGTACCCAGAGGAAGAGAAAGCAAATGCGATTTCCTGAGTAGCGGCGAGCGAAACGGAATTAGCCCAAACCAAGAGGCTTGCCTCTTGGGGTTGTAGGACGTCTCACATGGAGTAAGAAAAGACGATCATAGGCGAAGCGGTCTGGAAAGACCCGTCAGAGAAGGTAACAACCCTGTAGCCAAAATGATCGTCTCTCCGAGACGGATCCTGAGTACGGCGGGACACGTGAAACCCCGTCGGAAGCAGGGAGGACCATCTCCCAAGGCTAAATACTCCCTAGTGACCGATAGTGAACCAGTACCGTGAGGGAAAGGTGAAAAGCACCCCGGAAGGGGAGTGAAAGAGATCCTGAAACCGTGTGCCTACAAGTAGTCAGAGCCCATTTACGGGTGATGGCGTGCCTTTTGTAGAATGAACCGGCGAGTTACGATCCCGTGCAAGGTTAAGCTGATAAGGCGGAGCCGCAGCGAAAGCGAGTCTGAATAGGGCGAATAAGTACGTGGTCGTAGACCCGAAACCGTGTGATCTACCCATGTCCAGGGTGAAGTTCAGGTAACACTGAATGGAGGCCCGAACCCACGCATGTTGAAAAATGCGGGGATGAGGTGTGGGTAGGGGTGAAATGCCAATCGAACTCGGAAATAGCTGGTTCTCCCCGAAATAGCTTTAGGGCTAGCCTCGAGGGAAGAGTATTGGAGGTAGAGCACTGATTGGGCTAGGGGTCCCCACAGGATTACCGAACTCAGTCAAACTCCGAATGCCAAATACTTATCCTCGGGAGTCAGACTGCGAGTGCTAAGATCCGTAGTCAAGAGGGAAACAGCCCAGACCGTCAGCTAAGGTCCCCAAGTATACGTTAAGTGGTAAAGGATGTGGAGTTGCCCAGACAACCAGGATGTTGGCTTAGAAGCAGCCACCATTTAAAGAGTGCGTAATAGCTCACTGGTCGAGTGACTCTGCGCCGAAAATGTACCGGGGCTAAACGTATCACCGAAGCTACGGCTTGTCCTTACGGACAGGGGTAGGGGAGCGTTCTAAGTGCAGCGAAGTCAGACCGGAAGGACTGGTGGAGCGCTTAGAAGTGAGAATGCCGGTATGAGTAGCGAAAAGAGGGGTGAGAATCCCCTCCGTCGAAAGCCTAAGGTTTCCTGAGGAAGGCTCGTCCGCTCAGGGTAAGTCGGGACCTAAGCCGAGGCCGAAAGGCGTAGGCGATGGACAACAGGTTGAAATTCCTGTACCACCTCCTCACCGTTTGAGCAATGGGGGGACGCAGTAAGGTAGGGTAAGCGCGCTGATGGATGCGCGTCTAAGCAGTTAGGCTGGTAAGTAGGCAAATCCGCTTACCATAAAGGCTGAGCTGTGATAGCGAGGGAAATTAAGTACCGAAGTTCCTGATCCTACACTGCCAAGAAAAGCCTCTAGCGAGGTGAGAGGTGCCCGTACCGCAAACCGACACAGGTAGGCGGGAAGAGAATTCTAAGACGCTCGGGAGAACTCTCGTTAAGGAACTCGGCAAAATGACCCCGTAACTTCGGGAGAAGGGGTGCTCTGTTAGGGTGTATGCCCGAGAGAGCCGCAGTGAATAGGTCCAAGCGACTGTTTAGCAAAAACACAGGTCTCTGCGAAGCCGCAAGGCGAAGTATAGGGGCTGACACCTGCCCGGTGCTGGAAGGTTAAGGGGAGTGGTTAGGCGCAAGCCGAAGCTGTGAACCGAAGCCCCAGTAAACGGCGGCCGTAACTATAACGGTCCTAAGGTAGCGAAATTCCTTGTCGGGTAAGTTCCGACCCGCACGAATGGTGTAACGACTTGGACACTGTCTCAACGAGAGACCCGGTGAAATTATATTACCTGTGAAGATGCAGGTTACCCGCGACAGGACGGAAAGACCCCATGGAGCTTTACTGTAGCTTGATATTGGATTTTGGTACAGCTTGTACAGGATAGGTAGGAGCCTTGGAAGCGTGAGCGCCAGCTTACGTGGAGGCGTCGGTGGGATACTACCCTGGCTGTATTGAAGTTCTAACCTCGAACCGTGATCCGGTTCAGGGACAGTGTCAGGTGGGCAGTTTGACTGGGGCGGTCGCCTCCTAAACAGTAACGGAGGCGCCCAAAGGTTCCCTCAGAATGGTTGGAAATCATTCGTAGAGTGCAAAGGCATAAGGGAGCTTGACTGCGAGACCTACAAGTCGAGCAGGGACGAAAGTCGGGCTTAGTGATCCGGTGGTTCCGCATGGAAGGGCCACCGCTCAACGGATAAAAGCTACCCTGGGGATAACAGGCTTATCTCCCCCAAGAGTCCACATCGACGGGGAGGTTTGGCACCTCGATGTCGGCTCATCGCATCCTGGGGCTGAAGTAGGTCCCAAGGGTTGGGCTGTTCGCCCATTAAAGCGGTACGCGAGCTGGGTTCAGAACGTCGTGAGACAGTTCGGTCCCTATCCGTCGTGGGCGTAGGAAATTTGAGAGGAGCTGTCCTTAGTACGAGAGGACCGGGATGGACACACCGCTGGTGTACCAGTTGTTCCGCCAGGAGCATAGCTGGGTAGCTACGTGTGGACGGGATAAGCGCTGAAAGCATCTAAGCGTGAAGCCCCCCTCAAGATGAGATTTCCCATTACGTTAAGTAAGTAAGACCCCTTAGAGATGATGAGGTTGATAGGTCTCGGGTGGAAGCGTGGTGACACGTGGAGCTGAGAGATACTAATCGGTCGAGGGCTTATCCAAAACATTGGTTTTGAATTCTTCTAGTACATTATCCAGTTTTGAGAGAACGACTCTCCATTATAAGCATCCAAGAGATGCGAAGCTTATCACAATTTTAAAAAGGATTTTCAGAAGCAAGAAGTTCGAGGAAGTGAAATTCTGAGGAGTGGAGCGTATCAAGACATACGTGAACACCGCAAGAATGGAAACTGACGAAGAAATTCGTAGCTTATCAAAATCCGTCTAGTCTAGTGGCGATAGCGAAGAGGTCACACCCGTTCCCATGCCGAACACGGAAGTTAAGCTCTTCAGCGCCGATGGTAGTTGGGGGCTTCCCCCTGTGAGAGTAGGACGTCGCTAGGCATAAAGCACAATCCAAGTGGGTTGTGCTTTTTTAATACAATAAAGTCGATAAAGGTAAATTTGCCGATACTAATGCTAAAGTATTTACCTTATTAGAGTTACGGCTCACTATCATCACTTTTATTAAAAGCCAAGTTAAACAATAACGGTTGAAATAGGTGCGTGAGTTGATGAAAAATGGTACCCTACTAATATACTTTAGTTTTTACTATATAGATTAATATAAAGGTAAGAAATAAAAAATAGACTAAGTTTAGGAAAGGATTTATTTCTATGTCATATACAAAAAAGAAAGATGGTATATTCCACGCAGTTTGTCCATTAGACTGTCCAGATCAGTGCGGGCTTCTCTTGCATAAGAAAGATGGGAAAATTATTAAAGTAAATGGTGATCCTAATCATCCAGTTACACAAGGTAATATTTGTAACAAAGTTCGACATATGACAGATCGAATTTATGATAACAACCGTATACAGTATCCGCTTAAACGAGTCGGTCCTAAAGGCGAAGGTAAGTTTGAACGTATCAGTTGGGATGAAGCGATTTCAACCATTAAAGATCGTTGGTCAGAACTTATTGAAACAGAAGGCCCTGAAAGTATTCTCCCATATGGCTTTTACGGAAATATGGGAAGAATTAGTGCAGAAGGTATGGATCGGCGTTTTTTTAATCGCCTAGGAGCAAGTATTCAAGATCAAACGATTTGCTCTGCCGCAGGTTCTAAAGGGTACTCATATACGATGGGCGGAAGCTTCGGAACGGATCCAGAAGAAACGATTCATACGAAGTTATTCCTTTTTTGGGGTGTGAATGCTGTAAGCACGAATATGCATCAAGTTGCACTAGCTCAGAAGGCGAGAAAAAATGGAGCTAAGATTATCGTCATTGATGTTCACAAAAATCAAACGGGCCGTTTAGCTGACTGGTTTATCCCAATCTTACCAGGAACAGATAGTGCACTTGCACTAGGGATCATGCATATTATATATGCCGAAAATATGCATGATCATGAATTTTTAAAGAAATACACAGTAGGTCATCTTGAGTTACGAGAACATGTTGCTCAGTACGATCCAATCACAGTGTCACAGATTACTGGTGTGCCAGTGGAGGATATTTATCAACTCGCACGGATGTACGGTCAAACATCGCCTTCTTTTATTAGAATTGGAAATGGTTTGCAACATCATGATAATGGTGGGATGGCAGTTCGAACGATTGCCTGTCTTCCAGCATTGACAGGACAATGGTTAGTAAAAGGCGGCGGTGCTATTAAAGGAAACAGTAGCTTTTTAAGTCATAATATTAAAGCGCTACAACGGCCTAATTTAAGAAAGAATAAGAAGGCCCGAGTAATTAATATGAATTTAATCGGGCAAGCTTTGTTAGAGAAGGAAAAACCAGTGCGGTCAATTTATGTTTATAATAGTAATCCAGCCATAGTTGCACCAGAAGGAAATAAAGTTCGTCAAGGGTTTTCAAGGGAAGATTTGTTTACAGTCGTGCATGATTTATTTTTAACAGAGACAGCACTGTATGCGGATATCGTGCTACCAGCCACGTCATCGTTTGAAAATATGGATTTTTATACATCTTATTGGCACCATTACATGCAAATCCAACAACCAGTGATCGAGCCGTTTGGGGAAAGTAAATCAAACCCTGACGTTTTTCGTTTGTTAGCAAGTGCTTTCGGCTTTGGTGAAGAAGAGTTTGGACATACAGATGAACAATTAATTCGTCAATCAATAGAAGATGTGAATAACCCATATGTTAAACAAATAACCTTCGAAACTCTAGTTGAAAAACAGTATGTAAAAGCAGATCGTAGTATTAATCTTTTGGAAAATCTTCCAACCCCAAGTGGTAAAATTGAACTATATTCAAAACGGATGGAACGAGCGGGATATCCTCCACTTCCTACGTATACTCCTATTATCGATGATGGAGATTTACCATTTTTGTTTGTTCCTGCACCAAATCACAATTTTTTAAATTCGACGTTTTCTAATAATGAAAAGCATATTACGTTAGAAAAATTTCCTAGGTTGCATATGAATACAGTTGATGCATCGAAACGTTCAATTGAAAACGGTGATACCGTTCGTATATGGAATACACGTGGAGAATGTGAACTTATTGTAGCGGTTGGAGATAATGTTTTACCTGGTGTCGTTGTTAGTCAGGGTTTATGGGCTGATTTGCCTGGAACGAAGTATTTCGTTAACTCGCTGGCACCTGACCGAATTGCGGATATGGGTGGAGGAGCAACGTTCTTCTCTGGTAAGGTAAATGTAGAAAAAGTTCAAACAGAGCAACAATAAACAAACAAGAGGTACGAATCATACAGATTTGTCCCTCTTGTTTTTGATTGAGAGTGATAAAAAAATAGCTAGGATAAAATGTTAAATTCATCCTAATAATAATGCTAAAATGCTACGCTTTGAGTAAAAGGAGACAAAGATGAATAAAGAAGAACTGAGAGAAGGATTGAAAAGCAAAGTTGAAAATATTAAGAACGGTAAGGTTAAGAGCGAAATCTTCAATATCAGTCGCCCTCCTGAAGACTTTGGGGATGCTGTAGAACTATTTTATAACGACCAAGAGCAATGTTTTAAAGCAGTTGTGTTTGATCCTCAAACGACTGTTGTTTTTAGTGAAGAAAAAATGAATACAATAGAAGACGCTTGCTCTTTTATTATCAAAACTGTGAAATGACATAGTAAAACTTGTAAATTATCTCCGTAGCTAACTTGTGCTACGGATTTTTTTCATGAGAATAAGAGCAACAGTTGTCTCGCCAATGTTCAGCATAAATCTATAGTTGTCCTACTTAAAACATAAATTTCAGAAAATTCATAATATATTATTGAACTCTCGTGGTGAAATGATATAATTATACCAAACAAACGTTAGATTTATTTTTTGTTTTTTGCATAAATGCTAATACTTGATTCTTAAATGTACTTACAGTCGGTTCAGAAGAAAGGAAGTTACTACCCTAATAATGAAAAAGAGGTGGGAAAATGTTCGATCAAATCGAAGAAGCTATTTCTGATTTACAATTAGGAAAAATAATTATCGTCTGTGACGATGAAACTCGGGAAAATGAAGGAGATTTTGTCTTATTGGCAGAACATGCCACACCTGAAAATATTAACTTTTTAATTAAATATGGTAAAGGACTTGTATGTGTTCCAATTGGAGAACAGATTGCGAAGAAACTAAAGCTTTTTCCGATGGTTACTAATAATACAGATTCACATGGCACAGCTTTTACAGCAAGTGTAGACTTTAAAAGTACAAAAACGGGTATATCTGCTTTTGAATGATCAGATACAATTTTGGCCATGATTAACGAACAATCTAAAGGTAATGACTTTAAAAAACCAGGACATATTTCCCCATTAATCTCAAAAAAAGGAGGGGTGATTGAAAGACCAGGACATACAGAAGCGGCCGTTGATCTTGCTCGTTTGGCGGGTTCAACCCCAGCAGGTGTAATATGTGAAATAATAAAAGACGATGGAACGATGGCTCGGGTGAGTGATTTACGAAAAATTGCAGACGAACATCAATTAAAAATGATAACGATTAAAGACTTAATACAATATCGTATGGCTAATGAGACACTAATCAAACGTGAAGTAGAAATAAGTTTACCATCAGAATATGGGAATTTTCACGTAATAGGATATTCTAATAAAAGAAATAATGACGAACATATAGCTATTGTTAAAGGCAATATCACATCTAGAAGCGAACCTTTTGTAAGAATCCATGAACAGAATGTTGTAGGAGATGTATTTGGATCTCTTTATTCTATATCCAATTCGAACCTTCAATCCGTTTTTAAGGAAATGGAAAATCACAAGTCCACAGTATTGCTTTATTTAAGGAAAGAAGAAAGAGAATGCGGATTGATTAAGAAAATGAAAGCTTATAAGTTACAACAACAAACTAATGGTAAGGACAAGGTTGATGATTTGCTTCAAGTCCAAATTGATGTTGAGGATCATCTTATAGCTGTACAAATTCTACGTGAACTCGGAATAACCCAAATGAAATCTTTTCATAATGAGAGTTTAAAAATGAACATATTAAATGAATATGATTTAGATATTTATGGTGTAAACTTTCAACAATCTCATCATCCTATAAAAAACACCCCCCATTAGAAGCTAAGATGGATAAGCAGGGTGTAATTAATTAACAAATAAAATTTAATATTCAACTGACTTCTAATTCAAACTATTATTTTGTTAGAACAAAAAGAGAGGCTGACTAATAGGTGCAATTGCACATTAAGTCAGCCTCTTTTTGAGGTACAACTTATTTACTTCCAGTATTAAACAGATTGTTTCGAGGAGAATTGTTTCTTAATTGCGTTTCCGATTTGTTCAACACCTCTTTTAGCATCATCCATAATGACAGGCATCCACAAGAAACCATGAATTTGTCCGTTATATCGGGTGGCCTCAACTGAGACCCCTGCAGCTTTTAAACGCTCAGCATAAGCTTCACCTTCGTCACGTAATACATCATATTCAGCCGTAATAACCAATGCAGGAGGAAGTCCACTTAAATCTTTCGCGAGAAGAGGGGAAACGTAAGGGTCTGACTTTTCTGTCTCATTATTTAGGTATTGTTCAGCAAACCAGCTCATCGCAGGTTTTTCTAAGTAGTAACCTTTCCCATTATCAATGTATGATTGTGTGTTGAAAGAGAAGTCGGTTACAGGATAAAGGAGTACTTGATAGGCGATACTAGGGCCACCGCGATCTTTCGCCATTAATGGTACAACTGCGGCAAGATTTCCACCTGCACTATCTCCACCAACGGCAATACGGCTTGGATCACCGTTATACTTGGCGATATTTTCTGCTACCCACTTCGTTGCAGCATAGCAATCTTCAGCAGGT
Organism: Alkalihalobacterium alkalinitrilicum; assembly: GCF_002019605.1. Lineage (NCBI taxonomy): Bacteria > Bacillati > Bacillota > Bacilli > Caryophanales > Bacillaceae > Alkalihalobacterium > Alkalihalobacterium alkalinitrilicum. The sequence goes on along the minus strand of NZ_KV917368.1, from coordinate 1,828,112 downwards.
ATAGGGTATTTATTTTCTGGAGCTAGACGATAATCAACTGATACAACCAAACATTCGGTAGAATTTGTGAGTGAACGAAGTAAAGGATCAACGACTTCTAAATCACCTAATACCCAACCACCGCCGTGATAGTAAACAAAGACTGGAAATGGACCATCCCCTTTAGGTGTGTAGAGACGAAGGCCAATCTCTGATCCATCTACAGGAATTCTAATATTTTCTACTTTTGCTACTTCTTGAGGTTCACCAATGACCCCAGAATAAAAGGCTAGTAATCCATCACGATTTTCTTGAACAGACATTTCTTCAATACCAGGTGCCCCATCTGCTTGAGCCGCTGAAATTTGATCCAACAGGTTTTTTACTTGAGGTTGTAATGTCATATCATTTTCCTCCATTCAAACATTATTGTAATCCCTTTCAATGTGTATTATAAATTCTGGTAAAAAATATTGCAATAAAAAAATATAATATTATGAAAAAAGACACTTTTCAGAAAATTAAAACAAAATATAATATAATAGACTAGATAGTAATAGTAACAACAGTCTTTATGCCATTGGGTACTATTTTCTCCTTATATCTTGATTTTTCTTTGAGATATGTAATTAATCAATCTAAGGCAAATTTCCTATTCTTTAATAAAGAATATAGTTCAAGTTACCTTTTTCAGAAAATTTTAAAAATAGTATTGAAATAAATTTAGAAGGTTGCTATAATTTCGTTAAATCAAACAAACGTTAGATTTAATATATCGAACCAATTCTATTTACTCAATCCTCCAAATCAATTTGAACCTACTTTAAAAAAACAGTACTATCTATAATCTATAATGATCTAGAATTATTTTTAATTTTTATACCTTCCAATTCTGAAATAGTCCCAGTAAGTTATCCCCCAAAATAGACTATATCATTTCTAAAAAGTTATAAAGTAAATTTTATATTAGTGACTAAAATAATGTTTCAAATAGGTCAATGAAGACTAGACCTATAAAATTTGAAAACCTACATCGTGTGGATCTAGGCTAACCCTTCAGTGGGGTAGTGGAAAACCCTCACTGAGTGAAGTTTCACTTTATGAAAAACCCTATTAATATCGTACTTCCTAGATTTATATATATTTTCCAAGACTCTTCATATGAAATTCATAAAAATAAGACGTTGTTTTGTTTCATTTCATTTCATGTACTTCTTTTAGGGGGTGATTGTTCGCTCGTCAGATATTTTGCATGCTATGAAGATTTAGGTCAATAGTGAAACATATTTTAAGTTTAACAATCCATAATGAAGAAGTAATAAGTTTTTTGTGTTTTACAAAACAAATGTTTGGTTGAATTTAATGTAACCGCTTTCGTTTCCTTGTTTTTAGTGAATTGAAAATTAAACTTTTTAAAAGGGAGTGTTTCTTATGAAATGTGGACTTTTTTATGTATTAGAGTGTGTAGATGGGCAATATGATCGAGCTTATAAAGAAATGCTAGAACAAATCCAGTATGCTGAAGAACTAGGGTTTGGAAGTGTTTGGTTAGCGGAACACCACTTTACAGACTATGGAAGTATGCCTTCGCCACAGGTGGCTGCCGCGGCCATTTCTCAAGTTACGAAAACAATGGATATTGGAATGGGAATTAGTATACTGAACTTTGATAATCCAGTTCGTATTGCCGAAGATTTTGCGATGGTGGACATTTTAAGTAACGGGCGCTTAAAGTTTGGAGCTGGACGTGGTTACCAACCGATAGAATTTAAGAAGTTAGGTATTCCAATGGAAAATTCCCGAGAAGTTTATTGGGAAGCTGTCGATGTCATTCAAGGATTGTGGTCCAATGATACTTTTAGTTATCAAGGAAAACACTTCCAACTTGATGATGTAAAATTAACACCAAAACCTGTCCAAGAAAGAATCCCATTCTATTATGCATGCATTAGTCCAGAAACGTTCGATTACATGGTAGAACGTGAGGCCCAAGAATTCATGGTGACGCCTACATTAATGGTAATGGAAGAATTATTACAATATGTAAAAGCTACGAGAGACCGTCTTCTCTTAAAAGGAGTAAATCCAAAAATTCATATGAACTTACAAATGAATATTGCGGAAAATCCAGATCAAGCGATTAAAAATGTAGAAAAAGAAATGGAGATGTATTTCGACCGTGTGCTTGCGTTAGTTCCAGGAGCGAGAGGAGAAAAGGCTGCAAAAGGATATGAGCGTTTTGCAGAAGTTGCTGAATCGATGTCAGGCCCAGTTGATGTTGGAATGTTAAATGATGCTGGAATCGTCCTATTAGAAGATGGGAAGGCAGCTGTCGATAAACTGGAACTAGTGGAACAAGCAGGAGTTGATAGTTTATCGTGCTGGTTCCGCATGGGTGGTATGGAACATCGTAAAGTCATGAGAACGATAAAGCGTTTTGCGGATGAAGTGTTACCGTACTTTAAACCAACAGCTCAAAAGGTTGGTCAATAATTATAACTAACTGCAAATAAACAGGGTAATTCATAGTTATTAATAAACGGAGGTATACACCAATATGACAAAAACGCTTGATGAAAGAATACTAGAATTAGAAGCTCGTGAGCAAATTAAAGAAGTTATTGCCAATTATAATCATGGAGTAGATAAACATGATGAAGAATTGTTCCTGGATATATGGGAAGATGATGCGGTATGGGATATTGGTGATCCATGGGGATATTGTGCTAATAAACAGGAGATTTTGGATAAAACAAAAGCGATTTGGGAAGGGCTACCTGAAACACATCATTACGCAATGAATGAAGTAATTAAGGTAGATATAAAAAATGGTACGGCTACAGCAGTTGCTGATGTTGATGCAACCGCAACAAATGCTGTAGGGGTCCCTCTTGTCATCGCAGCTACGTATTGGGATAAGTTGAGTAATCGTACAGGAAAGTGGCGGCTGACTGAGCGAAAAGTAAAAATTCATTATATGACTCCTGCACTTGAACCATGGTCAGATCAACCAGAAACTAGAATTAACCCTAAGTTATAGTAGATTAAATAACACATATAGTATAGGGAGTGAGCTATTGACCAATGATAATTCATCATTTAGCTCCCTCCTTCTTTTTAAATATAACTACGAACGTTCGATCCCATTTGATAGGTAGTTATCACTGTTGTAAATCATTCAAATAAATAAGGGTAACTCTTAACTTACAATAGGGCTCGTCAAAAAAATATCCAATAGTAGTAAATGATATTACCGCTATAATATTGTAATCTGTTGTTAAACAAAGCTGTTGATGATAAAATAAAATTCAAACAACTGGTTGTTTATTAATAAACATTAGAATGACAAACCGACACAGCTTTCTTAAAACATTTTATGAGGTACATGGATAGGAAGGAGCCACAACAATGAATAAGCAAAAGTCTACAAGAAAAACAGTAAAAAATAAATCAACCAAAAGGTATAATGAAATCATTGATGCAGCAGCTAAAGTTTTTCGGGAAAGAGGATATAAAGAAGCGACTTTGGAAGATATAGCGAATGAAGTAGGTATGCTTAAAGGAAGTTTATATTATTATATTAATAAAAAAGAAGAATTATTATATGCAGTTGTAGAAAGACCCCTCAGTGAAATGACAGAGAGTTTAAAACAGATCGTAGAAGCATCATATACACCTACGATCAAATTAGAAAAAGCGTTACAAAATCATATAAATGCGTTTGATCGCTATCAGAGTGAGTTGTTCGTTTGGATCTCAATTGAATGGTTTAAATCTGAATTTGGTGGAGAAATTGCAACATTAGGTGATGAATATGATCGCCTGTTTCGAAAAATTATTATTGATGGAGTGGAGAAGAAAGAATTTAGAAGCGATTTAGATACAAAACTTATGACATTTGCGATTTTCGGTGTATATAATTATTTACAACGATGGTACTCACCAAATAACGGTTATTCTTTAGAAGAAATTTCAGTTCAATTTAATCAATTTGTACAACAAGCCGTTTGGGATAAAGTACTAATTTGTTCTGAAAATAAACCTTCTTCATAGAGATAGAAGATAACAGTATCTTCCCTATATATAATGAAGAAAATGGTTTTTAATAATAATTCAGTGAGAGTATACTGATAGACTGAAAAGAGGGATTGATTTGAAACTAGTAGGTATATCTGGAACGATTGTAGGTTCAAAAACTCGTATTATAGTGAATAAAGTGTTAGATCAAGTTAAAAAGCTAGATCCTTCCATAGAGATTGAATTATTGGACCTAAAAGAATATAATGTTCAATTTTGTGATGGACGTGACCCTTCAACATATGAAGGGGATACGAAAAAAGTAATTGAGACTATGAACTCTGCGGACTTGTTTCTGATTGGCACACCGATCTTTCAATCATCTTTATCAGGAGCTTTAAAAAACTTAATTGATTTAACACCAGTTGAAACCTTTAAAAATAAAGTGATGGGTTTTGTCGCAACAGGTGGAACAGATCAACATTATCTTGTTATTGAAAATCAATTAAAACCCATTGCAGGGTATTTTCACGCATATGTTGCACCAAGCTATGTTTATGCTCAAAATGATCATTTTAATAGTCAGAATGAAGTAATTGATGAAGAGTTATTAAATCGGATTCAAAATTTAGCAAAAGAGCTTGTTTTTATGCAAAATGCATTAAAATCTTAATAATCATGAGAGGCTGTCTCAAAAGGTGTACCAAGTGTTAAGTGTTGGGCATACAGACGAGATGGTCTCTTTTTTATTCTAGATCAGTAAGGCCATCATTCAATATTTCCCTGACAAGAAAAAAATATCGATTTACCATTCAAAAAATAAACAATTGTTAAAATAATTGAAAATTGATATGATTAGTTTATATAATTGTAAAGGTTTACAAGAATAAGTTAATTTTTATTTAGGGGAGTGAAATGATGAGTCGTCCGTTTTTAACTGAAGATCATGAAATGTATAGGAAGTCCCTAAGAAAGTATATTGAAAAAGAAGTTCTTCCTCATTACGAGCAATGGGAAGAGGATAAACAAGTCCCAAGTTCGTTTTGGAAACAACTTGGTGAACAAGGATTTATCTGTCCATGGGTGGATGAAAAATATGGAGGAATGAACACAGATTTTGGTTATTCAGTTGTTCTAGCAGAAGAATTAGAAAAAGTATGTACTGGAATAAGTGGACCTTCCCTACACGCGGATATTATTGTTCCGTACATCGATTCTTTTGGATCCGAGGAACAAAAACAAAAATGGTTACCACGCTGCGTATCAGGCGAAATCATTTCATCTATTGCGATGACAGAACCAGGGACAGGTTCTGATTTAGCAGCAATCAAAACAACGGCGGTAAGAGATGGAGATCATTATATTATCAATGGTGAAAAGACATTTATTTCAAATGGATACACCACTAATTTTGTCGTTGTTGTTTGTAAGACTGATACAAAGGCTAACCCAGCTCATAAAGGGATTAGTCTTATTGTTATTGATGCAGTCGATCAAGACGTTCCAGGATTTAAAAAAGGGAAAAAACTGAATAAAGTGGGTCAGAATGCAGCTGATACGGCAGAGCTCATTTTTGAAGATGTCCGTGTTCCTGTCGAGAATTTACTCGGCGAAGAAGGAAAAGGTTTCTATTATTTAATGGAAAAATTGCAACAAGAACGATTAATGGTTGCGATTGGATCGATGACTGCTGCGGAAAGAATGTTAGAAATTACAATCGATTACGTAAAGCAACGGAAAGCGTTTGGAAAAACGATAAGTCAATTTCAAAATACACAGTTTAAAATAGCAGAAATGGCAACCGAAATTGAAATTGGACGAACATTTGTCGACAATTTAATCGTTAAACATATGGCTGGAGAAAACGTAGTAAACGAAGTTTCGATGGCAAAGTGGTGGGTTACAGATATGGCCAAAAAGGTTGCGTCCAATTGTATGCAGCTTCATGGTGGATATGGTTATATGGAAGAATACGAGATTGCGAGAAGGTACCGTGATATACCGATTTCAAGTATTTATGCAGGAACAAATGAAATTATGAAAATCATTATTGCCAAAAACATAGGATTATAAAAAGTAAGACCTTAGCGGAACGACCAAAAGAGAGTGAAGTAGGAAAGTCAATGGAGGAAAGTATGGCAGAAAAAGAGATGATTAATATTGCGAAACCAAAATCGCCATTAGGAGAAATCCTTGGATTTCATGTCTTAGAAAAGAAAGATGGAATGGCAATCGTTGAATATGAAGCGAATAGTCGTCATACAAACCCTGGGGGAACACTTCATGGGGGTGTTCTATGTGTCATTGCAGATGAGGCAATGGGAGCGGCATTTGCAAGTACACTTCGAGAGGGAGAAAGTTTAACGACGATTGAATTAAAAGTCAATTACCTCAAGCCAGTATGGTCTGGAAAATTAACAGCTGTTGGTAAGGTTATAAAAAATGGGAATACAATTGCACTCGTAGAATCAGAAGTAACGGACGATAAAGGAAGTCTAGTAGCCAAAGTGGTAAGTACTTGTATGCGATTAAAGGGAGATATGGCGAAAGGAAGATAAATATTACTTTAATAGTCTATCTAGTATTAATCATACAAAAATAACAGAATAAAAGAAGGGAAATTCTTAAAAGTATCTAATATTCCCCACTAAAACGAATTTTGATGTAAAATTCTAAAAAAATGACATCGTTTTCAAGGATTCTACAAATAATTAAAGAATTAGTAAAAGAGTGGAAAGTAAATGAAACATTATTTTAAAAAAGAGGTGAATATATGGTGACTAAAAACAGGCAATTTTTATTAGCTAAAAGACCGATAGGATTACCAGATGAATCTACGTATAACTTTGTTGAATCAGATATTCCTGAACTAAAGGCAAATGAGGTACTCGTTAGAGGTCAGTATTTATCTGTCGACCCTTATATGCGAGGGAGAATGAGTGATGCTAAATCGTATGCAGCCCCATTTGAATTGGATCAACCGTTAAATGGTGGGGTCGTAGGTACAGTTATTAAATCAAACCATCCGAATTTTAGCGAAGGTGATACCGTAACTGGCCGTATGGATTGGGCGGACTATACTGCTATTGGTGGAGATCAACTGCGAAAAGTGAACCCAGATCAAGCGCCAATTACTACAGCTCTTCATGTTAATGGAATGCCAGGATTAACAGCTTATTTTGGATTACTTGATATTGGTCAACCGAAAGAAGGGGAAACTGTTGTTATTTCGGGAGCAGCGGGTGCTGTTGGGATGGTTGTCGGTCAAATCGCGAAGCTGAAGGGATGTCGGGTCGTCGGCATTGCTGGTTCGGAAGAGAAAAATGCTTATTTAATCAATGAGCTTGGATTCGATGCTGCTATTAACTATAAAACGACGAACGATCTTCGCCAAGCATTAAAAGAAGCTTGTCCTGATGGCATTGATATCTACTTTGATAATGTCGGTGGAGAAATATCAGATGCCGTATTTTCACTTTTAAATTTTCATGCTCGAGTTCCTCTTTGTGGACAAATAGCTCACTACAACGATACACAAGTGTCGATGGGACCTCGGTTTTTAACAACTTTTCTTAAACGTAGTATTTTACTAAAAGGATTTATCGTTACAAATTATGAAGGTCGGTATGAAGAAGCTATTAAAGACTTAGCAAAATGGGTAAGTGAAGGGAATATAAAATATAAGGAAAATATCGTTGAAGGATTAGAAAATACACCAGATGCTTTCCTAGGCTTATTTCGAGGAGATAATTTAGGGAAACAACTAGTAAAGATTAGCTAAAAAACGCTAGTACAAAAGGGTTATTCTAATTTATCCCGCAACAACTGGCAGTAATACCCCCACTTCAAGACTTCGAGGAATCAAAGAAAGATAAGTGGGGGATAAACTGCCAGTAAGTGCCCGATTGGTTCAACTAACCATCAGTGGGGAAGAGGAAACCCCCCCTCACTGATGGAAGTTTCACTTTATGAAACTTCTAAACATGAAAATATATCAAAATTATTATTCATAAACAAGGAGTTGAAAATATGGAATTATGTGTTATTGGTGGAGGTTTGATGGGCTCTGGTATTGCACAAGTTGCAGCACAAGCTGGAATAAGTGTAGAAATCATAGATGTGACCTCAGATTCTCTTGAATTAGCTCAAAAACGAATTACCGATTCAGTTGATCGCTTTGTGAAAAAAAATAAAATAGAAAATGGCGACGCTGTTCTCTCTAAAATTTCTTATTCAACAAAATGGGATGGGATGTCTGATGCGGATATCATTATTGAAGCTGTACCAGAAAAGTTAGATCTAAAAAAAGAGATTTTTAAAAAGATAGACGAAGTAGCTAAGAATGATTGTTTAATTGCAACGAATACTTCTTGTTTGTCAGTAACCGATATTGCTAGTGTTACTTCAAGACCTGAAAAAATAATCGGGATGCACTTTTTTAGCCCTGTTCCGATGATGCCTTTGTTAGAAATCGTTAAAGGATATAAAACGTCCAGTGAAACATTGGAACAAGCTAAACAAATTGGTGAAAAACTCGGGAAGCGAATGATTGTTGCTGAAAAGGATTTTCCTGGTTTTCTTATGAATAGAATATGGTTACCGATGGTAAATGAAGCTTGTTTTGCAGTAATGGAAGGGGTCGGAAGTCCTGAAGAGATTGATCAAGGTTTTATCGACGGCTATGGTCATACGATGGGACCGTTGAAAACAATAGATATGGCTGGACTCGATATCACATTATGGGCATTGGAAGCATTGTACGAAGGATTTAACGATCCTAAATATCGCCCTTGTCCACTACTAAAGAAGATGGTTGAAGCTGGGGATTTAGGGAGGAAAACCGGAAAAGGGTTTTATTCTTACAATCAATAAATCAAAATCTATTGTGCACTTATAGGAACGTTTAAAAATACTTAAAAATTATAATAAATGTGAGGATGATAATTATGTCTACTAAAATACCCGCAAATATTACTGATCAACTCGAATTACCTGTAATTTCGGCACCGATGTTTTTAGTTTCAAGTGCAAATATGGTTGTAGAAGGATGTAAATCAGGTATTATTACCACTTTTCCATTACTAAACGCTCGCACAACTGAAAGTTTAGAAGAGTGGATGACTGAAATTACAGAAGGTCTTGAAAAAGCAAGGAACGAAGAACCTAACCGAAAAGTTGCTCCTTGGGGTGTGAATATTATTATTCATCATTCCAATAAACGTTTTGAGGCTGACTTAGAGCTGTTAAAGAAATACCAACCGCCAGTTGTTATTACATCACTTGGGAATCCTTCTCTAGTAGTTGAAGTTGTACATGAATACGGTGGACTTGTATTTTCGGATGTCATTTCAACGAAACATGCAAAGAAAGCAGCGAGTTGTGGAGTTGATGGCTTAATTCTCGTATGTAACGGTGCAGGTGGACATGGAGGAACGATTAATCCAGTTGCTTTTATTGCTGAAGTTAAACAATTTTGGGATGGAATTACAATCTTAGCAGGATGTTTATCAAATGGAAGAGATGTCCTTGCGGCTCAAGTACTAGGTGCTGACTTTGCATATATGGGAACTCGATTTATCGCAACAACAGAAGCAATGGCAAGTGAAGAGTATAAGGAAATGTTAGTTGATTCTGATGTTGACGACATTCTTTATACGGATGCCATTAGTGGAGTTAATGCAAACTTCCTCACACCGAGTCTTCGAAAAGCAGGCTTAGACCTAGATAATCTGCAAAAACCAGACAAGATCGATGTAGCTCACGTTGATACTGAAAACGAAGCAAAAGCATGGAAAGACGTATGGTCAGCAGGACAAGGGGTTGGCGCAATTAAAAAAGTCCAGCCAATTGCTGAAGTTGTCAGAGAGCTGAAAGAAGAGTATGACCTAGCTGTCCAAGCGATCACAAATTACTCCCCTACTTCTAAGGTGTAATAGAAACCAAATTTGTTTTTTCTCGCAAGCTATTAAAATTAAAGATTATATTATATTGAAGCGAAAGCAGTTGAAATAAAGAGTAGAGTTATTAGGTACCGACCCCCGAAAGTTAGAGTAGAAAATCTAACTCTCGGGGGTGTTTTTATGGCCAAATATAGTGAAGCATTTAAAATAAAGCTTGTTACCGAGTATTTAAATGGAAATCTTGGATATAAGTCACTAGCGAAAAAATATAATATGCCCTCTCAAACACCAATACAAGATTGGGTAAGAGCCTATAAAATAAAAGGGATAGAGGGATTAAAGCGAAGAAAAATGAAAGGTGCCTACTCTGTTCAATTTAAAATGGATACGATACAATTTATGGTAGAGACAGGTGCTTCTTTTCAGGAAACTGCTGAACAATTTCGATTGAATAATCCTTCATTAATTCACCGTTGGATGAAAACATTTAATGAACAAGGGATAGAAGGCCTAAAACCAAGATTAAAGGGGCGATCTTCTATGTCTAAAAACACCAATAAACCAATGAAAAAAGAAGAGAAGAAGTTAACACGCGAAGAAGAACTGGAACGCGAGAATGAATTATTGCGACTAGAAAATGCTTACCTAAAAAAGTTGAAAGCTTTTCGAGAGAATCAGAATGCCTTCCACGAAAAGCACAAGCAAAGGTGGCATTCGAACTCAAAGAAGATGGATTCCGATTAAAAGATATTCTCCTTGTCGTGGGAATTCCAGAAGCAACCTACCACTATCATGTCGGGAACTTTGACAGAGAAGATTCGGACTCAGAATTTAAAAAAATCATTACGGAACTATTTAAAAAGTTTCATGAACGTTATGGTTATAAACGGATCACGAAAGAATTAAAGAAGTTAGGACATTCTATAAACCATAAAAAAGTGTATCGTATAATGCGTGAATTGGGGTTAAAGTGTGTGAAATTTATGAGGAAATCTCGTAAATACAATTCTTATAAGGGGAAGGTTGGAAGAATAGCGAAAAACAGATTATCCCGCCGCTTTAGCACACCTATCCCTCTACAAAAATTAGTAACCGACATTACAGAATTCAAATGTCTAGACGAAGAGAAGTTATATTTAAATCCGATTCTTGACCTTTATAACGGGGAAATTATTGCTTTTGAAATCAAGAAACGTCCCACGTTAGACCTTGTCATGGAGCCTTTAAAAGAAACAATAGAGATAATAAATAATCATGCAACTTATCGCACCACCATCCATTCCGATCAAGGCTGGCATTACCAGCACAGTCAATGGGTGAAGACATTAAAAGAAAATAAAGTATTCCAAAGCATGTCACGTAAAGCAACCTGCGCAGACAATGCTTCGATGGAGAATTTCTTTGGTATTTTAAAGCAAGAAATGTATTATGGGGAAGAATTAGTAAACTATGAAGAATTAAAAAGACGGATTGAAGAATATATCTACTGGTACAACCATGTACGATCAAAAGGAAAATTGGCTGGTTTAAGTCCAGTAGAATACCGAACTCAACCCAGCCAATCAGCTGCATAATAAAAACTCTAACTTTTAGGGGTAACCACCTTATTACTCTACTCTTTATATTAGATTAGGCTTCATATTGAATTCTATCTTTTTTGAGTTGTACAGCTCCTCGTTTATTTCCTTAGTATTTCAATAAATGAAAATATTTTATATGAGAAGAAATATTTTAACAATTTATGTTGAAAGATATTAATTTTAGTGGTATTTTATAATTATATTTTACTTGTGATTTAAAAAATAAATAATAGTTTAAAACACAGAATACATAAATTTATTTTACAGGAAACCAGTTGATATTAATCTAATAAAGGTTTTTCTTACATATCCAATACTCCTAACATCTTTTAAAGCCCTATACTCTATAATTTAACCTACTTCATACCTTTCTAATATCTATTCAATAAGTATTTCTATTAAATCTCGTACTTAACAATCTTATCAATTAAAATTAATATTGACATTTTATTCTTTCTATTCAACCAAAACTTTGTACAAAATTTTTATTTTTAATATTAAACTGTTATATTTGAAACCGTTTTCTTTATGTAGAGAGTTATTCAACTACTAATCTTAAGTAGTTAGACTACCCCAAAGGAGGGTGTTTATGTCAGTTAATAAAAAAGTAGTAAAAGATACGATAGCAGTTCGTAAAGGGGAAGAATTAAACTACGAATTACTAGGGCATTGTCTTAAAAAAGAACTTACATTTTTAAGTAATGAACCATTAGAAGTAGAGCAATTTAGTGCTGGTAGCTCAAATTTAACTTATTTAGTTCGGATAGGTGAATGGGAGGCTGTACTAAGAAGAGCGCCGTTAGGTCCAGTGAATACGAAAGCCCATGATATGTTACGAGAATATAAAGTTTTGAAAGAAATGCACCCTGTTTTTCCCCTAGCTCCAAAACCATACATTTTTATTGAAGATAGCTCAATCATTGGTGCTCCCTTTTACATAATGGAAAGGCGTCATGGAGTCCTTTTGGAAAAAGTTTTACCAGAAGTGCAGGATGGTAATGTGAAACTGTTTAGAGAAGTTTCAGACACGATGGTTGACACACTTGTTTCACTACATGACATAGATTACAAAAAAACAGGGCTTATTAACATGACACGACCAGATGGTTTTTTGGAGCGACAAGTTCATGGCTGGATTGGAAGATACGAAAAGGTGAAAACAGAAGAAATCACTAAAATAGAACAATTAAAAGGCTGGATACTTAGTAACATGCCAATTTCACCACCTGCTACAATAATCCATTATGATTTTCATATAAACAATGTAATGTTTACAAAGGACAATTTAAGTCAGATAGCTGGTGTATTGGATTGGGAGATGAGTACAGTCGGCGACCCATTGACTGATCTTGCCTCTGCATTAGTTATGTGGCATGAAGATTCGGATCCTGAATTTTTCAAGTTTCATAATAATAATAGTCCCATTACAACGAGAAAAGGGTTTATGACTAGAAATGAGTTTATTGAAGCGTATTCGAAAAAAAGTGGTCGAGATGTTTCATATATGCACTACTATATGGTTTTTGCTTATTTCAAACATATAGTAATTGCACAACAATTGTACTATCGTTGGAAAAACGGTCAAACAAACGATGAGAGGTTTTCTAATCTCGATCAATTCGTAAAATTATTGAATGAATGGACATTGGAACAAACACTCGCTAATAATTAATTAATTTATGTAAGTAAAAGTCTAATTACCTATTGATGTAATCTGGTATGATAGAAAATTAACTTTTTTAGGGTAGTAATAAGTTTAATGTAAGCGCTAACAATATAAGCGTTTACATTAGAATTTATTTTATAAAAAAATAGTAGGGGGAGATCGAATGTTCAAAAGAAATTGGTTGTATGCAGCAGTTTTTACAATGTTACTTATTTTTTTAACAGCTTGTGGCGGTGGAGGGAGTGAACCGACTAGTAATCAGGATGGTGATGGAAATTCCGAAACTGAAAATAACGATTCAGAAGAAACTATTAACCTTGTAGCAGCAACAGGTGTAAGTCCACAACATGGGTGGGTTTCTGGATTTTTTGTACCATGGATGGAAAAAGTCACTGAGGAAACGAATGGTAGAGTTCAATTTGAACAATTTCACTCAGGTGAATTAGTTGAAATTACAAAAGAATATGATTCAATGAACCAGGGGATTGCTGATGTAACATTATTTCCACCTATTTATGATCCACAAAGATTTCCAATGTCGGAAATTACAATGTTACCTTTAACTCATTCTGATACGTATATTGCTTCTAAAGCGTATGAAATGTTATTAAATAGTGATGTTCCTCTATTGGATGGTAAAACATTTACAGAGTTAGAATATGGAGATATGGGACTTGTTGTTATGGGAATGCCAACAACGATGGAATACTCTATATCTACGACTGGTAAAGAGTTCAATTCAGTAGATGATATTATTGGTGCAACTTTGAGAACTTCATCACGTATTCATGAAATGTATGCTCAACGCATTGGTGCTAATACAATTACAATGCCTGCAATGGATATGTTTGATGCGATGAGCAGAGGCGCTTTTGAAGGAAGCTTTTATAGTATCGCAGACTGGTCTGGTTACGGCTTCCAAGACTTATTCATGTATACATTTACAGGCGTTAATTTCGGTCATTTCAATTCCCTCATTGCGATGACTCAGGATAAGTGGGAAAGCTTACCAGAAGATGTAAGAGAGATAATGGTAAATGCTGCTTCGGAATTATTAACTCAAGGAGCAGACGTATGGGTAAACAGGTCTGAAGAAATGATTGATTATTCTTTAGAGAATGGTGGAAAATTTGTTACATCAATAGAGGAATTAGATCCAGAAGTTCAAGAGCACTTTTTGAGCGGTATTGAAGAAACTTGGTACGATTACATTGACTTACTTGATGATAGGGGAATGCCAGGTAAAGAAGTAGTTAAATTATGGAGAGATTTAATCATAGAAGCAGGAGGTAGTGTACCAGAAGGGGTTATGAATTTAGAATAGTTCTATTAAAGGGCTGACTCTAATGCAATGTGTCTTGCATTTAAACGTTATAGATGCAAATTATGTAAAATGCATTAATGTCGTTGAATATATACAGGCATAGTCTCTAGAGTCAGCTCTTCCAATTAAATGGTTTTTAACAGAGGTATAAGCTGTTAAGGGGGAATAGTATGCCAGATATTTTACTCGTAGCAATTGTGTTAATTTTATTTTTTTTACTACTATTAGCAGGATTGTACATCCACTCTATATTATTAGCTGTCGGAGTTATTGGATTATTATTAATTGAAAGAGGAAACATAATACCAGGTTTAGTAGGTTCCGACCCTTTTAACCAAGCAACCAATTATACATTAACGACCATCCCGTTGTTTGTTTTAATGGCACAATTTATACTTAATGCTGGAATTGTAAAAGATTTGTTTACCATCGTTTATAATATCTCACGAGGAAAAAAAGGATTACTAGGAGCACTAACGATCATCATTGGTGGATTTTTAGGGGCGGTTTCAGGGTCTGGTACAGCAACGGCGGCATCCTTAGGTCAAGTAGCAGTACCTGAATTAAGAAATCATGGATATAAAAGTGAATTAGCAGGAGCAATTGCAGCTGCTGGAGGATCTTTGTCTGGTATTATTCCTCCAAGTCTTATCTTAATCTTGTTTGGAGTCATTTCTGAAACTCCAGTTGGTACATTATTTATTGGGGCCATTATTCCAGGGATCTTAATCATGTTTGTTTATATTATTTGTATGTTTATTTTGTTAGCTCGTACAGACTCAAAACAAGAAAAGGGAACCGTAGCTAGTTTTAAACCAATTAAAACTTCAAGAATAATCGTTGTATTCCTTGTCGGTTTTTTTATTTCTTTTATTATTTTTGGTGGTATTTATGCAGGGTTCGTTACGCCTACTGAGGCAGGAGCCGTAGGAGCATTTGCTGCATTTATTGCTGCACTCATTTTAGGGAGAGTTAATAAAGACTTTATTTATAAGTCATTTTCAGAAACATTAAAAATAACAGGTATGGTTATTATTATACTAATCGGGGCAAAAATTTTCAGTCGGTTTGTTTCAGTATCATTACTACCGCGGAAACTAGTTGAAAGTATTGGAACTTTACTAGAATATCCCGTTATCGTTTTAATCATTCTTACATTTGTCTTCTTTATCCTTTTCATGTTTATTGAAGGTGGAGCTGTTATTTTAATGACTTTACCAGTCGTATTACCGATTGTGGAAATGATGAATGTCGACATTCTTTGGTTCGGAGTTTTTATTTCTGTCATTTGTACATTAGGTTTAATAACACCGCCAGTTGGGTTAAGTGTTTACGCTGTTTCAGGGGTTAGTAAAATACCATTAGAAGGCATATTTAAATATTCAACCATATTTGCAGTAGTTGTAGCAATCGTTGTATGTGGTTTATTAATAATTTTCCCGAGTTTAATTACGTGGTTACCGAGTACAATGTAAGGAAAATAGTACAAAATAAGGTGGTGGATATATGCCTGATATATTTTTAAAATGTTATAAAGTTTTAAATACAGTTAAGATCATTGGATTATGGATAAGTGGAATTAGCTTATTTTTAATGATGCTGTTCATCGTTGGAGATGTTGTTAGTCGAAACTTTCTGTCAAGGTCAATACCAGGAGGATACGAATTTGTTAGGAATTATTTTATGCCATTAACACTGTTCCCTGCGTTAGCGTTTGCATATGGTACTGGAATTTTTCCTAGAATTACAATGGTTGTTACAAAGTTTCGTATGTTTAAGCAAAGAATGATAGTTATCCTATTATTAATTCTAGAAGGCATACTCTTTTTCCTCATCACATACTACGGCCTTCTCTATGCAATAGAAAGTTCAATTCAAGGAATTGCATTTCCAGCAGGAGGTAACTTATACCCTATTTACCCATTAATATTTTTAGTACCTATTTGTTTTGGGTTAATAATAATTGAAATCGTGTTCTTAATCATTAAGAATATTATGAACGAAGAAGCAAGTTTATCCATTTTAGAGGAGCCGAATGAGCTTGTATAAGAAAACTAAATTATAGAACTTGTATTATGTTAGGCCCCGCTCAACATTAACAGTGCTTAAAAAACGATTCTGCATAAGGTCAGAATCGTTTTTTTTTTTATTTTTTAAGTTAGAGTCTAGAATCTTGGAGCCATCGTGAATTCATAAAGCGAATATTTCATTATGTAAACTTTTTTACAAGTGCAACTTTACATATGTATAGAAAAAATAACAATGGCTACTTGTTTTTTAAAGTTGTATAACAGAATACTGTTATGGCATAAATATTGCAAAAATAGTAAGTAAGGATTTGAAAAGTATCCAATCTATTTTGACTACTTATTATTAATGAGTATTAGAAATATAGTTAAATAATTTGCACCTAAAATTGTATTAAATCTTTCATTATTTTTTGAGACCTTTTAATTAAAACTATTAGATGGAGGTGTTTATTTTGAGTTGGATCGTGCATAAAGCACTAACAAAGGCAGTAGAAAAGTTTCCTGAAAAACCATTTTTAATTATGGATAATGAACAAAGTATTACATTCCGTAAGCTCGATGAGATTTCTGATTATTTAGCATCGGCTCTATTAGAGGAAGGATTTAATAAAGGAGATTATCTTGGTATCTTGGCTTTAAATCAAGTGGAGTGGCTTTATACGTATTTTGCTACTGCTAAAATAGGTGTTGGATTAGTAGCCTTAGATGTAAGATGCGAAAAACTGGAATTAGAATATATGTTGAAATCTTCAAAAGTAAAAGGTCTTATATGTAATTCGACTTCACAAGATTTTGATTTTGCAAGTTTTATTAATAATAATAAGACAATGTTTAATATAAAAAAGTATATATTCATCGGAGAAGGGTTTGATGACAGTTTATCATTTGAGGAGCTCATTTATAGAGAGCCAAATAGGAAACGAATTGAGGAAGCCAAAGAGCTAATTCGAGAAGATGATACGGTTGCAGTAATTTATACTTCAGGTACAATGGGATGGCCAAAGGGAACTATGCTAACTAACAAAAGTATTTTAACGTCTGCCAAAGCGTTAGTTGAACATTTATCCTTAGATGAATGCGACAGTATAACAGGAAGTATACCTCTAAGTCATTACGGAGGATTGACCTGTACGGTACATGCTGCTCTATTAAGCTATGGAAAAGTGATTTTAATTCCAAACCCCCTACCAGAATCGGTGCTAGAGGTTATCCATAAATATAAACCGACTGTACTCAATGAGATGCCAGCAAATTATACCAAGATATGTAATTACAAAGGTACTAAGAAATATGATGTAAGTTCTGTAAAAATTTGCATTGTTGGAGGATCTAACGTTGATACTGGTATTTGTCAGGGAATTATTAATCTATTTACGGAAGCTTCATTAGTAAACTTATATGGATTGACCGAAACCTCAGGTGCGTGCTTGCTTACAAAGTTATCAGATCCTGTTGAAAAGGCTCAAAAAAGTATCGGTGTTCCTATTGGTGATTTTCAAGCAAAAATTGTAGACAGTGAAAAAAATGAACTTTCTGTAGGACTAGTGGGTGAGATAGTAATAAAAGGAAATTGTATAGCGAAAGGTTATCTTGAATTAAAAGAAGGGACACAAAATACTTTCAATTTAGGCAACTGGCTGTTCACTGGGGATTTAGGTTATATGGATCATGAAGGATACATTTATTACAAAGGTCAAAAAGCTGAGGTGTTTAGGAAAGGGGAATGCAATATATATCCAGTTGAAGTTGAAAAGGTGATTTCTTCTCATCACAAAGTATCTGCTGTTGCAGGAATTGGAGGTACTGATTTGTTTTTTGGAGCAGTAGACAAATATTTTATTATTCCTAAAGAGGGGGTGTCAGTCAAGGAAGATGAACTTAAAGATTATTGTAGAAAACATTTAGCTGATTTTAAAGTGCCGAAAGAAATTGTTTTTGTTGAACAATTGCCACTGACATTGTCCGGAAAAGTACAAAAGTTTATCTTAAAAAAATGAACATTTAAAAATATAAGCTATTGAAAAGAGGATTACTGTATACGAGTCAAAAAATGTTGGTTTGCTAGTTTATCCATATAATTAAGCTCTTACATCGACTAGCAAACCAACATAACTAAAAATTATGTTGAGGTAAAAGTAAAGTTTAGTTCTTCTTTAATATTATATTTTTTTATTTTTTGATAAAGCGTTGTCCGACTCACTCCTAAGATTTCAGCAGCTTTGGTTCGATTACCATGCGTCTTCATGAGTGCTTGCAGAATAACTTGTTTTTCCGTTTTATTTATAGACTGTTTACGGTCGATATTAAGATTTTTTTCTGTTTCAAAGGGAGTAGGACTAATCGTGATTTTATCGTCTAGTACGTTAATTTCTTTAGGTAAGTGTTCAAGTTCAATCCAAGAAGATTTGCTAAAATGAAAAGCTCTTTCTAAGACATTTTCTAGTTGCCTAATATTACCTGGCCATTGATACTGTTGAAAATGTTGGATTACAGATGGAGAAACTCCTACAATATTTTTGTTTGTTTTCAAATTAATCTTTTTTATGAAATGTTTACAAAGAATTGGAATATCATCTAGACGATCTCGTAGTGGAGGGATATTTAAGTGAATAACATGGATGCGGTAGTATAAATCTTCTCTGAATTTACCTTCTTTCACTAGTTCTGCTAAATCTTTGTTAGTAGCTGATATTACTCGAACGTCAACTTTTGTAGTTTTAGTCGCACCTACTCTTTCAAACTCTTGTTCTTGCAATACCCTTAAAAGCTTTACTTGTAAAGCTAAAGGCATGTCGCCAATTTCGTCCAGAAAAAGTGTTCCTTTATTCGCTAATTCAAATTTACCAAGTTTTCCTCCTTTTTTTGCTCCAGTAAATGCACCTTCTTCATAGCCAAAAAACTCTGATTCTAACAACTCTTCAGGAATGGCAGCACAATTTACTTTAATAAAAGCACCTTTTCTTTCGGATACAGTATGTATGCCAGCAGCTATTAGTTCCTTACCAGTACCACTTTCACCTGTGATTAATATAGTTGAAGGGGATTTGGCAGCAATAGTTGCCTCCTGCTTAAATTTTTCCATTTGGTCATTAATAGAAATAACGTGAGCAAAAGGGTCTGTATCATTGGAAATTCGAATTAATTCTCCTCGGTAATACGAAATTTCACTTTCTAAATGTTCCATATGATGAAAAATATCTTTCCATGCTTCAAGTTGGTGGAAGATAATCTTAAATATTGCCCCTAGTTTTTGCCCATTTTGATAGATTGGCATTTGAGCTACAATACATTTCTTATTATTAACCTCGATGAGTTCTCCTTCAATTTTTTTATTCATTTTTAAACTCAGGTGCGAAGGGATTTGTGGTGCAATTTTTGTAATAGGTAGTCCGATCACATCATGTTGATTTTTTAAGTTAAAGAGTTCAATAAATCCATGGTTGGTCATAGTGATTTGGCCGTCATTGTCTGTTACTATGACACCGTCGTATGCTAGTTCAAGTGCACTATCTAATATCTTTTTTAAATTATTTGTTGTTTCTAATTCATTTGCAATACTTTCATATGAAGTAACATCACGTAAAACAACCATTGCTCCAGATACTTTGTTTTGTTCACGGATGGGAATGAAAGAAGCTAAAACAGTTAATTCTTTAAAAGTAAATCTTTTAATATCTTGAATTTCTCCAGTTTTTAAAGTTTCTAGTAGCCATCTTCTAAAAGAAGGAAGAAAATGATCTATTGGAGCACCCATTAGACTTTTTTCTTTTAACTGAAGAAGCTCAATTGCAGTATGGTTATAGGTAGTTATATTGAGACTAGGATCTACAAGAATAACAGCATCTTGCAAGTTTTCGATAAGAGCAGTCATACGGCTTAGTGCATTTTCTAATGCTGCCATATTAGAAGTGACTAGATCTGACTTAGACATTATTCCAAAAACTTCTTCATTATGATCCAGTACAACAGCTTGACTTACATTTCCCTCCATCATTATTTCTCTTGCGTCGATTAAATGTTGGTCTTTATGAATGGTAATCACTTTTTCTTTAATAAACGGTTTAATAGGATCATCTAGTGAATAGTTTTGTAGCAAGGCCCGATGAATAGAATTTTTATGGACAATACCTAACAACTTGTTATTCCTTGTAATGCATCCAAAGTCTACTCGATAGTTTAGAAATGCTGATATGGTTTCGCGTATTGTACTTTCAGGAGATAAATTAACATAATCGATAGTGGTGAAGTTTCTTACTTTCAATAGAAAACACCTCACTAATATTTTTGGAAAATTTTATATATTTAAAATTATAGCAACATTCACACTCTATTACAATGCGACTATTGTTTATTTCTATGAACACTTGTTAAATTATGTTAACAACTTTACACTTGTGTTCTTTTTATTAACTGAGTGAGGCAAAGAAAATGGTCATTCTAAAGCAAAAAAACTTTGGCACAAATATTGCAATTCAAAGAGTGACGCCAAATTATTAGAAAAGTTAGAGGTGAGGTCATGGATTTTAAAACAGTGTTATATGAAGTAAATGACTATGTTGCGAAAATCACACTAAATCTACCAGAGATTAGAAATCCATTAACAGAGAAATCTGCAAATGAATTACTTCAAGCGATTACAAATGCTGATCGTGATCCTAATGTCAGGGCAATCGTGATTACAGGAGCGGGAAAGGCATTTTCTGCGGGTGGAAACTTAAATGAATTTAAAAAGAACCTTGAGAAAACCGCTCCTGAACTTCACTTTGAAGGGCGAGCAAGTACAGAATTGTTTAAAGTTGGTGCAAAAGTTCAAACGCCTTTAATTGCAGCTGTTAATGGGCCTGCATTAGGTGGAGGAACTGGTTTGGTTGCGATGTGCCATATTGCGATAGCCTCTAGTGAAGCAAAGTTAGGTTTAACTGAACTCAGGCTTGGACTTGTACCGTTTGTTATTATGCCATGGGTACGTAGGGCGGTAGGAGATCGAAAAATGTTAGAGTTGATGCTCACTGCTGAGATTATTACCGCTGAACAAGCAAAGGAATTTAATTTAGTTCATCGTGTCGTTCCACCTGAAGAACTTGAAGCTGAAGCGATGAAGGTGGCAAAAACAGTGGCATCATTTAGCCCGTTAGCAGTTCAGTTAGGTTTAGATGCTTTCTATAATACTGAGCAAATGGATTTATTGAAATCGTTTGACTATTTATCAACACTGAGACTTGTTTCATTTATGAGTGAAGATTTACGAGAAGGAGCTTCAGCTTTCTTAGAAAAGAGAACGCCAAATTGGAAAGGGCAATAAAAAATTATTTAGGAGTGATATATATGGTAGAAGTTCAAGCTTCAATGAGTGGGAATGTATGGAAAGTAGAAGTAAAAGAAAATGATGTAGTTAAAGCTGGAGATATTCTTGTGATCTTAGAGTCTATGAAAATGGAAATTCCAATTGAAGCTACCCATGATGGAGTTATTGCTTCGCTTCATACCGCGGAAGGAGAGTTCGTTCAAGAGGGAGATGTTATTGTAAAGATTAATAATGATTAAGGGTGAAAGGGGAGGCGATGATATGAAAACAGTTCGTATTGGAGCTGCACAAGGGTTCTATGGGGATACGATTGAACCTGCAGTAGCAACAGCGGAAAAAGGAAATGTTCAATATATATGCTTCGACGCTTTAGCCGAATTGACTATGGCGATATTAGTAAAAGACAAACGTAAAAATGAAAATGCAGGATATACAAAAGATATTTCAACGCAAATGAAAGCATTACTGCCTTACGTAAAGGAAAAAGGAATTAAATTATTAACAAATGCAGGCGGGATAAACCCGATCGGTGCTCAACAAGAGGTTCTAAAAGTAGCAAGAGAGCTAGGATTTACAGGCTTAAAAGTGGCGGTTGTAACAGGAGATAATGTGATTGATCGAATTGATGAATTTCAAGAAAATGGTGTTTCATTAGATCATTTAGAAACAGGAGCAGCCATTGATACGGTCAAAGAAAGGCTTGAGTTCGCGAACGCTTACATAGGAGCCCAACCGATTGTTGAAGCGTTAAGAGCAGGAGCAGATATTGTTATTACGGGAAGAACGACAGATACTGCCCAATTTTTAGCACCACTCATTTATGAATTTGATTGGAGTGAAGAAGAGTGGGATAAATTAGCTAGTGGTGTTTTTATGGGCCATTTATTAGAATGCTCAGCCCAATCTACGGGAGGTAATTTCAGCGGAAAATGGTGGGACATTGAAGGATTTGATCAAATTGGTTATCCGATTGCTGAGGTCTCGGAAACTGGAGAATTTATCGTTAGCAAAGTCGAAGAACGTGGTGGTTTAGTTACTGTTGATACGGTGAAAGAACAAATGTTATATGAAATCCATGATCCATCGGCTTATTTTACGCCAGATGTAGTGGTTGATTTAACGAACGTAAAACTTGAAAATATTGCTCCTAATCAAGTGAAAGTAACGGGTACGAAAGGAAAACCGAAACCAGAGACATTAAAAGTCGTAATGGGATATGAAAATGGGTATCTAGGTCAAGTGATGGTTGGTTTTTCTTGGCCAGATGCGATGTTAAAGGCAAAGAAAGTCGATGAAATTATTCGAAAACAACTCGAGAAAATGGAGTTGAATTACGATGAAGTACGAACCGATTTCATAGGGCATAATTCGTTACATGGTCCATTAGCTCATGAAAATGATTCTGATTTGAATGAAATTTATTTAAGAATGGCGGTCCGTGCGAAAACAAAGCAAGAAGCTGCAAAATTCAGTAGATTGTTTCCACCTTTAGCTTTAAATGGACCACCGACGATGAGTGGATTTACGGGCAATTCTGCACCACGTGCCTTAATAGGAATGTGGTCCACATTAATTGATCGTAATCAAATCGAAAAAGCAATAAAAGTTGAAGTTGAGGAGGTGTAGTTCATGGCACGTATCAAATTAAGAGAAGTTGCACAAGCAAGGTCAGGTGATAAAGGAAATACAGTGAATATTGGTCTTTTTGCACCAAATCAAGCAATTTATGAAGTCTTTCTATCTGAGGTGACTCCTGAGAGAGTTAAAGACCATTTTACTGGATTAGTAGATGGAGAGGTTGTTCGATATGAATTACCAAACATTTATGGAATGAATTTTGTTTGTAAAGAAGCACTTAATGGCGGTGGCTCAACTTCAATACGGGTCGATAATCTTGGGAAGTGC
Source organism: Alkalihalobacterium alkalinitrilicum (assembly GCF_002019605.1). NCBI lineage: Bacteria > Bacillati > Bacillota > Bacilli > Caryophanales > Bacillaceae > Alkalihalobacterium > Alkalihalobacterium alkalinitrilicum. Next base: position 1,804,406 of record NZ_KV917368.1, on the reverse strand, counting down.
TTCGGAGCCAACCTTCTTCGTATGGAAATTGAATTAGATGATCATTTACTAAATGAAGAAAATTGAAGAGGTGAAGAATGATGCCATATGAACCATATTTTACAGAAGAACATGACCAATTAAGAAAAACGATTAGAAAATTTGTAGAAAAAGAAATTTCTCCATATATAGAAGAATGGGAAGAAGCTGGCGAATTTCCAAGAGAGTTATTCACGAAAATGGGAGATCTTGGTTTTCTAGGATTACATTACCCTGAGGAAGTTGGTGGTCAGGGCGGTGATTACTTTACTTCAATTATATTAGCAGAAGAAATGAATAAATGTGGATGCGGAGGTGTTCCCATGGCGATTGCTGTCCAAACGGACATGGCAACACCACCTATCTATAAATTTGGTACAAAAGATCAACATGAGCGTTTTTTAAAACCAGCTTTAAAAGGAGAAAAGATTGCTGCGATTGGTATTACGGAGCCAGATCACGGTTCAGATGTTCAAGGAATACGAACGAGGGCAAGACGTGAAGGCGATGAATGGGTAATTAATGGAACGAAAACATTTATTACAAATGGGACGAGAACGGATTTTGTAACACTAGTAACAAGAACCTCGGATGAACCTGGTTATAAAGGTATTAGTCTTTTTCTAGTAGAAACGGATCGTGAAGGTTTTTCTGTAAGTAAAAAGCTAGATAAAGTAGGGATGAGATCATCTGATACGGCTGAACTCATCTTTGATAATGTAAGAGTTCCTCATCAAAATCTACTAGGAGAAGAAGGAAAAGGCTTTTATCAAATTATGTGGCAACTTCAGGGTGAACGGATGGTTGGGGCATCAGGAGCCATTGGTGCAGCAGATTATGCGTATGAACTAGCACTTAATTATGCGAAAGAAAGAAAAGCGTTTGGCCAACCAATCGGTAATTTTCAAGTTATTGCTCATTTATTAGCCGAAATGAAAACAGAAATTGAAGTGTGTCGTGAACTAACCTATGCAACCGCTTACAGATTTTCAAAAGGTGAAGTTCCTGCTAAGGAAATTTCAATGACAAAACTAGCTGCTGTCAAAATGTCCCATTGGGTAACGGATCGCGCACTACAAATCATGGGTGGTAACGGATATATGGCGGAGTACCCAATTGAACGGATGTGGCGTGATAGTCGTCTCCCTCGTATCGGTGGCGGAGCTGATGAGATTATGAAGGAAATTATTTCTAAGCAAATTGGATTGTAGTTTAAGGTCGTTAAAGGGAGGAAGTAAACATGTCTCATTGGATATTTAAAGAAGAACACGAAATGTTTAGAAAATCTGTAAAAAAATTTATTGAAAAAGAAATTAAGCCCAACGTTGAACAATGGGAAAAAGACGGTGAGGTTCCAAGAAGTTTATATAAACGAATGGGAGAGTTAGGCTACTTAGGTATTAAATTTCCAGAAGAATATGGTGGTGGAGGGTTAGACTTAATTACTGAAGCTGTACTTATTGAAGAATTAGCTAAATGTGGTGCAGGAGGCGTTGGTGCTGCATTAGGCTCGCATACAGGCATTGCGATGACAAACATATGGAAATTTGGAAATGACGAGCAAAAACGGAAATACCTTGTTCCAGGTATCAAAGGTGAATTAATTTCTGCTCTTGCAATTACTGAACCGAGTGGTGGATCAGATGTATCAGCGATTAGAACTACTGCAAAAAAAGAAGGAGACTACTATATTTTAAATGGTTCGAAAACGTTTATTACAAGCGGCGTAAACGCCGATTATGTAGTAGTGGCTGCAAAAACACGAGAAGAACCAGCTCATCATAACGTTAGTCTTTTTATTGTTGAAACTAATTGGGAAGGGTATTCGGTTGGTAAGAAACTGAAGAAATTAGGCTGGCGTTCTTCCGATACAGGCGAGATTTTCTTTGACAATGTGAAAGTACCAAAGGAAAACTTAATTGGAAATGAACATGAAGGTTTCCGTAATATTATGAAAAACTTTCAGTTCGAACGAATTAGCATGGCCTTAGGATGTATCGGTTTAGGTGAACTCGCTCTCGAAGATACCATCAAATATAGTAAAGAAAGAATTCAATTTAAGAAACCACTTTCAGAATTCCAAGTGTTACGTCATAAGATGGTCGATATGGCTGTCGATTTAGAAAAAGCAAGAAATATTACGTACAGAGCCATTTACTTATACAACAAAGGAGAAGACATTGTGACGGAAGCAACTATGGCGAAAGCGTATGCGGCTGAAATGATTCGTAGAGTTACAGACCAAGCTGTACAAATTCATGGTGGAAATGGATATATGATGGAATATCCAGTCCAACGTTATTGGAGAGATGCCAGAATTCAATCGATCGGTGGAGGAACTACGCAAATTATGAATGAGATTTTAACCAAGCGATTAGGAATTCTCTCATAAACCCGCTAGAAATCGTTTCGTTTATAAAAAACATTTACAAAGGGATGGTGTTGGATTTGGAACGTGAAAGAAAAGTACTTGCAGAAAAGGAACGAATTGAAAAAGGTGGACCCGATCATGAAAAAATAAAAAAACTTGGCAAATTATTTGTTCGCGATCGTTTAAAACTTTACTTTGATAATGAACAACCTTTTTATGAAACAGGACTTTTTGCCAATAATTTAAATGAGCGTTTACCTGCAGATGGTGTAGTAGCAGGTACAGGAAAAATTGACGATCGTATTACGTATTTTATCGCTAGTGATTATACAGTAAAAGCTGGTTCAATGGGTAACTATCATAGTGAGAAAATATTACGAATTCAGGAAGCTGCCATTCGTGGAAAGCGTCCAATTGTCTATTTAATCGATTCTTCAGGTGGACGTATTGACGAAGCAGGTGGTTATCATGTAGAAAAATATTCTGGTGGGAAAATATTCTATAATCATAGTGTTCTTTCAGGTCGTGTCCCACAAATTGCTGTTTTATACGGTCCGTGTTTTGCAGGAACAGCTTATATGCCAGTCTTCTCTGATTTTGTCGTAATGGTGGATAAAATTTCTGGGATGGCAATTGCTTCACCGCGAATGGTACAGATGGCGACGGGACAAAAGGTTGATGTTGAAGAACTTGGTGGGGCAACCATGCATACAAGCAAAAGTGGATCAGCAGATTTCATTGCTAAAGATGAAGAAGAAGCAGCTAGCATTGTTAAAAAGCTATTAACTTATCTACCAGATAACTTTGAAGAAAAATTACCAGAATTTCCAGCAAGAGAGCCGAGTCGCGATCCACAAGAAATCGATAACATTATCCCGATGGAGCCGAATCGAGCTTATGATGTACGCAAACTGATTGAAGCGGTTGTTGACGGTGATAGTTTTCTAGAAATTAAAGCAAATTTTGCAAAAGAATTAGTGACGGGTTTTGCAAGATTAAATGGTAAAACTGTTGGGATTGTAGCGAATCAACCGATGCATAAAGGCGGCGCAATTTTCCCTGAGTCTGCGGATAAAGGAGCAAAATTTGTCTGGACGTGTGATGCGTACAACATTCCACTATTATACTTGTGTGATACACCAGGGTTTATGGTAGGGACGAAGGTCGAACAAGAAGGAATCCTTAGAAAAGGACGTAACTTCATTTATGCTAGTTCGTGCGCAAACGTTCCAAAAATGTGTGTTATCGTAAGAAAAGCATACGGTGCAGGTATTTATGCTATGGCAGGTCCTGCTTATGAGCCAGATTCGACAATTGCTCTTCCTTCAGCTGAAATTGCAATTATGGGTCCAGAAGCGGCAATTAACGCTGTTTATTACAATAAAATTAAAGCAGTTGAAGATCCGAAAGAACGCGAAGTACTAGTGAAAAAATTACGGGATGAATATCGTGCAGGATATGATACGTTCAAACTTGCTGGAGAGCTAGTAGTAGATGACCTCATCGTCCCTAGTGAACTAAGAAAAGAGTTAATTAGCAGATATGAAACGTTTGAAAATAAAGAATTTCCGCTACCATCAAGAAAGCATTCTACGATTCTTAGCTAATGTAAAGTATGTCTAACACTTTTTATTAATAGGGGGATTGGTGTAATGGTAAAAGGAATTGGAAATTGGCTCACTAAATATAGTGAGCTTGATCCTGAAAATCTTGCGCTCATTTATAAAGAAAAACGATATACGTATAAACATCTAAATGAGCGTGTTAATCAGCTAGCGCATGCATTTGTTTCATTAGGGATTAGAAAAGGAGATCGTGTTAATGCTTTATTATTAAATACAAACGAATCTATCGAGTCCATGTTTGCATGTGCAAAAATAGGAGCCATTTTTGTTCCGATCAATTTCCGATTAAGTGTTGAAGAGGTACATTATATTGTAAACGATTCTGGTGCAAATCTTTTTATCTATGATGAACGTTTGAAACCAGTTGTGGATGAGCTAAGGTTAATAAAAACTAGATTATTAGATTATATTCAAGTTGGAACTACGCCACATGAAGATGATCTTAAATACGAAGAGTTAATCGCGGCAGCTTCCAAGGAAGAACCTGCCTACGATATTAGTTTAGATGATGTTCATTTAATGATGTATACTTCTGGAACAACAGGTAGACCCAAAGGCGCTATGTTAAGTCATGGAAATACACAATGGAATGCGATTAACTGCATTACTTTCATGCCGTTTAAAAAATCAGATATCACTTTAACGGTGGCACCCTTATTCCATATAGGAGGGATGAGTGTGTTTACAACACCACTATTTTATAAAGGTGGAACGATCATTTTAGATGATACGTTTGATCCAAGAAGAGTATTGGAAAATATTCAAGAGGAAAAAATTACAAGTCTATTTTTAGTTCCTGCGATGTGGCAAGCTTTAACAACTGTTGAAAACTTTGAACAATTCGATATTTCTTCTTTACAGCTAGCTGTCTCTGGTGGAGCCCCGTGCCCAATAACTGTCATTGAATTTTTCCAATCAAGGGGCATTCCATTTTATGAGGGATTCGGGTTAACGGAAACAGCTCCATTCGTGAGCTTACTTGATGAAAAAAATACTCTGAGAAAAAATGGATCAGTTGGAAAAGCACCTGTACACACAGATGTTAGAATAGTAGACCCTAATGATCGTGATGTACCTGTCGGGAAAGTCGGTGAATTAATCGTTCAAGGTCCGAATATTATGGTTGGTTATTGGAATAAACCAGAGGCAACAAAAGAAGCGATTAAGGACGGATGGTTCTATACAGGAGATTTAGCCAAATTCGATGAAGAAGGCTTTATATATATCGTCGATCGAAAAAAAGATATGATTATTACTGGCGGCGAAAATGTTTACCCGATTGAAGTAGAGCAAGTTCTTTACCGTCATCCAAATATCCGTGAAGTTGCTATTGTCGGTTACCCAGATGAAAAGTGGGGCGAATCCATTAAAGCAGTCGTCTCATTAAATGATCCAACGCAGTCGTTAACGTTAGAGGAAATTGAAAAATTTTTATCAGGAAAAATTGCGCGATATAAGATGCCTAAGCAACTAGTGATTTTAGATCAACTCCCACGAAATGCAACAGGAAAAATATTAAAAGTAGTTTTACGGAAAGAAGCGTAAAGCTTTTAGTTTTAATATTTTTAGAGGGTCAGAGTTAACAAACGAAATGTTTATCGATGAAATGAAAAAGCATTTAGGGGGATTGAAAAAAATGCAAAGTATTGTAAACCGAGTAGCTATAGGCGATATTCTACGGCGAAATGCATTAAGATTTCCAGATAAAGAAGCAGTAATTGATGGCGAAACGACGATTTCCTACGAGGAACTTGATCAACTATCTAATCAATTTGCCAACTATTTACTAAGCTCTGGTTTGAAAAAAGGAGATAAGATCTTAACGATATGCGGAAATTCTTGGGAATACATTGTTATCTTTAATGGGATTGCTAAAGCTGGACTTATTTGGGTTCCGATTAATCCAGGGATATCAATTAAGGAAAAACTTTATATTATCGATCAGGTAGAAGCAAAGCTAATTATTGGTGATGCTGCATTAATTCAAAGTGACATTGAAGATATAAACAGCCGCTGTCAAAATATAATAGCAGTACGAGGGAATCTAGGAGATACTAATACATTTTTAGTATCCATTGAAGACCATTCTCCTGTTGAGCCAGTAGTAGAAATACAAGATCGTGATGTAGCCCAAATTATGTTTACAAGTGGGACGACTGGAAATCCAAAAGGGGTCATGACGAGCCACTTAGCCGTTTATATTGCTAGCTTAAGTAATATTATTGAGTGTAACTTCCAAGAAGACGAAAGAATTTTAGCTATGATGCCTTTGTTCCATTGTGCCCAACATACATTTACGATGTCATGTCTACATCGTGGAGCAACTACAGTTGTTATAAGTGGATTTGAACCAGAGAAACTCATGAAGACAATTAACGATTACAAAATAACGAACATGTTTGGTCTACCTATGATGTACCGAATGATGTTAGATCATCCTAACAGGTCAAAATATGATCTTAGCTCTTTAAGGAGATGTACGTATGCAATGGCTCCAATGGATAAACAATCGTTAGAGCGCTGCATTTCAGAAATTTGCCCACAATTTGCACTAGGAACGGGGCAAACAGAAATGTATCCATCAACCATGGTGTTTAGACCTGAAGAGCAACTACAACGTTTCGGTTCATATTGGGGAACTTCTTGTATTTTAAATGATACCGCGATTATGGATGATGATGGAAATCTCTTACCAAAAGGTGAAATTGGCGAAATAGTTCACCGTGGTCCAAACGTTATGAATGGTTATTATAAAAATGAGGAAGAAACAGAAAAGAGTCGAGCGTTCGGATGGCATCATACTGGTGACCTTGGTTATTGGGATGAAGATGGTCAACTTGTTTTCGTCGATCGTAAAAAGGATATTATTAAAACAGGCGGTGAAAATGTTGCCTCTATTAAAGTTGAAGGTGCATTGTTAACACATAAAACTATCTTAAATGCAGTTGCCGTAGGGTTACCTCATGAACATTGGTCAGAGGCGGTTACCGCATTTGTTGTTCTAAAACAGAATACAGAAGCAACAGAAGAGGAAATTATTGAACATTGTAAATCCCAACTTGGAGGGTTCCAAGTTCCTAAATCCGTTATTTTCCTCGAACAGTTACCGATGACAGCAACAGGAAAAATTCAAAAACATGTATTACGACAACAATATCAAAACCATTATCAAGTCACTAACTAATATTTTGTAAGCGTTAACATCAAGTGGTTAACATCTTTTTAAAATAGAACCATTTGCTATAAAAGCATTAAACACACCTTAAGCAAATGGTTCTTCTTTATAGACCAAATAAGGGATTATTTCTATTAAAAATGAGCGACCGCTCGACTAGAGGAGTGAATAGAATGTTTAATAAAATTTTAATTGCCAATCGTGGGGAAATTGCTGTTCGTATTATTCGCACTTGTAAAGCATTAGGGGTTAAAACAGTTGCCATCTATTCTCAAGCTGATGATAGTGCACCACATGTACAGTTGGCAGATGAAGCCTACCTTGTTGGCGGACCTCGAGTTAACGAAAGTTATTTAAATATCGACCGAATTTTAGAGGTAGCAGATGATACTAGTGTGGATGCCATTCATCCTGGCTACGGACTTTTATCTGAGAACGCTACTTTTGCAAATCGCTGTGAAGAATTAGGAATTGTTTTTATTGGACCATCAGCGGATGTTATTTCGAATATGGGAAGTAAAATCGAAGCGAGAAAAACAATGGAAAAGGCAGGAGTACCAGTTGTTCCAGGCATTACTCACCCGCTTGCAGATGCAAATGAAGCAGAGGTTATTGCCAATAACATGGGTTACCCCGTTATGCTAAAGGCCTCAGCAGGAGGCGGTGGTATTGGGATGCAAATCGTGAAAAGTGCTGAAGAATTACACAAAGCATTTGCAGGTAATCAAAAAAGGGCCACTGATTTTTTTGGGGATGGAGCGATGTATGTAGAAAAGTATATTGAAAACCCAAGACATATCGAAATTCAAATTTTAGCAGACCAAGAAGGAAATACACTTTATTTATGGGAGCGTGAATGTTCGATTCAACGGCGCCATCAGAAGGTCGTCGAAGAAGCTCCTTCGCCTTTTTTAGATGATTTAACAAGAAAGAAGATGGGAGAAGCGGCTGTAAGAGCTGCAAAATCAATCGGATATCGAAATGCAGGAACGATTGAATTTCTCGTAGATGAACAGAAAAACTATTATTTTCTTGAAATGAATACAAGATTGCAAGTTGAGCACCCTGTAACGGAAGAAATCACTGGACTTGATTTAGTTGAACAACAAATTAATATAGCAGCAGGTCAGTCATTGACGTTTACACAAGAAGATGTGCAGAAAAATGGACATGCGATTGAAGTACGCATTTATGCTGAAGATCCTAACACTTTTTTTCCTTCACCAGGTCAAATTACTGCTCTCGAACTTCCAGAAGCATCCTATATTCGTCATGAACTGGCAGTGAATAGTCAATCGAAAGTCACCCCTTTTTATGATCCAATGATTGCGAAGTTAATTGTAAAAGGAGAAAATCGGGATCATGCGATTGAAAACCTAACGAATGCCCTCCAACACTACAAAGTAGAAGGCATTAAAACGAATATTCCTATGCTTCAAAAAGTGATTGCCCATCCTGAATTTCATCAAGGAAGAACCACAACGAATTTTGTTGAGAAACATTTACAAGGAAAACCTAATGTTAATAACAGTTAATCTAATATGTTAAACAATTATGAAAATATAAATGGTAAAGGAAGATTAGGAGGATAATAATTGAAAGATCAAGTTGTAATCATTACGGGTGGTTCAAGTGGAATGGGCAAGGCGATGGCTAAGAAGTTTGCTTTAAATGGTGCAAATGTTGTAATTTCTGGAAGAAATGAAGAGCGACTGGAAATAGCTAGAGATGAAATTCAACAGTTTAAAGGACAGGTCTTGACTGTGCCGATGGATGTACGAAATCCAGAACAAGTGAAGGTAATGGTAGAAGAGACAGTCAGAGCTTTTGGAAAGATTGATCATTTAGTAAATAATGCGGCAGGAAATTTTATTTGTCCAGCTGAAGAGCTGTCTGTAAATGCGTGGAACGCTGTTATCAATATCGTTTTAAATGGAACATGGTATTGTAGTCAAGAAGTAGGGAAACATTGGATTGCATCACAAACGAAAGGAAGTATTCTTAATATTATTGCAACGTATGCTTGGAGATCAGGTGAAGGTGTAATTCATTCGGCTTGTGCAAAGTCAGGGGTCCTTACAATGACGAGAACGTTAGCCGTTGAATGGGGAAAAAAATACGGAATTCGAACGAATGCAATTGCTCCAGGATCGATTGAAAATACTGGTGGAATGGATAAGTTATTTCAAGGCGAAGAAACTATGAAACAAACCATTGAAAGTGTACCACTAGGGCGTGTTGGACAGCCGGAGGAGATCGCGAATTTAGCAGCATTTCTCCTCTCACCCGAAGCGGAATATATCAATGGTGATTGTATAACAATGGATGGTGGACAATGGCTGAACCAGCCAGCATTTTAACACTAGTAAGCAAAGTTGTAAAAAAATATGAACAACTGTAAATGCAAGCGTGCAGTAAAATGTACGCTTGTTTGATTGATTTTAATGAAGTATTTTGCCAATTGAACATCTATTGATTTTTTTGGGATTGGCATGTTTCTTGCAATATTTTATGAAATAAGAGATTTAAACAATGATCTCTCATTTCATAAAAATCTATCCGATATTTAAGGGGGAGTAAGATGAAAAAGGTTGCATTAATTGTAAGCGCTTTAATTATTGGGTTACTTATGGGGTGTACGAACAGTGATGTTTCCTCTGAAGGAGGTGGGCAAACTTCTTCACAAGAAACATTTAAATGGGTTGCTCATTCACCTTGGCCAGATGGTACAGCCTTACAAAGAATGGCTCAATCGATTGCCGATGATATTACTGAAGCATCAGGTGGGCGTTTGGTTGTCGAAATGCATGCGGCAGGAGAAATCGTACAACCTACTGAGTTATTAGATGCTGTTGAACAAGGTACAGTGGATGCGATTCACAGTTGGGATGGATATTGGGTGGGTAAAATTCCGCAACTTTCACTTTTTGCTTCCGTACCAATGGGATTAAATGAACAAGAGTATTTAGGATGGATAACAACAGATGAGGGGCGTGACCTTTGGCAAGAAGCATATGATCAAGCTGGAATTAGAGTCAAAGTATTAGACGCAGGACCAGGAACACCAGAGATTTTTTATCACTCAAATAAACCGATCCGTACCCTTGAAGACTTTGAAGGTTTAAAAGTAAGAGCAGTAGGAGAGTGGGCAGATATTGTTAATAGATTAGGAGCTTCTGTTGTTTCCATATCAGGCCCAGAAATCTACCAAGCACTCGAAAGAGGTGTAGTAGATGCAATTGAGTTTTCTGGTCCAGCATCGAACTACCCTATGGGTTTCCATGAAATTGCAAAATATATTGTAACGCCAGCTCTCCACCAACCTGCTAGCGTATCAAGTTTCATTATCAATCAGGACAAGTGGGATGAATTGCCTGACGATCTTAAGGCCATTGTTAGACTAGCTACAGAAAATATGTGGGGTAAAGGTTTTGCGGATATGGCTAGAGACGATTTTATTGCAATGGAAGAATATCGCAAACTGGAAGCAGAAGGCAAGATTGAATTTATTGAATTTGAAGAAGAGTCTCAACAAAGGCTTAAAGTCATAGTGGATGATTATTATGCTGAAAGAGCAAGTCAAGATGATCTGTTCAAACAAATATGGGAGTCTCAACAAAATTACGTTGAAGGATTTAGATTTTGGAAGGACATGATGACTCCAAAATATTAAAATTCTATAGGCAACAACGCTAAAGGTCTGCTATAGTTGTTGCCTATTATTTTCTACTTAAAACTTTTAATTAAAAATAAAGCCTTTTAGCTACTATAACGTAAAATTAATATTTAGGTTGAAATGAGGAAGGTGATCGTTTGCTGCGTCAATTGATAAAGCTATTCGAAGGGATTAGTGAGTGGGTTGGAAAAATTTCCAGTTGGTTAATCCTTCTATTAATATTCACCCTAGTTTTTGAGGTTATTAGTAGACACATATTTAATAAGCCAACCATATGGTCCTACGATGTAAGTTACATGCTTGGAGGTTCAGCAGCATTTTTAGGCATGGCTTGGGTTTTAAAAAATAAACAACATATTAGAGTGGATGTTTTTTACGAGAAGCTTTCTAACCGTAATCAAGCGATATTGGATTTGAGTTTAGCGGTGGTTTTGTTCTTCCCTTTAGTTATTTTAGGGTTAATGCATTCTTTTGATTTTGCCTTAACATCTTTTATAAGAGGTGAAGAAATTGTAACAGGTTCGTGGCGAACACCTATATACCCTCTTAAAATGATTATTCCTATATCTTTTACTCTTCTTCTTCTGCAAGGAGTAGCAGATGTAATAAAAGACGTTTCCAAATTACTGGGAAGGGAGATATAGGATGGATGCACAAACAATTTTAATATTTGTTCTAATGATTGTAGGTTTATTAATAGGAATCTTTTCTGGATATTATCTATTTCTTGTACTAGGCGGTCTAGCACTAATCTTTGGTGTGATTTTCTGGGGAGATGCAGCTATTAATCTTATAACAACTAGTGCATTTACTTCGATGAAAAACTATACACTTCTTGCAATTCCTCTATTTATTTTTATGGGAAATATGATGGAGAAATCAGGACTTGCTGAAAAGATATTTCATTCATTAAGTCTTTTACTCGGTCGGATAAAAGGTGGTCTTGCAGTTGCAGTATTATTAGTTTCACTTCTTTTTGCTGCTAGTACTGGAGTTGTTGGTGCAACAGTTGTTACTATGGGACTTCTATTTTTACCTGCAATGTTGCAAAGAGGCTATAATCCTAAGCTAGCAACAGGCGTCATCTGTTCTGGAGGGTCATTGGGAATCCTTATTCCACCAAGTATTATGTTAATTATTTATGGTCCTTTAGCTCAAATTTCTGTCGGACAATTATTTTATGCAGTAATGATCCCAGGCGCTTTACTAGGTGTTCTATATATTATTTATGTCTTAATTCGCGCTCAAATAAATCCGGATTATGCACCTGCAGTTCCGAAAGAAGAGCTTGATCAATATTCGGTAAAAGAGAAGCTTATAGGAATATTACACATTTTCCCGATTGGTATTATCGTTGTTGCTGTCTTAGGGTCAATATGGTTTGGAATAGCACCGCCGACAGAAGCTGCTGCAGTAGGTGCATTTGCAGCGATGTTAGTAGCATTAGCATATCGGAAGTTAAATTTTAAAGTATTAAAAGAAACACTATATGTCACTCTTCAAACCACGAGTATGATATATGCCATCCTCTTTCTCGGTAACTTTTTTGTAAGTGTTTTCATGCGCTTAGGAGGAGGCAGAGTAGTTGAACAAGTCCTAACTTCCTTACCTTTTGGAAAGTGGGGAGTATTTATTATCATGCTTCTTGCTGTCTTTATTTTAGGAATGTTAATGGATTGGATTGCATCAATACTGATAATAGTTCCTATTTTCACACCGATTGCAATTGCGCTTGGCTTTGATCCATTATGGTTTGCAGCAATGATTTGTATTATGTATCAAACATCATTTATCACTCCACCTTTTGCACCAGCATTATTCTACTTAAAAGGTGTTGCACCAAAAAGTGTTAGTACAGGGCAAATTATGAGTGGTGTTTGGCCGTTTGTCGCAATACAAGTTTTACTCATTATTTTATGTGCTTTGTTCCCAAGTTTAATTTTATGGCTTCCTAATAAATTAATAGGATAGCATATTTAATTTTAATAGATTTCTAAATTGAAAGGATGAATGATTATGTTTGATAAAAAATTTGAACACTTTTCTGTAGGAGAAACTTGGATTTCACGAGGAAGAACGATTACTGAAGCAGATATCGTTATGTTTTCTGCATTTAGCGGTGATTGGTATCCACTTCATACTGATAAAGAATATGCTGAAAAACAAACACCTTTTAAACAAAGAATAGCACATGGGATGCTCGTACTTTCAGCAGCAACTGGATTACAAAAGATGGATCCAGAAATTATTGTTGCATTTTATGGAGTTGAAAAGCTTCGTTTTATTACACCAACATTTATTAATGACACCATTCATGTAGAAATGAAAGTACTAGATTTACAAGATAAACAGAACGGAACTGGGGTAGTAACTTTTGAGGAAAAAGTCGTCAAGCAAACTGGGGAAACGGCTATCATTGGTACTTTTAAAGTTTTAATCAATAAGGAAAATAAAGAAGGTTAAGAATAACATAAATTATTGTAAATTCCTTTGAGAGTTAGGGGTGAAAATCTAGTGCATATCGGACATATTTTAAGTAGGATGCATTGGAACACGAATTCTTTTATCCAGAATAAAGTTGCCTTAAAACTAGAAGAAGATGCTGAATGGACATACGAACAGCTGGATAGTGTTTCGACACGTTATGCGAATACACTTCGTGAGCTAGGTGTGCGAAAAGGAGATCGAGTAGGCATCTTACTATTTAATTCATTAGAATATTGCGGTTTATATTTTGCTATTGCAAAATTAGGGGCTATAGCTGTTCGTTTAAATTTTAGATTAACAAGTGAAGAATATGAATTTATTTTAAATGACTCAGGTACAACAGTTCTTTGTTTTCATTCATCCTTGAAAGAAAAATTAGAGCCTATTAAACAGAAAGTTGGGGTGCAACATTATATTGCTCTCAGTTATGATAATGTTCCAACTCCCGATTGGGCATTTCACGAAGAAGTATTACAAAAAGGAAGTTCACAACCTATTCGTGAAACAATCGAAATTAGTGATCCATTAATGCTAATGTATACATCTGGAACGACAGGACGACCGAAAGGAGCTTTATGGTCTCACGATAACACGTTATGGTTTAATGCGATGCAAATTATGAAATGGCAAATTAATGATTCGACTACTACCCTTGTGTCGGGACCGTTATATCATGTAGGTGCATTGGAAGATATTGCATTTCCGACTTTACTTGCAGGTGGCACGGTCATCATGATGAAAAGTGGAAATTTCCAAATTGAACGAACGCTATCCATCATAGAAAACAATAAAGTAACCGATTGTCTGCTTTTTCCTTTTATGATTTATGAAATGCTTAACATGAAAAATGAGGAGGATTATCAATTAAAAAATTTATCAACAATCTATTCAGGTGGCGATCCTGTTCTTCCGTGGGCTTTAGAACAGTTAAAGGGGAGGTATCCTCATATCGGATTAGTGCAAGTGTATGGTTTAACAGAGGGAACTCCTATTGCAACTTCCCTTGATGCTCATGATGTTCAATTGAAAGGACATACAGTTGGAAAACCAATGCCATTAACGGAAGTAAAAATAGTCGATGATAATCGAAATGAACTCCCGATCGGTGAAGTTGGAGAAATTTGTATTAAAAGTCCAGTCGTTTGTAACGGTTATTGGAATCGACCAGAGGTGAATGCCGTTACCTTTGTTGATGGATGGTGCTATACGGGAGATCTCGGGGTAGTTGATGAAGATGGTTTTGTTTCAATAGCTGGTAGAAAAAAAGATATGATTAGAAGTGGTGGGGAAAACATTTATCCAGTTGAAATAGAAAATGTCCTGATTAAACATCCTGATATCATCGATGTAGCTATTATTGGCATTCCAGATGAGAAATTTATTGAGGCAGTATGTGCAGTAGTTATCCGAAAAGAAACAAGCACGATTACAGAAAATGACGTAATCAACTATTGTAAACAGTATCTAGCAAGTTATAAGAAGCCTAAGGTTGTTTGTTTTACGGATACTATCCCAAGAACAGCATCAGGAAAAGTTCAGAAATTTATATTAAGAGAACAATACACGACGATATCTGATATGAATATAGACCTTACATGAATTCCTAGAGTAGAGGAGCGATAAGCTTGTCAGAACAACCTGTTTTATATGAAAAAAAAGGATTTAAGGCATATATAACATTTAATCGACCTCATGCGATGAATTCGATGACACCCGAAGGATTTGAAATGGTCGGAAACTATTTTATTGAAGCTCAAAACGACGAAGACGTTCGGGTTATTATCCTTACAGGTGCTGGTGAAAAAGCTTTTTGTGCGGGGGCCGATTTAAAGCAGACGATCCCTCTTATTCAAGAAGGAAAAATCGATCCAGAAAAATTAGAAGTAGCGATGTTAAAGAATATACCAGTATGGAAGCCCATTATTGCAGCAGTGAATGGTTTCTGTCTAGCTGGTGGGACAGAAATTTTGGAGGCTACTGATATTCGTATCGCTTCAGAAGATGCAAAATTTGGATTGCCTGAACCGAAGTGGTCAATTATGGCTTCTGCAGGATCTCTGGTTAGACTAGTACGGCAAATTCCGTACTGTAGAGCAATGGAAATTCTTTTAACAGGTGAACAAATTTCTGCACATGAGGCACTTGAAATTGGTTTGATTAATAAAGTTGTTTCAAAAGATAAACTATTTGATGAAGTAGAAAGGTATGCAGACATCATTTGTAACAATGGCCCCATTGCTGTACAAAATACCAAAAAGGCTGTATTACGGCTATTAAATCTTCCAATGGATTTAGCCTTCCGTGAAGAGTGGAGTTATTCAGTAGATGCCTTTACTAGTAACGATGCAAAAGAAGGGATCCAATCATTTATTAAAAAAAGATCACCATCTTTTAAAGGTAATTAAAAAAAGAAAAAGTCCAACACTAGAGTTGCTTTTGTTAACATTCGTATTGGACTTATTTTTTATAAGATAGAAAAGTAATATATCCTAGCAAAATGAGTTTTCTGAATATTCCTATTTTATAATAGGTAACTAACGTTAAGAAAGATTTTTTCTTGGGAGTATCGATAAAGTAAATCTCCAGGAGCGTAATCGTTCTATGAAAAAAGGAGGAAAACCCATTGAATTTTGATTTTACGCCAGAACAAGAAATGTTAAGAAAAATGGTCCGGGATTTTGCTCAGAAAGAAGTAGCACCACTTGCCTATGAAATTGATCGGGATGAACGTTTCCCCTACGAAAGCTGGAAAAGAGCAGCTGAATTAGGACTATTAGGGATAACAGCCCCTGAAAAATATGGAGGATCAGGATTAGGCATAACTGAAATGAGCATTGTAGCTGAAGAACTTGCTGCTGTTTGTGTTTCTACATGCGCAACAATTATTCATCAAGCGTGCTTGGTCATTGATAACTTTGTAAAAAATGCAAATGAACAGCAAAAGGAAAAGTATTTACCTGGGCTTTGTTCGGGTGAAATTATAGGTTGTTTAGCAATGACTGAACCTGGGGCGGGTTCAGATGTGATTAGTATGCAGCTGAGGGCAGAAAAGAAAGGCGATGGTTATGTTTTAAATGGTACGAAGACATTTATTACGAATGGACCTAATGCCGATTTAGCAATGGTTTATGTAAAAACAGCTCCAGAACTAGGTTCAAAGGGAATTAGTGTTTTTTTAGTAGAAGACGGAACGCCTGGGTTTAAGAAAGGGAAAAAATTCGAAAAAATGGGTTGGAGAGGTTCACCAACTGGAGAATTAATTTTTGAAGATTGTTATGTTCCGAAAGAGAATTTAGTAGGTATTGAAAACGAAGGAATTAATATTTTAATGAGTGGTTTAAATAGTGAGCGAGTCATTATGGGAGTACAAGGCGCAGGCATAGCACGTGGAGCACTCGATGCTTGCCTAACATATACGAAAGAAAGAAAACAATTCGGAAAACCAATTTCACAATTTCAAATGATTCAAGAAAAATTAGCAAATATGTACGTTGAAATTGAGGCTAGTCAACTTCTTGCCTATAAAGGAGCAACTCTTTGCGACCAAGGGAGAGCAAGGGAAATTAATAAGCTTGCAGCAGCTGCCAAGTTATATGGTTCAGAAGTAGCTATGAAATCTACAACAGAAGCGGTTCAAATCTTCGGAGGATACGGCTATATTAAAGAATTTCTGTTGAAAGATATATGAGGGATGCCAAGTTAATGCAAATTGGGGGCGGAACATCTGAAATTCAACGACACATCATTTCTAAGCAATTACTTTCATAACAAAATTGAGGAGGTTTGCTATGACGATATCTAACGAGCAGAAGGTAGAACTTTTGAAGCAAATATTAACTGCGAGAGAGTTTGAAGAAAGATTGTCAAAATTGTTTGCTGAAAATAAGTTAGCAGGTTGGGTCCACTTATGTAAAGGGCAGGAAACGATGGGGGCCGCACTTTCCCTTTTTATGAAATCCGAAGATTTTCTTGTGCCGTATCATCGCTCTAGATCTTCCCTGTTAGGAAAAGGACTCGAACCTAAAATCTTATTATCCGAAATTATGGGAAAAAAGACGGGCTGTTGTAATGGCATTGGTGGAGAAGCTCATATTATGGATGCGAAATCAGGTATTTATGGTACTGGAGGCATCATCGGAAGTAGTATCCCGATTTCAGTCGGAATTGCTTATGCAAATCAATTAGAAGGAAATAACTCTATCGTTATCTCGGGTTTTGGTGAGGGAGGAAGCAATCGGGGGGCTTTTCACGAAGCTTTAAATATGGCTGCTACATGGAACTTAGGGATTGTTTTTATATGCGAAAACAACCAATATGCTGAGTTTTCACCACTAGATGTACAAATGAAAATTGAAAATTTGGCCGACCGTGCCATCGGGTACGGAATGCCTGGTGAAATTGTGGACGGCTATAACCCGATCGAATGTGCTGAAATAGTAGAAAAAGCAATTCAACGTGCTCGCAATGGTGGTGGACCAACACTTATCGAAGTCAAAACGTATCGTCTTCACGGACATTATGAAGGTGATCCAATGAATTATAGAACGAAGGAAGAGTATGAACATTGGGCACGACGTGATCCTGTAATTACATTTCGTCAGGAACTACTCGGTGCAAATGTGATTAATGAAGACGAGTTAGATCAGTTTGAAAAGGACATGAATGAATGGTTAGATGAAGCGGTTCATTTTGCATTAGATTCCCCGTACCCAGATGAAGAAGATGCTAGAAAATTTGTTTATGCATAGAAAGGAGGGGTAAGATGACGGAAAAATTAAATTTACGTTGGGCTTTAAATCACGCGTTAGATGAAGAAATGGCTCGCGATAAAAAGGTATTTTTAATGGGTGAAGATATCGGGAAAGCGGGAGGAACCTTTGGAATCACCCGTGGCTTGTATGAGAAATATGGTGACTTACGGGTTAAAGATACTCCAATAAGTGAAGAAGGAATTATGGGAGCTGCAGTCGGTGCGGCGCTCGTAGGTTATCGTCCAATCGTTGACCTCATGTTTATGGATTTTATTACGATTGCGATGGAACAACTCGCCAATCAAGCTGCTAAGACGTACTATTTTTCAGGTGGAAAAATTAAAGTTCCATTAGTCGTAAGAGCACTTGCGGGTGGAGGATTTCGTGCGGGAGGTCACCATTCGCAAACACTTGAAAGCTGGTTTACTCATGTACCAGGATTAAAGGTCGTTTACCCCTCTACACCTTATGATGCAAAAGGGTTATTAAAGGCATCAATTCGAGATGATAATCCCGTTGTCTTTTTAGAACATAAGTCATTATTAGGTTTAAAGGGAGCAGTTCCTTCAGAAGAATACGTAATTCCTTTAGGAAAAGCAGATATTAAGAGGGAAGGAAAAGATGTAACGATTGTTACGTTTGGACGGATGATTCACACTTGTTTAGAGGCTGCTAAAGAACTATCAGAACTTGGAATAGAAGCCGAGGTAGTTGATCCACGAACACTATTACCGTTAGATAAAGAAACGATTATTCAATCTGTTCAAAAAACGAATCGTGTCATGATTGTTCAAGAGGCACCTTTACATAGTGGGTTTGGTGCGGAAATAGCAGCGATGATTAGTGAAGAAGCGGTTTATGACCTTGACGCGCCTATTAAGCGTGTAGCTGGTGCATTTACACCTATTCCAGTCGGAAAAACAGAAGATTTCTTATACCCTAGCGTTAGCGACATCGTTTTAACTGCTAAGAGTTTAGTAGATTAGGAGGGATACATGTGCAACAAATTGAAATAAATGTCCCCAAATTAGGAGTTGAAATGAAAAGTGCTGTCGTTGATCAGTGGGAACGATCGGAGGGGGACTGGGTGAACAAAGGTGATATTTTACTAAGTATCCAAACCGATAAAGTGACTTATGAAATTGAAGCACCTGATAGTGGTTTTCTCCATATTGTTGGTCAAGTTGAAACGGAATATCAGATTGGTGAATTATTAGCTCAACTAGCAAAGACAGAAGAAGTTTATGAGAAATTAACAAGTAATAAAAATTTAAACACTACAAAAATAAATGCAGTAATAGAAAAAACTGAAGAACAACTGAATCGTCTCAAAACGAATTATTTACAACATCGAAAGCAGCGTAAAAAAATATCTCCACTAGCTAAAAAGATGGCTCAAGTCCATTCTATAGATCTCGCTGGTGTTACAGGAACTGGTCCATCTGGGGCAATTGTGAAAAGAGATATACTGAATAAGTTAGAAGAGATTAAAGAAGATCAAAGCGGGAAACATGCATTACAAAAACAAGATAACCAACAAGGACCTCATTTAACAAATTATATTCATTTGGGTACAAACAAAACAATTAAGGAAACCAGACCTTTAAGTGGTATTCGGAAAGTAATAGCTGAGCGTATGTTTTCGAGTTTACAAAACACCGCACAAATGACAGATATCAATGAAGTGGAAGTTTCACCACTCATTCAATTTAGAGAAGAATTAAATGAATTGGCTGAAATTTCTGGGGTGAAAATCTCGTATACTGCTCTACTTGTGAAATCCGTTGCTAGTGTATTAAAAGCAGTACCAATATTAAATGCCAGTATTGATGAACAAGAAATAATCCTTTGGGAAAATATTAATATTGGGTTCGCTGTTTCTATTGATGATGGTTTAGTAGTGCCCGTTATTCACGACGCCGATAAACTTTCAATCGGTCAAATCCAGCAACAAATGAATGAATTAATTATGAAAGCTAAAGCGAAGCAAATCCAGCCTAATGACATTAATGGTAGTACGTTTACGGTAACAAATATAGGAAGTTATGGTTCGTTGATAGGGACCCCAATATTAAATACACCAGAAGTAGGTATTTTAGGAACAGGGGCCATTCAAGAAAAGCCTGTTGTTAAAAATGGAGAAATTGTAATTGGCAACATGATGGGAACGAGTTTGACAGTCGACCATCGTTTAATTGATGGAGCAGTTGCAGGAAGGTTTCAAAAAGAGTTTAGAAGGATGATGGAAAACCCCAAGCTCCTTATGATTAGTTAATCGACTATCAATAAATTAGTGTAGAAATGCGGTGGAATGTATGGCTGAGTCAGAATGGGATGTCATTATTGTAGGAGGAGGTCCTGGTGGATATTCAGCGGCGATTCGATGTGGTCAGTTAGGGTTAAAAACACTATTAATTGAAAAAGGTGAATTAGGTGGGACGTGTTTAAATGTTGGATGTATACCTACGAAATCCTACGTCCATTTTGCAGAGCTTATTACAAAGATAAGAAGTGCAAACCAAATAGGTGTTAAGGCTGAAATTAATTATATTGATCTAGAAAAATTTCAATCTAATAAACAGTCTATCGTTCATAAATTAACGAATGGTATAGCTCATTTATTAAAAAATTCTGGAGTAAAGGTCGAAAAAGGCAGCGCTAGTTTCCTTTCACCTTATCAATTAAAGATAAAAAAAGGGAACAAAGAAAAGATTGCTGAAGCGAAAAATATAATTGTTGCCGTTGGTACTTCTCCAATAAATCTTAATACCCTTTCATTTGATTATGAAACGATTGTTTCAAGTTCTGAAGTATTATCTTGGACAACATTACCCAAACATATAGCGATTATCGGTGGTGGAGTCATTGGATTGGAATTTGCAAGTATTTTTTCTCAATTAGGGGTTCGTGTCACAGTAATCGAACAATTACCCCAAATTTTAGCGATGGAAGATGAAGAAATAGTTTCCATGTTAAAGCGGAGTTTAGAAAAACGCGGAGTAGTTTTTTATACATCAACAAAAATAAAGTCCCATGAAAAAAAAGTTGGAAAGGTTTCAATAACACTAGAAAACGTAACATCTAAATTTGAGCTAATGTTCGATAAGGTGTTAGTTGCCGCGGGGAGGAAACCAAATATCGAAAATCTAGATCTAGTTAATGTACCTATTAAAATTGATAAAGGTTTTATCTTAACTAATGAATATATGGAAACGAACGTAAAAGGCATCTATGCCGTAGGTGATGTAACACCAATGTGGCCATTAGCCCATGTAGCTTATGAAGAAGGTTTGGTAGCTGCTGAAAATATTGCAGGCAAGAAGACCAAGATGAATTATCAAGCAACTCCAAGGTGTATTTATACTGCCCCAGAATTAAGTGCTGTTGGGCTAACGGAGCTACAGGCTAAACAACAGTATAACCATGTTACGAGTCAGACTATTTCTTTCAATGCAAACAGTAAGGCGCTGATTAATGGGAATGGGATTGGTGAAGGAAAGCTGAAGATTATTTTCGACGAAACATACGGAGAAATTTTTGGGTTTTCAATGGTAGGTAATGGGGTCAATGAATTAATTGCAGAGGGAACGCTTGCTATGCATCTTGAGTCAACAGTTGAAGAATTAACACACGTCATCCATCCTCACCCTTCTTTATCAGAAGGTGTAAAAGAATTAGCATTATTGGCAATGGGTAAACCATTGCACACCTCATCATTGGTATCACAGTGGAAGTAAAAAGAGGAGGAATTAAATGTTAGAGAAGCTGTTTAATTTAAAAGGCAAAACAGTCATTGTTACTGGAGGCAGTAGAGGGATAGGAGAAACGATGGTAAAGGCGTTGTCAGAAGTTGGTGCGAATGTGGTTGTCGCAAGCCGAAACATTGAGAGGTGTAAAGATGTTGTTTCAAGTATTGAAGAAAATGGTGGGAATGCTCTGGCCATT
The DNA here is from genome assembly GCF_002019605.1 of Alkalihalobacterium alkalinitrilicum. Taxonomy (NCBI): domain Bacteria; kingdom Bacillati; phylum Bacillota; class Bacilli; order Caryophanales; family Bacillaceae; genus Alkalihalobacterium; species Alkalihalobacterium alkalinitrilicum. The sequence goes on along the minus strand of NZ_KV917368.1, from coordinate 1,782,358 downwards.
GAATTAGATGTAGGTAGTGAAGAAAGTGCAAAAGAGATGGTCCAACAAACACTAGATCATTTTGGTTCCATTGATGTTTTAGTGAATAATGCAGGGATCAGTCCATTTATGTCAGCAATTGAAAAAACGAAACCATCAGGGTTTGACAAAATTATGAATATCAATTTACGAGGTGCTTTACTTTGTGCACAAGCAGTGAGTGAACATATGATAAGCAAAAAGAGTGGCAAGATCATTAATATTTCTTCCTCGTCAGCAGCAGTTCCTGTTAAGGGAATTGGTGTGTATGCAGTGAGTAAAACAGCATTAATTCAACTAACCAAAACGTTAGCTTTTGAATGGGGTAAATACAATATCAATGTAAATTCGATAGCACCAGGTTTTATGGATGCAGGTGTAGCAGACCTTGTTCAAGATTTAGATGGATTTTTTGATGATATTTTACACCGTACTCCGTTGGGGCGAACAGGAAAAGCAACAGAATTAATAGGGACTTTATTGTTACTCACTTCTGATGCTTCTAGTTATATTACAGGACAAACGATCTTCATCGATGGAGGGGCAGGAAATTGTTAAGTGAAAAAAGAGTTGCCGTTGTGACAGGTGCTGGTAGAGGGATAGGTCAGTCCATCGTTAGGAAGCTAGTTTTAGACGGTTACAAAGTGTACGGAATTGATAAAAGATTGAATTTGGATATTTCAGAGCATGATCAAAATCAAGATCTTCAAGCGATATCATATGTCGAAGTAGATGTAACGGATCCTAATCGTATAAGTGATGTGTTTGACAATATTTACAGTCAAAATGGTCGTTTAGATATTCTCGTGAATAATGCAGCAATTACTAATAATATTTCGGCCATTGCAAAGATGGATATTGATAAATGGCAACAAGAATTAGATGTAAATTTAAATGGTGTCTTTTATTGCACAAAGTATGCTTTGAAGTATATGGTTCAAAAAAACTGGGGCAGGATTGTTAATATTTCTTCTATGGCTGGTAAAATCGGATTAGATCGCCAGTCATCTTACGCAGCAAGTAAAGCTGGAATATTAGGACTAACTAAAAATGTGACAATAGAATATGCAGAGCATGGAATTGCTTGTAATGCGATCTTGCCTGGCTTAATTAATACCGAAGCAGTTCAATCCATGCCCCCTGCAATTAGGGATGAAGCGATGAACTCTATCCCTGCCAATCGTTTCGGTGAAACAGAAGAGGTGGCACAATTAGTATCTTTCCTTATATCGGATCAAGCGGGTTATATTAATGGAATTGAAATTCCAATTGATGGTGGTTCACATTGCAATCCAATTACTCTTGCAAGAACGAAAAAGACATGATGAGTATCTAATTCTATTCAATTGAAGTCCGATGCAACTATTCTCGTAAACTAACATTTCTTGTAAATTTAAATGTAAGAAAAGAGGTATTTCATGGACAAAAACTATGAGGAATATGATTGGAAGACGATCGTTGATGAGTTATATCAGTATTTACGGCTTAAAACGAACCCTATTGGAATGAAGATGTTTGAGAAAAAGGAAGAGATGGAAGCGATACACAAAATTCGCCGTCCAAGCCAAATTCATACTGCCGATCAAATTGTTGCGCAAGCAGCCAGGTTAGGATGGACGGTAGGGATAACAGCTGAAGACCTCGTTGGACCGCAATGTCAAGTTGTCCTTGGATTATCTCCTCGCGATAAAAAATGGCTTGCTGGTAAAGAAATGTCTGGTGTTTGGTTTGAAAGTGAAGAAGATTCTTCTCATCATCAGCATGCGATGACTGTCGTTCCTTATGGGCAATATGAGGCAATGGCTGTTTCCCCTTTGGCAGTAAATCGATTGAATTCACCTGACATTTGTTTAATCTATGCCACACCAGGCCAAATGATTTTGTTCATAAACGGCTTACAATGGAATCAGTATGAGAAATTTGATTGGAGTGTTGTTGGAGAATCTTCTTGTGCAGATTCGTGGGGACGTGCACTAGCTACAGGCAAGCCTAGTTTATCTATTCCGTGTTATGCAGAACGTCGATATGGAGGAGTACTGGATGATGAGTTGTTAATTGCTTTACCACCACAAGACTTAATAAAAGCTTTAGAAGGGCTAAAACATCTCCATCGAAATGGCCTGCGTTACCCAATTCCACAATATGGAATTCAAATGGATGCTCGTTCAGGTCTTCAAGTTAGTTATGGTAAAGAAAAATAGTATATCAAGTACACATATCAAGAATAAAAGGAGGTAACTATGGGAAATGATTATTGGTTCAGTAAAGAACAATTACAGGTGATGTCCCAACCTACAATTGAACGTGTTTTGAGTTTAATAGACACTCGTCAGTTTATAGAAGCAATAGAACTAGCTGAGACCATTAAATTAGAGTGGGGATTTTTAAGGAAGTTAATGGTGAATTCCACGATAGAATTACTTAACTTTATTGAAACTAAATTGGATATTACTCATTTTTATGCCTTAGAAGACATGGTAAACAAGGTGTGGAAACCAGGCTTCGATTCTATAAATGATACTATAAGAAAAAAAGTCGCAATTGAAATAACTGAAAGATGGGAGAAGATAGGTGCAGTTGTAGAAAATAAGGAATTTGTAAACGTGTTCTCTATTAAACTATTAAATGAGATGACAACCCCTTTGAAAGATACGGATTTAGTAGAGCAGATAAGAAACGGTGATGAAAAAGGTATAAAAAAACTCTGTGAAGAGGTAAACCACGAATGGGGCCTTCTCCACGACTTATTAGTTGAATCAATAGCTGCGTTATTAACCTTTATAGGCGAATATTACGGTGAGGAAAAAGTAGGTGAAGCATTAAAATTCATGACCGAGCAAGTATGGAAAGAGCCACATAATAAAATAAATGCTCGTGAACGAAAAGAGATTGTTTCGGCATTAGCCGCTACTTGGAGAGCTCATAGTACAGGAGGAATAGGGCCAGAAGCTGGTGGGTTTTCGATAGAAGAAGATGCTGAAAAATTTACATTTAAATTAGAACCTTGTGGAAGCGGCCAAAGGTTATGGAAAAGGGGGTTATATGAGCACCCTAAAAAATTCAGTAAAACCAAAGATGAGTATCTATGGTCTTTTAACAGAAAAGATTTCCCTTATTATTGTGCTCACTGCACTTATATGAATGAAATAATGCCCATTGAATGGTCGGGTACTCCAATCTATCCCTTAGACCCACCAAAAACGAAAGACCATCCATGTACTTGGTATTATTATAAAAACCCAGCAGACACGCCTGACAGATTTTACGAGCGGTATAGCTACGATAAAGAGAAGATGTTAAGTAAGCATAATAAATAGGAATAAAATTTGGGGTGATAAGATGGATAGAAAAATGAAGGCGGCCGTGCTGAAGGGTGCAAAACAATTAGAAATTCAAATGGTTGAAATTCCTGAAATAGGCCCTAAAGATGTTTTATTAAAAATAAAGGCCGTAGGAATTTGCGGTTCAGATATGCACAGTTATCGAGAAGGGTTATACTCATTTCCGAATCAAATTATGGGGCATGAATTTTGTGGAGAAGTTGTAGAAGTGGGAAAAGATGTTACAGATATTTCTGTTAGTGATAGAGCTACTGGTTTCACAGTTTCCTATTGTGGTGAGTGTTACTACTGTCAAAAAAAAGACTTTCGAATGTGTCCACAGTTATTTGAGAATTTTAGCGGATACGGTAAACCAGGTGCAATGGCCGAGTATCTACGTATAGAAAATGCACAACTTGATGTTAATCTATTTAAGATACCTGACCATTTAAGTGATGAGGTTGCTGCAACGGCTGAGCCTTTAGGCACAGCCATTTACACCATGCTTAGGACAAAACCAACAAAGGAGGATAAGGTAGTCATCATTGGAGCTGGTCTTATCGGTAATTTAATAACACAAGTAATGAAAACGGTTCCAGTTTCAAAAGTAATTGTGACAGAAGTATCAAAACAAAGGTTAGAGACGGTTAAAGAGATGGGTGCAGATGTAGTTATTGATGTCACTTCTACTGAAAACTTGTTAGCTGCTGTTCAAGAACATACTGGCATCGGAAAGCACCATTTTGGCGAAGGTGGTATGGCAGATATAGTAATTGATGCTGCTGCAGCTCCTGGTACATTGAATCAATCGCTTGATTTTGTAAGGAGTAAGGGGACAGTGGGTTTAGTTGGAATTCCAGAGAAAAACCCAGAAGTGAACTCTGCAAGAATTATTCATAAAGATATACGTGTAGTTGGAATATTAGGTTCGATTATTCCAAAGGGACTTGAGTACTTAGCAAAAGGTTTAGTTAAAACAGAACTATTAATCACCCACCGATTTTCACTAGATGAAGCGGTAGAAGCGTTTGAAACATTGGAGTCAGATCCGACGGCCGTAAAGGTGATGATTAAACCCTAGGCAAACTTTAGGTGAGGTGTCAAACAAATTAACAACTTTATTAAGGTGTTTAATAGAATTTAAATGTGTCATATAGATTGATGGTAAAGACGAATGTACGTTAATCCTATATGATCTATGACCTCACATTTGTATATATAATTTAACAAGTGTACAGCTTTATGGACAAGAAAGTAATCGGGAATGTTTAATAAAGTCTATTCTAACAAATATTCAACAAGTAACTCTAGTATTTTGATTGGCATAGTAATTGCATGAATACCATTGAAAAGTCAACTGTTTTTAGAAAAGGTGGTGGTGTATTTGTAAGCGGTTTCTTATCGGAGAGGAGTATAGTTTTTTTTCTTCGTTCTTAATAAAAAACGATTAAAGGGGGTTAACGATGGGAAAGTTGACAGTGCACCATGCATTGCAAAATGCAGTTCAAAAAAATCCTAATAAGTCATTCCTTTTCTTTAATGAACAAAGTATCTCTTTTAAAGAATTGGACGAAATTTCAAACAGGTTAGCTTCATCTTTATTAGATGAGGGGTTTAAAAAAGGTGATAACATAGCTGTTGTTGCCCTAAATCAATTGGAATGGCTTTATACGTATTTTGCTGCTGCTAAAATAGGGGTAGGAGTCGTCGCTTTAAATGTAAGATATCGTGAGGCTGAATTTGAATATATGTTAAACAATTCAAATTGCAAAGGACTTGTAACAATAAATGAATTTGCAGATTTTAATTACTCACAATTTTTCCGAGGTTTTCAAAGTAAAGTGCCAACGATCGAAAAGTATATTTTTATCGGGGGCGGTTTTGAAGGAAGTTTATCATTTGAAGAGTTAGTCCATCGGGCACCAAATATAGAGAAATTAGCAGCAGCTCAAGGTATAGTACAAGAAGAAGATACTGTGATTATCATTTATACATCAGGCACGACTGGAAGGCCAAAAGGAACTAAAATAACGAATAAGAGTATATTAGCTTCTGCTCGAGCTCAAGCAGATCATACAAAATTAACAGAGGCCGATCGTATTGTTGGAAATCTTCCTTTAAATCATGTAGGTGGAATTACTTGTACAATTCATACTGCATTAGTAAGCATGGGTAGTGTGGTCCTCGTACCCTTCTTTACAGCAGATCTAGTTCTTGAAGCCATTCATTATCATAAACCGACGATGATTGGTGGAGTTCCAACCATGTTTGTCATGATGTTAAATCATAAAGATGTAGACAAATACGATTTAAGTTCTATTAGAATTTGTACAATCGGGGGATCTAATGTTGAACCACGATTATGTAATATACTCTCAGAAAAATTCCCGGAAGCTACATTATTTAATCTCTATGGATTAAGTGAGAGCTCAGGGGCTTGTGTATTAACGAAAACAACTGACCCAATGGAAAAGGTTCAACAAAGTATAGGTGTTCCAATAGGAGATTTTAAAGTAAAGGTTGTTGATGTTAATAAGGAAGAATTGCCAGTTGGTGATGTGGGGGAATTAGCGTTTAAAGGAGAATGCATTGCTAACGGATACTTTGGATTAGAAAAGGAATCGATGGAAACTTTCAGTGATGAGTGGCTGTATACAGGTGATATGGGATCTGTCGATGAAGAAGGATACATTTATTTTAAGGGAAGACAAAAGGAAGTATATATTCAGGGCGGATATAACGTTTACCCCGTTGAAGTTGAAAATATTTTAGCAACTCATCCTAAAGTTGCAATTGTTGCAGGTATTGGTGTCCCAGATTCCTTCTTCGGAGAAGTTGGTCGTTTTTATATCATAACAATACCAGGTGCGTCCGTAACAGAAGAGGAACTCAAACTATTTTGTCGGCAGCATATAGCTGATTATAAAGTACCGAAGCAATTTGAAATAGTGACTGAATTACCACTTACACCAGCAGGTAAAGTTCAAAAAGCCCTTCTTAAACAACAATATTTACAAGAAAGTGAAGGAGTATAAAGTATATTTCAGATTCGGGTTATTTAAATATTTAAAATATTCGGAATCCTATTTGCCGCGTGACAACTGGAAGTAATGTTTTCTTTCGCTAGAATCCTTACATTAGGGGTGTTAAAGCTTGAAAATAGAAACTAGTAATATAGAATGGTTAGACCGATACAAGTTATTGATAGGATCTGTATTACCAAGACCGATTGCATTTGTTTCTTCACTAAGCAAAAACAATATTGCTAATTTAGCTCCGTTTAGTTTTTTTATGGGGATTGGAGCTGAACCGATGATGTTGGCATTTTCAGTTATGCGGGATCATGAAAACATAAGTAAGGATACGCTTGTTAATGTTGAAGAAACAAAAGAGTTCGTTGTTAATATTGTCGGTGAAAAAATAGTTAACCAAATGAATGAATGTGCTACAAATTTTCAACCTGAAATTGATGAGTTTGAAGTATCAGGTTTAGAGAAGGAACCATGTGACCTTGTTCGACCACCGCGCGTAAAAGAAAGTGATGTTAGTCTCGAATGTGTACTTGATCGAGTCATCAACTTTGGTGAAGGTCCAGGTTCGTCGAGTCTTGTCATTGGAAAAGTTGTTATGATTCATGTTAACGACGAAATATACGCAAATGGAAAAATTAACACTAAAGAACTACAACCAATTGGTAGACTTGCGGGCAATGAGTATACACGAGCAAGTGCGAGTACGTTTTCAATCGAAAGAAAAAGGATTAAATAAAAAAAAGGTTCGGAGGAATGAAATATGAAAATAACGAAGAGTATAGCATGGATGGTGGCACTGATATTGCTCTTGGCTTTAGCAGGTTGTAGTAGTTCTTCTGAGACGGGTTCATCCCAAACGGAGGGCAATGATAGCCAAAGTCAAGAAGAAAACAATAATGAGGAAGCACCAAGCAGTGACGAAACTTTCACGTTTACATTAGCAACTGCATACCAGCCTGCAAAACATGAATACGAACCTGTTCATATCGGATTAGAAGTTTTTGCGGAGCGGATTAAAGAACGTACGGATGGGCGTGTCCAATTAAACATTTTTTATAGTAATCAATTAGCTCCACAAGATGAATTAATGAATGCTTTAGCTGCTGGATCTGTTGACTTTGCCTTTACGGCTCCACAATATTATGGGGATACGATTCCAACCTCTTTCTTTACTAATATACCATTTTGGTCACAAGGCGAAGACCATGGACTATCGTTAATCAGGGATACGGAAATTGGCGAGATCTATGAGCGCGAAGTAGAAGCATATGGTGCAAAGGTATTACTTTACGGCGCAACAGGAGAATACGGAATTATTAGTAAAAAACCAATTAGAACTCTTGAGGATATGAATGGATTGGCTTTCCGTGCGGCAGGGGGATTATGGGCTCCTTGGTATGATGAAATGGGTACTTCACCAGTAAACATTGCTGCAGCTGAAATATATGAAGCTCTTCAACGTGGAACAATAGATGGAATTCCGTTCCCTTATCATACTCTTGATGCTTACAACTATCATGAAGTAGCTGATTACATTACTTACCCTGCTATTTTAGACCCAGCTTGGATGGCAACTTATGTAAGTAATAAAACATGGGAAAAGCTTCCGAGTGATTTACAGGAAATCATCATCGAAGTTTCATTAGAGATTGAACAAGAGATTATTGCTGGTTCAAAAAGGTTAACTGAAGAAACAATGAAAATTGCTGAAGAAACTGGAGTAGAAGTCATTCACTTGTCGGATGAGGAATATGAAAGGTTTTTTGAATCTGCACAAGTCGTTTGGGATAATTTTGCAGACGTAAATGAAGATACAGCCCGTATTATTGAAATTATGCGTGAAAAAAGACAATAAAGAAGTGAGCATAAAATAAGATATTTTTTTAGGGCTCTCCCCTTAAATAGAGTAGTGAGCTTTAACTTCTAAAGGGAGGGCTCTACCTATTCTTTTCGTAAGGGAGGAAATATGGTTGATATATAAAATATTTGCTTTTATAACATCAATAAATAAAGCCATGTTTTGGGTGACGGGTTTTATGATTGTATTTCTCAGTTTTTTAGTCTTTTATGATGTAATAGCTCGCTATTTTTTCAGTAGCCCGTCAAGATGGGGATTTGACTTATCAACTTGGTTAACGGGAATGGCGGCATTTTTAGCAGGGGGATATGTATTATTTCTCAATGAACATGTACGTGTTGATATTTTTTACTCTGAGTTTTCTGATCGGGTGAAAAGTATTATTGATATCTTTACTGCAGTTTTTATTTTTTTAATTGTGATCGCTCTCGTTTGGACGGGCGGTGCACGAGTTCTTAGTTATTATGAGAGTGGAGCTATTTCAAGTACTGGATTAAGTGTTTATTTATGGGTCAAATGGTTGATGCTCCCTGTTGGCGGGTTATTATTAGGACTACAAGCATTGGTCAATTTAATAAACGATATCTACACAGCAATCACAGGGAAAAAATTATCAAAGGAGGGAATGTAGGTGGAAGTTTGGATTATCGCCTCAATATTGTTTGGTTCCCTTCTTTTATTTATTTTATTAGGTGTACCTGTAGCTTTTACAATGGGGGGACTCTCTCTCATTATTGGATTTATTTTCTGGGGTGGGTATGCTAGTGTAGAAGCGTTTGTACTAGGTTCCTATGGTAAAGTACTAGAGTTTGTATTAACTGCAGTTCCACTTTATATTTTAATGGCTGCTATCTTACGGTACAGTGATTTAGCAGATGATATGTATGAAGCAATCTATCGTTGGCTCGGTGGCATCAAGGGTGGGTTGGCTGCAGGGACAACGATCATAGCTGCTATTTTTGGAGCTATGGTTGGAATTGCCACGGTTGCAACCGCAACTTTAGGTGTGACCGCAAGAACATCAATGCTTAAAAGGGGGTATGATACTAGATTAGTTTCTGGTGTTATCCTTGCAGGTGGTTCATTAGGTATTTTAATTCCTCCTAGTATTTTGATGGTTATTTATGCAGCGGAGTCAGGAGTTTCTGCAGGGCGCTTGTTTTTCGCTGGTGTAGTACCAGGGGCAATTGCGGCGATCTTATTTATGGGGTATGCAATCGTTAAATGTTATATGAATCCTGCGCTAGGTCCTTCCTTAAAAAAAGAAGAACGTTACTCGTATAGAGAAAAGCTCAGTTCTTTAAAAGGAGTGACACTTCCACTCTTAGTAATTATTATCGTTTTGGGTACGATTTATTTAGGGATAGCAACTCCTACTGAAGCAGCCGCTGTAGGTGTAATCGGTTCATTAATTAGTGCGGCAATTAAAAGAAAACTGGTATGGGCAAACATAAAAAATATGTTAATTATGACAGTTAAATTAAACGGTATGGTATTTTGGTTAGTCATTGGTGCGGTCGCTTATGCTAGAATTGTAGCGGTAACAGGTGTTGGTGCTTGGCTTGCTGGACTTATTACAGATATGGAAGTCAACCGTTGGATAATATTAATCGGTATGCAAGTGATCTTCTTTATTCTAGGGATGTTTATAGATCCAGCAGGAATTCTTTTAATGACAGCACCGTTATTCTTACCTGTTGTAACTAGTTTAGGATTTGATCCGATTTGGTATGGTGTGATCTTTGTTATGAACATGTGTATTGCTTATATGTCACCACCATTTGGTTTTAATCTTTTTGTATTGAGAGGGGTAGCCCCTGATTTGAAAATGAACGATCTTTATATGTCGGTAATTCCTTTTATCATACTATATATGATTGCGATGGGTCTCGTTATCATCTTTCCACAGCTAGCTCTATGGTTACCAGATTTAATGATGAATTAATTAGTTGATGCTAAAAAACCTTGTCAATTATAGCAAAGGTTTTTTAGCACGTTATTATAAATAAACTATACTACTGTATATAAAACAAAACAGTTGTAAATACGTGCATCATTAGTTTGTGATTTTAGTTTCATTTTAGAATAAGGTAAAAGATAAAAGAAAAGCCCTTGCTTTCGACTATTATTGGCGACATGACGTATTAATACAAAGATTAGTAGGTTTAAAGTGGGTTTACTATACCTGTTAATAAAGAATGGAGCGTGTACGAATCATGAATCGAAAAGTGTGGCTTGAAGCGGCATTAAATGGACCTTGGACACGAAATCGACAACCCAATATTCCCATTCAACCTTCAGATATTATAAATCAGGCAGTGGAATGTGCAAATGCAGGAGCGTCCATTATTCATTTCCATGCTTATGATGTTTCAACAGGGAGAGAGACCATTGATGTAGAGACTAACATCCGTATTATTGAAGGAATTAAATCACAGCTTGATGTAATTGTTTACCCATTGGTAAATATGATAAGTCAAAGTGATGCAGTAGGCATAGAAGCAGGAAATATGCGTTACGAGCATATGAGAAAACTTGCTAAATATGGTCTTATGGAATGGATGGTTTTGGACCCAGGTTCATGCAACATTTCACTTCTTAATGATCTAAGTAACGCAAACACTATAGATGCTAGCGTTTATATTAACTCAGATGCTAGTACTGTTACAGGGCTGGAGTTGGCCGCAGAGTATGGTATTCATTCAAGTTATGCAATCTATGAACCTGGTTTTGTAAGAGCTGGTTCTGCATTGGCTAGAGCTATTAGGAATACTCCGCCTCCAATATACCGATTTATGTTCACGAACCAATTTTCATTTGGTTACCCTCCAAGTAAACAGGCATTAGATGCTTACCTTGAATTATTGAAATCGGTGTCTCCAGGTTCACCGTGGATGATAGCAGGGTTAGGAGTTGATATTTGGTCTCTAATACCTAGAGCAGTTGAGCTGGGTGGTCATGTTCGGGTTGGTCTTGAGGATGCAATCCTTGGAACGGACGATAATAATAGGAAAATGGTAAAAAAGGCAGCAGCTCTCATTAAGGAAGCTGGAGGCACTATTGCAACAGCTGCAGATGTACGTTCTATGTTAACTAAGATGTAGATACAGTTTTACTTATATTGTCACTTCATCTATCATTAAACTATAGTACAATATCAAGAAGACTAGTCTAAATAATTGCTTGTTTAATTGTGTGATATAAAGTTCGATGATGAAAGATACATGTTGCGCTAAACTGATTACGAATTAGTTTACCAACCATAGACTTATAAAGATTACTTTTTAGTGGTAAGATGTAATTATTGACTTTGTTCATTTTAAATAGAAATAGCTTGTGTAAGGAGGAACATCTATGGCACAACAAAAATGTGAAAGCTGTGGTACCGTTATAACAAAAAAAGAAATACAAAAGTCACTATTAAAAGGATATCGGCCTATTCCATGTAGTAATTGCGGTACTGTCCATCAAATAAAGGAAATGTCTAAGCTTATCATTGCAATGATAGTAACATTTCCAATTGTATTTTTTGTATTATTATTATCAACGGCTTTAGGTTTATCAGGCATCCAAACAACTGTAGTAGGTGTTATTATGCTTGTTATTACAATTCTTTCATTACCATTTATTGCGAAATATGAGTTAGCAGAAAATCATGAAATGTAATTATATTTAAATGAACAAAAATTTTCAGCATCATCATAATGGTCAGAAAATTACGATATTCCTTTGAGGAATCCTTTTATTTATCTTGTCATACTCCTAAAGCTTCAATAAATGATAAGGGCTACCTAGTAACTGTTGACAGTTAATTGTTTTATTAGATTTAATCTGGACTTCTTTTTTTTATGAGATGAAGCAGAATCCAAGAAACTTAAGCTTCCAAGTTCGGGACAACAGTGCTAAGAGGGACTTATTGGCCCTCTTGAGGAGCCTTCCGTAATAGGACTTACTAGAGCTAGAGAAGGCGGCATCAAAATGGAAATCTATAAAGATGAACAATCCTTTCAGATAGCTAACGTATAATTAATTGGATGACTAGGATTTAAATTTTTATTGGATACACCTTCTATGTTCATAAAACTTTAATTGTCATAACCGTAGCCTAGTTTTTTCATTTACCTAACGAAAAAATATTATTTCTGGAAGAGGGAATACCCATTCCTCTCCCTTTCTGCAAAAAACGAAAGTTCTTCCGCCTTGGGTGGTTTAATTGTAATCCTAATCAATAGTAAAAGAGATTCCTCTTTAACTAACAGATTTACCGTTACTAATTAGTTGAATCTCTTTCTCTGTATAAATCTTTTTACTCGAACATTCCCCAATCCCTTGGTCTATTCTCGCGGTGTGTATCTTAATTGCACTAAAAAGTTTTGTGAATTCAGAAGTCATAATAAGATCCCCAGCGTTTTCACTAACTGCTAGTAATGCATCCTGGTCATATACCAATTCAATCGGCAGTCCCTCAAAGTATTGGAAAGCATTTTCATGCATACGAATCACATCTGCTGTTCGAAACGGTCGGTCCAGCCATTCCACAAATTTATATCTAGAATGAGATAGCACAAAAGCGATAAAACATAGTCGTTTGTTAATCCCTTGTTTGTCCTTCACACAGTCTGTCCAAAGTCGACTTGTGCTTGTTGGCCCATCGGAAGCTCTGGAACAGAAGAGTATGTGCGGCCCACACTTATTTTTGGAATATGGTATAAGTCCCTCATTTCATTTAAATAATTTCTTACTGTATTTTCACAAACATTTTTAAATCCTAGTTTCTCCTCCAGCCATACTTGAGCACCAGTAAGATCTGGATATTCCTATAACCAATCCAATATTTCTTTTTGATACAAATCTAGCTTCTTTTCCCTTGTCTTTAAAGAACTTAGAAAATATTCAAAATCCTCTGGATTCTTATTCAAATAATCTATCACCCTATTTCGCGATATATTCAGTTTTCTAGAAATGGCACTCTTTGAAAAACCCTCTTTGTATAGTCGATGGATTTCGATGTAAGTCATAAAACGGTTCACTCCTAACTCCTCACTTTCAATAAACTAATTCTAGTTTAATAAAAGTGATTACGTAATGGGGAACTGTTTAATCTTATTTGTTGAAATCTGCTCATTTTAATTTGTGGAAAACTGTTGATTCTAGTTTATCGTTTACAGAACTTTAAAGGATGAGAATAAATACCACCAACAAACCTAGAAATAAACATTGTAAAGAGATTGATAACTTTACAGTACAACATATCCCTCTCTTTGTTAGCAATTATTTACAAAGTCAAGTGCAAAATATTAATTTGATAAAAGACAATAAAAAAAATAAATCAAACGGATAACTATTAATTTGATTGTTTTAATCTAAATACCACTAACAAGTTATCAGCTATTTAAAAAATTGAACGTTTAATTGAAAAGTGGTATGGAACTTGCAATATACAAGTGAAACCCAATAAATTACTAGTATAAGGAGTTGAGCTGTATGGAGCAGAAAGATTTTGAAGTTTATAAAAAGCAATTATTTGAGAAAATTTGGAATGATCTTGATCCATTAGAAGAGGAAATTGAAAACAATGAAGCACTGCCATACGATAAGTTAATGCCACTGTTAAGAGAAATGAACGCATTTGGACTAAGAATCCCTACTGAATATGGAGGACTTGGACTTTCTGTCTCTCAGTACATTGAGGTATTAGCAGAATTTTCAAAAATACAAGGTGGTATACGAGTTGTGGTCCATGTTCATAATTCGATGGGAAGTGCACTTTCCAGATTAGGCAATGAGAAACAAAAGAAAGAGATTTTACCAGGGTGTGCAGAAGGAACAAAATCAGTTGCTTTTGCTTTAACAGAGCCAGATCATGGTACTGGATTAGATTTAGGAACTATAGCAGTTCGCGATGGTGACGATTACATTATAAATGGAAGAAAGCATCTAATAACGAATTCAGACTTTGCCACGCATTTTATTGTATTTGCGAAAACAAAAGGTGGAAATAGTGAAGATTCAGTAACTGCTATTTTAGTAGAACGGGATACCCCAGGTTTTACAATTGAAGCATTACCAGAGACGATGGGTTGTAAAGGGGGAGAACATGGTTTACTAACATTTACAGATGTTCGTGTCCCAGTTGAAAATTTACTTGGCGAAGAAGGCAAAGGTGTTTACCAATTAGAAGAAGCACTCGAAGTTAGCCGCTTGTATATCGCTGCAACTTCATTAGGTACTGCGGAAAGAGCATTTGAGTTATCTCTAGATTTTGCAAAGAAACGAAAAACATTTGGCAAAGCAATTGGCCAACGTCAAGCGATCCAACGTTACATTGCAGAGATGGGCATTGATATTTATGCTTTACGAAATATGATTAAGGATGCAGCTGAAAAATGGGACCGAGGACAACGAATTCCAGCTGAAGCGTCTATGTGTAAACAGTTTGGCCTAGAAGCGGTTGGCCGTGTAACAGATAGAGCACTGTTAGTTCATGGAGGAATTGGATATACACGTAAGCATCCAATTGAAAGGCTGTACCGTGATGCCCGTCTAAACTGGCTTGAAGAAGGCCCTCCAACGATTCAGTATATGGTCGCTGCTCGTGAATTTTTAAGTGGATATAGATGGGAGGAATAATGAAAGTTGATTGTGAAGGAAAAGTTGCGATTGTCATAGGTGGAACGCGTGGAATTGGAAAAGAAGCCGTTTTTTCTCTTGCGAAATCAGGTGCAAAAATAATTTTAACAGGACGATCAAAAAGTAATGCCGAGATCGTTGTTAAAGAGGCGAAAGAAATGGGGTTAGACGTCTGTTCATCTATATTTGATGTAGCCAATATTGAAGAAACAAAAAGTGCAATTGACAAGGTCGTTGAAGAACATGGAAAAATAGATATTTTAATTGCTAATGCAGGGATTAATCCTTTCTTTAAACGAGCAGAACATGTAACTGTTGAAGATTGGGATATGATGATGTCAATCAACTTGAGAGGCTTGTTTTTTGCTATTCAATCAGCAGCAAAACATATGTTTAAACAAGGAAAAGGTAGTATTGTCTCGATTTCTTCAGTTACATCAGTTGTTGGAACACCACGTGGATTACCATATGTCGCCACAAAAGGTGGCATGGACTCAATGACCAGAACACTTGCAGTCGAATGGGCTGATAGAGGAATTCGCGTAAATGGCGTTGCACCTGGATATATCGAGACCGATCTTACTGAGGGATTAAGAGATAATGAATCTTTAAGTCAAATGATGCAAACAAAAATGCCATTAGGCCGCTTTGGAAAAACGGAAGAGATTGCTAACATGATCTTGTTTTTGGCTTCAGATGCATCGAGCTATATTACAGGGCAAACATATTTAGTAGATGGGGGGTTTGCTGCACAGTAAGGTAATGTATCTATGTCAAATAATAAGGTGGGGAAATTTTGAAAAAACATGTTCTAGAAGGATTAAAAATTCTTAATTTAGCTGAACAATATCCAGGCCCATACGCAACGTTAATTTTGTCAGATTTAGGGGCCGATGTCATAAATATTGAACGTCCAAATGGCGGAGATCCCGCCCGTCAATTTTATAGTTTTTATGAATCGATTAATCGCAACAAAAGGTCTATGGCACTCGATCTAAAAATGAGTAAAGGTCGGGAAATATTCATGGAATTAGCACGTGATGCTGATGTTATTCTTGAGGGATTTAGACCAGGCGTGGCAAAAAGGTTAGGAATTTCATATGAGGATGTATCCTCCATAAACAAGCAAATTATATATGCTTCCATATCTGGCTTTGGCCAAAATGGGCCTTATAAAAACAGACCTGCTCATGACTTATCTTATCAGGCAATTGCTGGAATGTTGTATCAACAAGCAGAAACAAACGAGATTACAAATGTTCCAAAAATTGCAACTGGAGATCTTTCCTCAGGAATGTTTGCAGCGATTGGGGTTCTTTCTGGATTATATATGAGAAATCAGACTGGAGAAGGTACCTATATCGATGTTTCGATGACAGACGGTTTAGTATCTTGGATGACAACGCAATTAGTACCAGTCATTAATAAGACTGGAATACCAGGCCTTCCAGATGAACCAGGATATGGAATTTACAAAACATTAGATAATAAGCTAATAAGCATCAGTATAGCTCACGAAGACTGGTTTTGGAAGCCGTTTTGTTTAGTGGTAGGACTGAATGATATCAGTACCCATAATAGCGAAGGACGCCGTTCAAATTATTCAGAGATAAGTCAGAGAATATCAAACGCCATCTCCGAAAAAACAAGGGAAGAATGGGAAAAAAAATTCGAGCAATCGGGTATTCCTTTTGGCTCGGTGCTGGGATTAAAAGATGTGCCAAAAGATCCTCAATTGCAAGAGAGAAATCTGTTTGTTGAAATACCTGGGGACACTGAAAGACCCACGAGAACGCACGTCCGACAACCGTTAACGTTTAAAGATTGTGAATCTGGACCAACCAAACATGCACCTAAATTAGGTGAACATACGAAAGAGATATTACAAGATTTAGGGTACTCGGTAGACACTATTAAGGAAATTTTTGAAAATAACATTTGCTATGAAGAAGCGTAAAAAATATTAAAGGAGGCTAAATCATGAATAACATTTTGGATCTATCAGGGAGAGTGGCCCTTGTCACAGGTGCAGGGCAAGGAGTAGGTAGACAAATCGCTTTACATTTTGCACAACAAAATGCAAGAGCAGTGATTGTAAATGATTATAATGGGAAACGAGCACAGGAGACAGCAAGCATCATAAATGATCTAGGTACAGATACAAAAGCATTGGCTGTTGAAACAGATGTAACGAATTGGAGAGCGGTGAATGACATGGTCCATCAAGCTATTAATCAATTTGGATCAATTGATATTCTAGTAAACAATGCGGGAAATGCTGGTGCATCTACACCTGAGGCAATGGCCAAACAAAAAAATTTCATCGATACAGAGCCTGAAGAGTGGGAGCAGTGGATCGCTGTAAACTATTATGGACCAATGTATACATGTAGAGCTGTTGTTCCAAATATGATTTCTAAAAAGTATGGAAAAATTGTGAATGTCATTTCTGATGCTGGAAGAGTTGGGGAACCGAGATTAGTCGTATATTCTGGGGCAAAAGCTGGGGCAGCTGGTTTTACGCGTGGTCTAGCAAAGGAAATCAGCCGTTATAACATTACAGCGAATTGTGTGGCTCTTTCTACGATGAATACTCCAGCTGTATCCAGTATGACTGAAAACGAGGAGATTTTAAAAAAGATACTTACAAAGTATCCAATTAAACGAATTGGTGAACCAGAGGACGCAGCGAATGCTGTATTATTCCTTTCATCAGATGCATCAAGTTGGATTACTGGTCAAACGTACCCTGTAAATGGTGGGTATTCACTAAATCAATAAGGAAAATCTTAATCAAGTAATGATTAAAAGAAACAAGTTTATTTTAAATATTATAAATATTTAAAATTTTATTTGGAGGAGGAGTTTATATGGAATCAATTATGTATGAAGAAGAAGGGTCATTCGGAATTATACGATTAAATCGTCCAGAAGTACTTAACGCATTAAACTATACGATAATTACTGAACTGATCGAATTACTTGATCAGCTCGAAGAAAATCCTGAACCCCGTGTACTTATCATTACAGGAACAGAACGATCATTTAGTGCTGGGGCAGATTTAAAATCGATTTATGAAATGCAACAAGCTGGGAAATCAGATGCTACTGGAGTACTTCTTGATCAAGTTGCTACATTATTTAATAAAATTGAAACGTATACGAAACCTGTCATTGCGGCAATAGATGGGATTGCCTATGGGGGTGGTTGTGAATTAGCCCTAGCATGTGATATTCGAATTGCAACACATAATGCAAGAATTGGCCTATCTGAGGTAAAGCTTGGAGTTCTACCAGCAGGTGGGGGTACGCAACGCCTGCCACGCTTGATTGGTCTATCAAGAGCTAAATATATGTTGCTTTGTGGAGAACCCCTTGATAATAAAGTACTTCAAGATTGGGGCTTAATATACGATGTAGTTTCATCAAATGAACTTATTCAAAAAGCGAAAGAAATTTCGGAACCATTTTTGAATGGTGCACCATTGTCACAAAAAGCGATTAAAAATGCAGCTTTAGCTTCGACAAATACCGATATTACAACAGGAATTGAGATTGAAAGACATTGGTCGAGTTTTTTGCATCAAACAGCAGACGCCAAAGAAGGGATCGCAGCATTTAATCAAAAGAGAAAGCCAGTATACAAAGGACAATAATTGTTAGGAGTGAGTTATATGAATTTTGATTTAACGGAAGAACAACAAATATTAAAGCAATCAGTGAAAAGGTTTCTTGAAAAAGAAATAAAACCATGTGCAGACGAATACACAGAAAAACTAATCCCAAAAGACATGGCTCACGATCTTATCAAAAAGTTGATCCCATTTGGTTACGTTGTAGGCCCGTTTCCCGAAGAAATTGGTGGCATGAACATGGACACCATTTCACAAGGAATTCTCTTTGAAGAGTTATTTCGAGTTTTTCCTGGATTGGGTGGAATTGCATTTATCACAATGGATACCGCATTGACTCTATATGAATATGGAACGAAAGAACAAATAGACCGATTTATCCCAAAACTGTTGTCTGGAGATTATATTGGCTGTGTTGCTGTAACTGAACCAGATATAGGTTCAAATCCTTCTGAAGTTAAAACAAGGGGAATTTTAGAAGGCGAAAATTATAGAGTCAATGGTCAGAAAATTTGGATTTCTAATGGTAGTGTGTCAGATGTTTGTGTCGTACTAGTCAGAACTGAAAAAGATCCTGGAAAAAAATCGGTCAGCAGGCTGATTGTTGAAAGATCTG
This sequence comes from Alkalihalobacterium alkalinitrilicum, assembly GCF_002019605.1. Classification (NCBI taxonomy): domain Bacteria; kingdom Bacillati; phylum Bacillota; class Bacilli; order Caryophanales; family Bacillaceae; genus Alkalihalobacterium; species Alkalihalobacterium alkalinitrilicum. The sequence goes on along the minus strand of NZ_KV917368.1, from coordinate 1,763,252 downwards.
TAAGTGACTATAGTTCAAGAGATCTTGGCAAATTGGGGCTGAATTCATGGCCAACTTCAGAACTATTTTTTGATGATACCTTAGTTCCAAAAGAAAATTTGTTAGGGGATGTAGGAGAAGGTTTGAAGTCGACGCTTAGAACATTTGAAAGAGCTCGTTGTTTTGTAGCACTCTATTCGATCGGAATTGCTCAGGCATCGGTGGATGCTACGATCCAATATGTAAAGGAAAGAGAACAATGGGGAAAACCGATCGGCCAACATCAAATGATCCAAGACATGCTTGCTGATATGCTAATAGAATTAGATGCAGCAAAATTATTAACGTATAGAGGCCTATACTTAATTGGAAAAGGTGCTCGCTGTGATACCCAAACATCAATGGCTAAATACTATGCCACTGAGGCTGCCGTAAAAATCACCTCGAATGCCATTCAAATACATGGAGGATACGGATTGTCAAAGGAATTTCCAATTGAAAGACTGTTCCGAGATGCACGAATGTTAACGATACCAGACGGAACCAGTCAAATTCAAAAATTAATCGTTGCACGAAACACTCTTGGGCTAGCAGCCTTCAAATAGAGTGATAGATATTCTATGAAGGAGAGATAGAATTGGATAATAATGAAAGATTGTTTCATAGACCTACGACTTCTGACGATATACCTTATTTGATAGGAAGTTCATGCAAGGATTGTGGTGATATTCACTTTCCACCAAAAGGTGCTTGTCCAAATTGTTTAGTAAATCACACCTTAGAAAAAATCAATATCGGTCAAAAAGGGTACATTAGTTCATATTCAATATTGCATGTTGCACCAATAGGTTTTCCCATTCCTCACATACAGGCAATGGTGAAGCTAGAAGAAGGTCCATTAGTTTTTAGCATCCTTAACATAAACGAAACAGATGATCTAGCAATCGGTCAACCTGTTGAATTGACAATCGGTTCAATTCGAAAAGATGAAAATGGAGAAGATATCATCGGTTGGATGTACCAACCAGAAGGAGGTGGCGAATGACCAATGTTGCTGTATTAGGTGTTGGAATGCACCCATTTGGAAAATTTGAAAATAAACATATTAAAGATTTGGCGAATACAGCTATCTGGAATGCGATTGAGGATTCTGGCATCAATGCGAGGGAGATTGAAGCTGCATTTGTTGGAAATTGTCTAGGTGGTATATTGCTTGGGCAAGAATCGGTTCGAGGACAGGTAATTATGCGTCATGCTGGATTTAAAGGGATCCCTATCGTAAATGTAGAAAACGCGTGTGCAACAGCTTCTACCGCCTTTCGGATGGCATGGATGAGTGTAAAATCTGGCTTATATGATGTTGCACTAGCCGTTGGAGTAGAAAAAATGTTTATTGGTAATACTGCAAAGTCGATTGAAGCGTTGACAACTGCAACAGATATAGAAGTTTGTGGAAATATGGGCTTACAATTTACTTCTTTATACGCCATGAATATAAGAAAGAAGATGGATAAATATGGTTGGACTAAAGAAGATTTAGCCTTAGTTGCGGAAAAGAACTCGTACAATGGTTCACTTAACCCATATGCACAATTTAAAAAACCATTATCGAAAGAGGCAGTCCTCTCTTCAAAAATGATTGCAGATCCAATTACTTTATATATGGCTTCTCCAATGGGAGACGGTGCAGCAGCTGCTATTATTTGTAATGAAAAATATGCAAAAAAATTAAGCAGTAAACCGATGATTCGTGTAGCCGCATCAGAGTTAAGCAGTGGTCAGGCTTCTATGCTAGAGTCTAAACCAACAGAAAGTACAACTTATATAACTGTTCAAAATGCGTATAAACAAGCAGGTATTGGTCCTGAAGATATTGATCTTGCTGAAGTCCATGATGCAATGTCTCCAGCTGAATTAAAACTATATGAAGAACTCGGATTGTGTGCTGAAGGAGAAGCCATAAGTTTGATTCGTGAAGGAAGAACGAAAATCACTGGAGACATTCCTGTCAATCCAAGTGGAGGACTCGCCTCAAGAGGACATCCTGTAGGTGCAACGGGTTTAGCGCAAATTGCTGAGGTTGTTTGGCAACTACGTGGAGAAGCTGGAAAACGGCAAATTAAAGGGAAGAACGGTAAACTACCTCGTTTTGGGTTAACACAAAACGACGGTGGATACGTTGAAGGAGATCAAGCTGCAACAGCTGTTCATATTTTATCAAGGATATAAAACGTATTTCAAAGTACTCTTCTAAGCTATGAAAATAATTAAAGGATTTCCTTTTTAAACAACTTTAAAGAAAAAGCTATGAAAGCGCTATCAGTTTTGAGTTATAAAAAATTATTAGGGGGATAAATATGGGAAATAAGAGTATAAAAAATTTTCTCTATCTGATTGTTAGTATAGTTGTGCTTAGCTTATTAGTAGCTTGTAGTAATTCCCAGGTTTCAAATGATACTGACACAAATACTCCAACACCTAATGATGAGGCTACCAATGATAACCCAAAATCGAATGATTCAATTGAAGTTTCACAAGGAATTACAGATACAGAAATACTGATTGGACATATAGGTCCACAGACTGGTCCTGCAGCTGTTTACGATATGGTTCGTCAAGGCATTCAATCGTACTTTAATTATGTTAATGATAATGGTGGTGTAGATGGGAGGCAACTAAAATTAATAGCCTATGATGATCAGTATCAACCAAGTAGAACTGTTCAGATGGCAACTCGTTTAGTAGAGGAAGATAAAGTATTTGCTCTAGTTGGAAACGTAGGAACGGCGGCAAATCTCTCGGCTTTACCTGTTTATGAAAAAACTGGGGCTACTGTTGTGGGTGTTAGTTCTGGTGCATCCGATTTAGTAAACCCAACGATTCCAAACTTCTTTTCAGGTTTAATGAACTACAATATTGAAGCTCGTATTTACTTGGAATATATTGTGAACGAAATGAATGCTAAAAAAATATTTATTTCTTATCAGAATGATGATTCTGGACTTGACTTTTTAAGTGGAGTACATGAATCGATTGGCAACTATGATGGAGTTGAAATTGTTGCCGAAATTCCACATCTTGCGACAGACACTGATTTTAGTAGTATCGCACAGCGAATTCAAAGAACTAACCCTGATGTAGTTGTCGTGTTATCAACCCCTAATCCAGCAGCTAACTTAAAAAGAGAGATGTATAGAATTGGTTTAACAGATATTCCGTATGTTGTATCAGCTGTTGGTGGGAATGACACGAATCTTTACAATTTAGTAGGGGAAGACATTTGGACAGGAACTATTAGTTCAACCTCTATTATTCACCCTGACATTTCCGATGATCCTGATATAAAAGTCTATGTTGAGCAATTTTCTAAAGATTTCCCAAATACGCCTTACTCGAGTGGGATACCTCAATGGGGTTGGGCGGAAGCACAAATATTAGTAGAAGCATTGAAACGTAGTGGAGATAATTTAACAAGAGAGAATTTAATAACTCAATTGGAATCTTTCGATGGATGGGAAGGGTCACTATATCCGAGTGTAACATATTCTTCAGATAACCATTATGGAATTACAACATTATATATGACAGAAGCGAAAGATGGATCAATCGTTCCTATAACTGGTGCGATAAGCTATGATCCAGTAACAGGTGAATTTACTTACGAAGATTAATTATTATGGAATGGGAAAATCTATCTATGGTTTTCCCATTATAATGAATAAAAATCAATCCTATATAGTTTTAGGAAACATCGAAAAGACCAAGAGAGGAGATAACTATTATGCAAATTAACTATGGTAGACTATTGTTGCAAACAGCACAACAATTTTCTGATAAAACCGCGCTCGTTAACGTAGAAAGACAGAGAAGTTTTACATTTAAAGAATTACATTTACTAACAAATAAAATTTCCAATATGCTAAGAAAACGTTTCGGGTTAAGAACGGGTGATGTTTATGGAAACCTCTTAGAAAATGATAATAATAGTTTATTTAGTTTATGGATGGCAAAATCCGATGTAAGTGGACTATGGTTCAATTACCGAGATTCTTATGATGAACACTTTTACCAAATCGATTACCTAAATCCGAAGCTGGTGTTTGTTGAAAATGAAATTTTAGAAAAAGAAAATTATTATAAATCGCTGCGACAACGAAAAATTGAACTTGTCTGTATGGATAATCCAACGGAAAAACTAGAAGGTGTACACTATTTTTGGGATCTTATTGAAGAGGCAAGTGATGCTGAAACCGATATAGAATATGATATTGACGAGCACATAACTCTTTATCGATTTACAGGTGGAACAACTGGGAGAGGGAAATGTGCTGCATATACACTACGAAATTTCCTAGCAGGTGTTAACCAAATTTACGGTTTTCACGAAAATTTAATAGACAGTGAAATTAGATATCTTCATATCACTCCTATGTCACATGCAAGTGCGTTATTTGTTTTACCCGTCCATTTTAAAGGGGGAACACATTATACTATAAATCTTCCTGATCTTAACCATTTTAGTGAAGTTGTTCAAAATTATAATATTACCTCTACTTTTGTTGTGCCAACTTTACTCTATCATTTGGTAGATTTAGGGTTAGAGAAAAAGTATGATCTCAGTAGTTTGAATCTTGTTTTTTATGGTGCGTCTCCAATGAGTCCTACAAAATTGGAAAACCTTCACAATAAGTTTGGGCATATATTTGTCCAAGTATATGGTGCAACAGAAGCCTGGCCAATCGTTATCATGCTTGGAAAATCAGACCATATAGTAAAGAATGATAAAGATAGAAAAAGACTTTCTTCTACTGGAAAGGTTGTTCCTGGTGTTGAAGTAAGGATTGTTGATGATAACGGTGATGATGTCACGAAAGGATCAAATGGTGAAATTTGGATAAGAGGAGCCTGTGTAATTAAAGGATATTACAAGGCGCCAGAGGAAACTGCATCGAGTTTTACAAAGGAAGGATTTTGGAAATCAGGTGATATGGGGTATATGGATGAAAATGCTTATATCTTTCTTGTTGATCGTAAGAAGGATATGATCATTACAGGTGGTTTCAATGTTTATGCAATAGAAGTTGAAAATGCTTTAAATTCCCATCCAGCCGTGCAGCAATCCGTAGTTATTGGTGTTCCTCATGAAAGTTGGGGTGAAGCTGTGCATGCAGAAGTGATCTTAAAGAATGGCTCTTATGTAAGTGAGGAAGAATTAATTCATTTTACCAAAAACAAAATTGGTAAATATAAAGTACCCAAATCAATACACTTTGTCAATGAACTTCCTTTGAGTGCAGTAGGGAAAGTTTTACGGCGAAAAGTAAGGGAGAAATATTGGCAAGGGTTAGAGCGAAAAGTTCATTAAGTAGATCTTTGAGCATCCAATAATACAAATATGGGGAAACAGAATCATTATAACTATTTGCAGTTTGGTGGTTCTGTAAGCCCTTCAATTTGAAAAGCAGGGGAATGTGTGTCTGTATGAATAGTTACCAAACGGATAGGGGGTTTCCATTATTGTTTAGAACAAAAATAACAGACATGTTTAATATTGAATATCCCATCATTCAAGGCGGACTGCATATGTTAGGATTTCCCAAATTAGCAGCAGCTGTTTCAAATGCTGGAGGGTTAGGTCTCTTAACGGCTGGTTGCTACGATACAAAAATCGAATTTATAAAAGGAATTCATGAAACTAGATCGTTAACAGATAAACCATTTGGAGTTAACATTGCTATTGGATTGCGCAAAAAGATGGATGAATACGTCGATGCTTGTGTTGAGGAAAATATTAAGATTGTTTTTACCGCCGGCCGTAGTCCCAAACCATATCTTCCGTTACTAAAGTCAGTAGGGATCATTTGTATCCATGTCGTCCCATCCGTTAAATACGCTATAAAATCTGAACAAATGGGTTTAGATGGTGTTGTTATCGTTGGGGTAGAATGTGGGGGACATCCAGGGTTAGATGAAGTGGGTACAATTGCCTTAACTCCAAGAGCTGTTGATGAGCTTAGCATTCCTGTAATAGCTGCAGGCGGGATTTCAGATGGTAGAGGAATCATTGCAGCACTATCTTTAGGGGCTGAAGCGGTGCAAATGGGGACCAGGTTTGTCGCAACGGAGGAATGTGAGGCACCTCTTGAGGTAAAAAATGCTTTCATAAATAGCAAAGAAACAGATACCGTTTTAATTGAAAAATCGATACGAAATACCGCCCGTGTAATTCGAACGTCGACAACAGATAAAGTTCTGGAGTTAGAAGCGAGAAATGCAGGAATTGAAGAATTATTACCCATTATCGGCGGGGAGGCCTATCGAGAACTTTTAAATACTGGGAATTTGAAGAAAGGTGTTTTATCGATGGGACAAGGGGTTGGTTTAATTTCAAAAGTTGAATCTGTACAAGAAGTATTTAACAAGCTAGTAAAGGAAGCAGAAAGAACAATGAAACGATTAAAAACGATCTCTTGTTTGGACGTAAATTGATATCCCAGAGAAAAACAGTGATTCTAGACAGTTTAGTTAACATATATGATAATTTTTATTAACAAAATAGTACGGAAATTCAAATAAATGAATGTAATGTGCTGCTTTGTATAGTTGTTTTCCTTTAAAAAGGGGATGGCACGATTCTTGCGATGATATTGTATACCAATATGAGATGGTTTACAACAAATTAATGGAAGGGATTAAAAATTTTATGATGGTTAATTTTGGAAGACTTATGCTACAGACAGCACAACATTTTTCTGGAAAAACCGCCCTTGTAAATGTAGAAAGAAATAGAAGTTTTACATTCATCGAATTACACTTACTCACAAACAAAATTTGTAATATGTTGAAAGATAAATTTGGTTTAAAAACAGGTGATGTGTTTGCCAATTTGCTAGAAAATGATAATAATAGCTTGTTCAGCCTATGGATGTCAAAATCGAATGCTGCAGGTTTATGTTTAATTACAGGGATTCATATGAAGAACATATGTATCAGCTAGATTATCTAAACCCAAAGTTAATATTTATTGAAAATGAAATATTAGAAAAAGAAAATTACTTTAAATCTTTAAGAGATAGAAAGATTGAAATTGTTTGTATGGATAAAACAAGCGAACAGAGAGAAGGGGTTCATTATTTTTGGGACTTGATTAAAGAAGCAAGCGACGCTGAAACAAACGTCGAATATGACCTAGATGAACATATAACTCTATATAGATTTACTGGCAGTACAACGGGAAGAGGAAATTGTGCTGTATATTCTTTACCGTAACTTTTTTGTTGGGCTCAATCAATTGTCCCTACTCTACTATATATTTAGTCGATCTCGGTTTAGAAAAAAAGTATAATTTAAGCAGTTTAAGTGTAGTATTTTATGGTGCGTCTCCTATGAGTCCCGCGAAACTAGAAAATCTTCAAAATAAAATGGGTAACATTTTTGTGCAAGGGTATGGAGCAACAGAGGCTTGGCCCTTAATTACGATGCTTGGAAAATCTGATCATATTATTAATACTGACGAAGATCGAACAAGACTATCTTCAGCTGGAAAACCGGTCCCTGGTGTAGAAATTCGAATTGTCGATGAACAAGGTAATGATGTAGCTTCAGGTCAAACTGGAGAAATATGGATTCGAGGGGCATCAGTTATTAAAAGATACCATAAGGCTCCAAAGGAAACTGCCGAAGGATTTACAGAAGGTGGTTTTTGGAAATCAGGAGACATGGGTTATATGGATAATAAAGGACATGTAGCGGAAAAGTATTGGAAAGGTTTAGAGCAGAAGGTTCATTAGAGCTATAAATAATCCTACGAGTTTAGCTCAGGCTGTCATGGGCATACCACTGAAGTAAACCATAAGAGGATACGGATGAAGAATTAACATCTCATTGAATAAAAAAGTAAAGTAACTTTTAAAGCATTTGATTTCCCTATGTTAAAAGGAGTCAATAATAAACGTGCTGCGATAGATGGAGATATCGAAAATGGGTACATGGGGGCAGGACAGGTAGCAAGAATTATAAGTGAGGAGTTAAGTGCAACAGAAGTTGTTAAACAAATTATTGCAGATGCAAATATGATATTAGTCATTTAAATTTTTTTTTAACTTGTAAATGAAATGATAGGTCAACAATCTTACATATAATCTATTCTTAATTATGGTATTTTGTAAGGTTGAAAAGGATTGTCTTTGATTTTAGTTTTAAAGATTGAATCTGTAATTAGTGAGAGGGTGTAGGTAAAAATGCTCTATCAAAATTTACCTTTTGAAAAAATATGGTATGGTCAAAATGTAGTGAACAATCATTTAGTAGAAAAGATTAATAAATATCAAGCAAAAAAATTATTAGTTGTATCTACTCATAGCTTAATAAATAAGGACTTATATCATAGTCTTTTAAAAACTCTCAAACACTTTCAAGTTTTTGTTCACGAATCGAAACAGCATGTGCCTGTAAAAACATTATTTAATCGTTTAAAAGAAATTAGAACATTTTCTCCAGATTTAATCGTTAGCCTCGGCGGTGGAAGTTCAATAGATACAGCGAAAATATTATCATTAATGCTTTCAACAGATATAAGCTTAGTAGATGATTTACTTTCCAATGCGTTGAATGGGTCTCAAGCTCATTCTTTTGAAAAAATAGAGATCCTAATCCCTCATTTTTCTATTCCAACAACTTTATCTGCTGCTGAGTTTACTAGTATTGCTGGGCTTAGTCACCAAGGAATGAAATATGTATTATCGCATAAGTCTTTGACCCCACAGCAAGTGTTTTTAGATCCTAGTTTTAGTTTGGAGACGCCTATCAATTTCTGGGTTAGTACTGGTATAAGAGCTATAGATCATGCTGTGGAAACGATTTACTCGCCTCTAGATAACCCTATTAATCAAGCATTGGCATTAGAAGCGCTAAAATACTTGTTTGTTTATTTACCATTATCTTTAGAAAATCCAGGCAATTTAGACTATCGCATGAAATGCCAATTAGGAGCTTGGATGTCGTTATTTTCTAATGTAAACATTAAGATGGGTTTATCTCATATGATTGGTCACCAACTGGGTTCATTTTACAACATACCTCATGGAATAACATCAGCAATTATGCTTCCGAACGTAATGGAATTTCTTCAACCAATAACGTTAAACGAGCAAGCGAAAATTTACAATGCATTATTTGAGGTAGATGTAACAAAAGATATAGGGATTAGTAATGAAGAGAAAGCGATCAAAGCAGCAACTTCAGTTAGGGAACTGGTTAAGAAGTTAAATATCCCGAATCAGTTAAGGGACTTTAATGTAACAAAAGAAAGCTTATCTAACGTAGTCAATAATATTGTTTTGGAAGTTAATAGTGAAAAGAATCACTCACTATTGCAAATCTCTAATCTAGAGGAAGGGTTAGTAGCAACATTAGAAAAAGCCTGGTAGGAGAGCAAACTGAGAGTGAAGAGAGGCTGACTTATTGTCAGCCTTGTTCATTTTTTAAGGTTAGAACTCATTTGAATTCCTCTCAAAGTTTAATTATAAAAGATTAACCATCAACGTTTCATTACCTTTACCTTTATTAAGAGCCTTATCCTAAGTTTCTCATCCAAAAAGACACGTTATTTGGATGAATATATATTTAATCAGTTACCCGAAATTTATATTATATTTTTTAATTTTTTCGTATAACCAAGGCCTACTTATCCCTAATATTTTACTAGCAGCACTTTTATTACCATTTGCTTGGTGTAATGCTGCAATGATTAATTCTCTCTCTTTAGCGTTAACATTCTTTCTGTACTCAAAACGAGGCTCTTCTGTGATCGGTAATGTTTCTAAATGTAGTTTACTTTGATTAGTTTGATGCACAACATTATCATGGTCAACTTGATGGCTAAAAATATACTCTGGTAATTGAGGAATATCGATATAACTATCCATTGTCAAATTAGCTGCCCGTTCTAAAACATTTTGTAATTCTCTTATATTTCCAGGCCAATTATAATTTAAAATTATGGACATTGTCGAAGGAGTAACGTCATTTACATCAAAACCAGCTTGATTCAAAAGTTTAATTATAAAGTTTACTATATCTGGTATGTCCTCTTTTCTTTCTCGTAAAGAGGGGATGTTTATTTGTAAAATATTGAGTCGGTAATATAGGTCCTCTCGGAAATCGCCAGACTTTACCATTTTTTCTAGGTCTTGATTTGTGGCAGCTATGATTCTAGTGTTTAATTGGATTGTTTGATTGCTACCAATCGGCTCGAGTTCTTTTTCTTGAAGGACTCTCAATAACTTTGTCTGCAAATTTAATGGCATATCACCTATTTCATCCAAGAACAACGTTCCGTTTTGAGCTAGTTCAAATTTCCCCTTTTTCCCTCCTTTTTTTGCTCCAGTAAAGGCACCTTCAACGTAACCGAAAAATTCAGATTCTAATAACTCTTCTGGGATTGCGGCACAGTTTACCTTAATAAAAGCACCTGGTAGGGATGAGGCTGCATGAATACCGTGTGCAAAAAGTTCTTTTCCCGTACCGCTTTCGCCAATTAATAAAACAGTAGAACGACTTTGCGAGGCAGCCATTGCTTCCTTTTTTACCTTAGCTATAACGGTGGAGTTCCCTATAATATCGGCAAAAGAATATTTCGTCCCATTCACTTCGTTAATTTCCTGCTTGTAATAAGTTGCTTTTTTCTCAAGTTGACTCACTTTATTAAGTGCATCTTTAAGTTGTTTCAGGCCCCGGAATGTAATTTTACAAACAGCACCTACGACTTTTTCGTTGTCTTTAATCGGTAAATTTGTGATTAAACATTGCTTGGAGTCTATGATTTTCGCTATTCCATTAATTGGAACAGATGTACTAAGGACATCTTGTATACATAAATCGGGGTATTCTTTTTTTAAAATAGATGTTCCTATTATATTTTTTTCATCAACAGATAACAATTCACAAAAGCCTTTGTTCGCCATCGTGATATTTCCCTGTTCATTTACTAAAACGATGGCATCATAGGCTAATTCTACAACGGTCCTTAATTTTTCTTCCCACTCCTTAGAAATTTGTAGTTCTTTTATAATAGTTTCAATGTTTGTTAAATCATCCATGATTACCATAGCACCAATTAGTTTTTCGCGCTCCGTTAACGGGTAGCAGTGGACCAATAAATTGTATCCGCTTACATTTAACTTACGTCTAGGTAGCTCTTTTTCTGTAGTAATGGTAGTTTTTATTAGATCAATTAGCTCCTTATTCTCGGTAAAGTAATTAGTTTCATCGTATGAATGTTTATTGTTAAGAATTTTTTTTGCTAATGGATTCATGGCTGTAATACGCATTTCTTTATCAACAGAAAACAATCCAAAGTGGAGGCTGTCAAACAAAAGCTTAAGTTGAGATTGGACCATATCGAAGGTTTTTTCATAAGCGTAGAGTATCTGAGAAGTTGAAATAATACCAATAGGTTCCTTTTTTTCATTGACAACAGGTGCATGTCCAATCATATAGTCTAAAAGAATTTTTCTAGTTTCGAGAACGGTATATTCAGGGGAAAGACAGATTGGATTATAGTTTATGTATGGATGAATTATACTTGAAAGTAAATCCCCCTTTGCCATAGCTTGTATAACTTTATTTTTAGTAAGTAGGCCAGATAAGATACTATTCTCGTTAACTATAGGGATAATATTTGTATTAACTTTAGAGAAAATTTGCAATGCATATCCGAGGGTATCATTGGGTTTGCAAGTTTTAAATTCTTTCATCATTAAGTATTTAATCTGCATATTAGTAACCCCTTTTTTTTAGAAAATTTAGCAAATACAAAATTTTCGGAAATTTAAAAGCGAACAATGACTTATATTATTTATATTGTAATCAATTTTTAACATAAATTCAATGATTTAGGATTTACATTATATTTATCTTTATCTTGATTATCATTGAGATGAATTCAATTTGATTTTCAATGGGTAAATCTTGTATTTGAAAAATTTGGTATGTATTTTGCATTTATTAATGATAGGCGCTAAATGTAACAAAAAGTCGTATATTATATTTTAAAGAATGGAGTGATGAGTATGAAGTTTGAAAAACTTTCTACAGAGATGGTTTTTAGAACACAAACTTATAAAGTAACTAAAGAGAACATTTATAAGTTTGCATTAGAATTTGATCCACAGTTTATGCACGTTGATGAACATAAGGCAAAAAAAACAATCTTCAATAGTATTATAGCATCGGGTCTGCATACATTGAGTATTTCTTGGAAGTTATGGGTTGAATTAGATTTAATTGGTGAAGATGTGATAGGTGGAGTTGGTATGGAAAACGTTAAATTTATTGCACCTGTTTTTCCCGAGGATGAATTAAGAGTCGAAGTACAAATTATAGAAAAAAGGGAACACCCAAAAAAACATGATAGGGGATATTTTACAATAGTGTTAAAAACATATAATCAGAATAGTAAACTAGTATTAACTATGGAGGTATTAGGTTTAGTAAAAAGAAACACAACGTTGGTGAATTAAAATACTTCTTCTGTTTCTGTATTTAATAATTCTAGTTGAGAAAAGAGGAAAGCATTTATAGATATTTAATATGATTTTTTCTAGCTTATTTAAATGGGGCATTGAAAAGCGCATTGATTGGTCGTAGAGTGTTATCCCTTCGGCCAGTCTTTTTGTTGTCATCCTATGATTGTTGTTAAGTTATTGTTAACTATTAATAACAGCATTGGAAATATCATTGTAATCGATTATTATCAATAATGCTTTTTGAATAACGGTGTTTGTCAATATAGTTGTCGCATTTAGCTACTTTAGTATTTATAAAAATGTCGCCCATCCCGAGTTCAGTCAAGGCTATCGCGCTACGCTTGATGGCCTGGTGATTTGAATCGAAAGGAAAAGCGTGCTTTCGATTCAAATCACTAGGGAAAGAGGGGATATTAAGGTTTTCTCAATGCTTCAATTTGCTTCTCATCTCGCATTGGGTTGAGCGCTACTTGTTCATTTGGTGCCCAATTTCTTGTACCTCGTGCCCAACGCTCTAGATGCTTTGCCTTCGCTGCTTCGTATACATCTTGTCAACTTCACCAAAATCGCTACGTGTTCTTGCATATGACACTGTAAAAGAGTAACAAAATTTAGCCGACTATGCAGGTGAATCTCGTTGTACCAATGGACAAATTGATGTGCCCATTGTCTCGCTTCCTCGAGTGATGCCAAACCTTTGTGTGGAAAATCTGGTCGATATTTGAGTGTCCGAAACATGGCTTCTGAATAAGGATTATCAATGCTCACACTTGGTCTTGAAAAGGAGCTTTGAATGCCCAATTTCTCTAGTAAACTCAAGAATGTCTCAGCTTTCAGCGGACTACCATTATCTGAATGCAAGACAAGAGGTGCCCCTTGGATTTTTTCATTGATAACTGCTTTCTTTACGAGAGTTTCAGCGAGTTTTGCCTCTTCCTTTTCCCAAACTTTCCAGCCAACTACTTTTCTACTAAATAAATCGAGAATTAAATAGAGTCGATAATACAAACCTTTCACAGGTCCACCAAGCCAAGTAATATCCCATGTCCATACCTGATTTGGCAATTCTGCCACATGACTCTCAGGGATTCTTCGTGTTGGCTTTTGACTACGACCGCGGTGATGTTGCATTTTCCCTTCACGTAACACACGATAAAATGTGGATTCTGACGCAATATACCGCAAGCTTTGGTACAATTTGTGTCGGCGGTAATTCCACATATTTTTCTTGTTTGACAACCGCCAGTATTTCCTTTTTCTTCGCGGACAATTTATTTTTTGGAACTGGCCTTTGCACAAGTGGACGTTGATCGACCTTTATATCACCCTCTTCCACCCAGCGCTCGTATGTTCGAACACTGATATGAAGTTCCTCGCAAGCCTTCGCTAATCGCGCACCGGTTTGATTCGCTTCTTGAATGAGTTTTACAGCTAATGCGCGATTTGATGGGCTAATCATTCTTCCTCGTCGTCCCCCAAAATCGCTTGGGCCTTTTTTCTAAGCAATAATACCGCAGCAGCTTCCGCTAATGCTTTCTCTTTCTTTTGTAGTTCTTTTTCTAATTGTTTGGCACGCTTCTGTTCTTCCTTTAACGCACCATTTAATTGCTTCGATTGATCAAATACTTGTCCATTTGCTTGGAGGCAAGCCGTTCGCCAAGCCTCAATCTGCTCACGATACAATCCTTTTTTATGACAAGACTCAGCCAGTTCCGTTTCGTTCATCGTGAACGTCTCCATTACGATTAAAAACTTTTCTTGACTGCCCCATTTGTCGCTTGTTTGTCCATTGCCAGGCGTTGCCACCCCAGATGAGCGTGTTTCCTTACGCTACTTGTACAACGTCACTTCTGTGATACCTTCTTCTTTTGAAATTTGTGCCACTGATTCGTTATTTGGTGGCATCATGCGTTTGATAATTGCTTCCTTTTTTTCCTTCGAATATCGTACTCTATTTCTTTATATTATATCGATCGACCTCCGTGTTATTTACTTAACTATAACACTAAAGTATCGTACGACATCTATCCTATCAGGGGGGGATAATGTTATGGCTATATGGATCAAGCCTACTTAAAATCGGTATTGTAATAGTTTAAAAGCTATCTATTGATTTTATATTGAAAGTTGATTGAATTGATCAATGTTGACATGTGTATTGCAATATATGAAATAGTAAATCGAACATTATTCGATAAGTTTTCGAAAGGAGGGATTTTTCTCATTTTAAGAGTAACTGTTTTTGTAATTACAAACATAAGGAGATGGAAAAATGGAACAAAAAGTCTTTGAAAAATTTAAAAAGGAATTATTTGAAAGAATCTGGATTGACCCCTTGATCCCCTAGAAGAGGAAATCGAGAATAACGAAGCACTGCCTTATGGCAAGTTAATGCCGATATTGAGGGAGAAAGCATTTGGGCTAAGAATTCCTAAAGAATATGGGGGGCTAGGGCTTACAGCCTCTCAGTACATTCAAGTACTTGCAGAATTTTCAAAAATCCAAGGTGGGATTAGAGCAGTGGTTCATGTTATGCCAAGTGCTCTCTCAAGGTTAGGGAATGAGCAACAAAAGAATGAGATTGCCAGGATGTGTAGATGGGACAAATTCAGTTGCATTTGCTTTAATAGAACCAGAACACGGAACGGGGTTAGATCTTGGTACTACAGCAACTCGTGACGGTAACCATTATATTATTAACCGAAAAAAAATCTCATAACAAATTTTGACTTTGCTACTCACTTCATTGTGTTTGCAAAAACTAAAGGAGGAAATAGTGAAGACTCCGTAACTGCTTTTTTTGAAAGGTTGTACCGAGATGCCCGTCTAAACTGGCGCGAAGAAGGCCCGCCAACCATTCAATATATGGTAGCAGCTCGGGAATTTTTAAATGGATACAGATAGGAAAATTAAGAAGGGTAGTTTAATGAGCTTAAAATAATCAATAGGTTTTGAGAGGTGGTTATTAACTAATGAAGACTAAAAAAATTATAGTTTTTATAATTATTAGTTTGTTCATGGTAGTGTTAGCAGCTTGTGTTAGTTAGGAAACAGATTCAAATGGACAGAAAACTAATGACAATAACGATGCATCAGATAGTATTGAATTAGCACAAGGAGTATCAGATGATCAAATTCTAATAGGTTACATAGGTCCACAAACGGGTCCATTTGCTATTTATGATTTAATTGGAAAATGAATACAATTTTATTTAAATTACTCAACGATAGACCGCGTCTTTAGCTGGAATATCCGTAGATTTCTTACGCTATCATATAGAGGACACCTCTTCTGTATGGAATGTTTAATTCTCGACAAATCAACTATACCAAACGGATAGGTGTTTATTCATGCATTTTTATGTGTCAATGATAGTACTTGAATGACATCAGCAACTACTGCTGGTTGAACTTATTGAACTTTTATTGGTGCGAAAGTTGAGTTATATGCAAAGTTTGTATTCACAGAAAATGAATATACATTTTAAGAAATTTGTGATCAGTTCTTTAAATTTAATATCCAAGAGTTTTAAAATTAAACATATATAAGAAATAATAGGGATATCCACCTATATAATAAATTCAGAATATTTTAATTTCATTATTGCCATTTAGGTTGCATGGGTGTATACTAAAAACAAACGGTGGTTTGAATTCCAGAAGGGCAATTTGTTATTTATATTTATAGTCAACTTGTTTTTAGAAATTGGTGGCGGATCACTGATGGCAGCGATTGGTATTTTAATAGCAATTATAAATAGAGGTAAAAGTGGAAAAGGTCAGTTTGTCGATATCTCAATGTTAGACGGTGTTGTTTCCTGGTTACAAACAATCTTACCAAACTATTTAGTTAATCAAAAGTTGCCAGTTCGCGGGGAATTAACGTTATCAGGTGGGTTGGCTTGTTATCAAGTGTATGAGACTGCCGATCGTCGCTTTTTATCAGTCGGTGCTTTAGAACTGAAGTTTTGGGAAGCGTTCTGTAAAGCAATTGGAAGAGAAGACTTCATCGATTTACTTGATGCACCCCAAGCTACACAAGATGAATTGCAAGTTGAAATCAGTTCAATCATTCAACAAAAACCTTTAAATGAATGGGTAGAGATCTTTAAAGACTATGACACTTGTGTAGCGCCAGTTTTAAACTTTGAAGAATTGCTAACTAATCCTCAAATTAATGAACGAAAAATGATTGAAGAAATGATCGGTCCTAGTGGTGAAGTCGTTAAACATATAGGGATACCTATTAAATTATCTGATACACCTGGAGAAATATACGCAAAGGCTCCTAAGTTAGGAGAACATAATGATGAAATTTTGAAGGAACTAGGATATTCTAATGAGAAAATTGAAAAGTTAGGCAATGTAGGCGTTATTTAAAATTCCAGTCACTATTTAATAACGGCAGACTGATTCATTTTGATATGGATAGGTAAGACTTAAAGTTATGAAATACGTAATATTTATGAAATGAGTAGATTATGTTATATAGTGATGCATAATAGTTTAGGCATAGCTTTTATCAAATTGAAACTTGTCGATCGCTCAGAAATAAAACAAATGTTTGTTTAAATTTCAGGTGTAAGTAGTATAAACTTATTAATAAGGTGTGAACGTAATGGAGCAATATGTTGAAACGATAGAAATCAGGAAAGGTGAAGACTTTGATCAAGTTGCGCTTAAACAGTATTTAACGGCAACGGTTGAAGGTTTTCCGGAAGGTTCTTTTGAAGTGAAGCAATTTCCAACTGGAGTGTCAAATTTAACCTATTTAATTCGTTGTGGGGATTGGGAGGCAGTGATGCGGCGTCCACCATCAGGACCTCTCCCACCGAAAGCTCATGATATGAAAAGAGAGTCTGAATTTCTAAAACGATTATATCCAGCTTATCAACTCGTTCCAAAGCCTTACGTTTATTGCGAAGATAAATCAATCTTAGGTGTTCCCTTTTATATTATGGAAAGAAAAAAAGGGATCGTATTAAATGATCAATTTCCAGATGGATATAAAGTGACAACCGATTTATGTGAAGGAATTTCACATGCTGTTGTGGATGCACTAGCACAACTACACCAAGTTGATTACAAGAAGGTAGATTTAGCTAATTTTGGTCATCCTGATGGATTTTTAGAACGACAAGTGAATGGGTGGATTAAAAGGTATGAACGTTCTAAAACCGATGAGGTTCCCTACTTTGATCAACTAGCAAACTGGTTTGTTCGTCAAATTCCTAAATCTCCTGAGCCCACAATCATTCACAATGATTATAAATTAAACAACATGTTACTGTCACGTGACTTGACACAAATCGAAGCTGTACTTGATTGGGAAATTGCTACCATCGCAGATCCACTGTTTGATTTAGCTGGTGCACTTGGCTATTGGATGGAAGAAGATGATCCGGATATTCTTAAAGATAGTTTGCCTACAGTAACCGTTATGGCAGGTTTCATAAAACGAAGAGATTTTATTCATAGATATTCATTAAAAACCGGTAGAGATATCCCTTCAATGCATTATTATTTAGCTTTTACTTATTTTAAATTGGCTGTTGTACTTCAGCAAATTTTCTATCGATGGAAGATGGGACAGACGTTTGATGAACGTTTTTCTCAGTTTGATATCAGAGTTAAAAATTTAATGATACATGCTTTTGAAGTTAGTCAAAAAGAAACGATCTAGCTTTCATCTAATCTATTTAATTGAAATATTACATAAAAGAGGGTGATAGACAAGAATGGTCAAATTCTTTAGATGAATAAGCTGTTACAAAATACATCCGATTATTCTACTAATTAATTTTGAGTGTTTCAGTTCACTTTTGAATTTATCCCGCAACAACTGGCAGTAATAGCCCCACATCAAGACTACCAGGAATCAAAGAAGGATAAGTGAGGTATAAACTGCCAGTAACAACTAAATGAACACAGACTAAATGCACCACGTCCTGTGGCAACGTCTGTGTAACTACATCGTGTGAGCCTCAACTAACAATCAGTGGGGAAAAGGAAACCCCCTCACTGATGGAAGTTTCAATATCAAATTTTAATATTAAAAAGGAGAGATAATATGTACAATTTTAGTCCAACACCTGAACAGGAAGAATTGTTAGCAAGAGCTAAAAAAATCATGATTGAGGATGTTTATCCTGCTGAAAAAGATATTATTCCTGGCGTGGGTCTACCAAACGAAATTCTTAAACCATTACAACAAAAAGTAAAAGACCAAAATTTGTGGGCAGCTCATCTACCAAAAAGTATTGGTGGTTTAGGGTTAGGAAATGTGTTTTTAGGTCTATTAAATGAAGTTTTAGGGAGTAGTGTCCTTGGTCCACGTGTATTTGGTACAGCGGCTCCTGATACAGGGAATACTGAAATTTTATTAAAAGCAGGAACGCCTGAACAAATTGAAAAATACTTAAAACCAGTCATTGCTGATGAAATTCGTTCGTGTTTTGCGATGACAGAACGAGATGTATCGGGAGCAGATCCAACAGGAATCCAAACGACTGCTGTAAGAGACGGTGATGAATGGGTAATTAATGGGGAAAAATGGTTTATTAGTAATGCTGGGTTGGCATCGTTTACAATTGTGATGGCTGTGACAAACCCAGATGCACCTCCACACGAACGTGCAACAATGTTTTTAGTGGATGAAGGAACACCTGGTTTTGAAATGATTCGAGATATTGGAACGATGGGTGACTTTAGTGAAGGCGGGCACTGGGAAATTAAATTTAACAATTGTAGAATTCCAAAAGAAAACATCCTAGGAAAAGAAGGAGAAGGATTTAAACTCGCACAAATGCGATTAGGACCTGGTCGTATCACACATGCGATGCGTTGGTTAGGGGTAATGAATCGTAGTTTTGACTTAATGCTCGATTATGCCCTAAAGAGAAAAACAAGAGGTAAGCCGTTAGCTGAATTCCAAACAATTCAAAATTTTATTGCTGACTCAGCTGCAGAGATTTCCGCTTGTCGGTTAATGACTCTTAACGCTGCTTGGATGATGGACCAAGGTGGGGATGCGAGAAAAGAAATAGCATTAATTAAGTTTTACGGAGCGAAGATCTTAAATGATGTCATAAGTCGAGCAATTCAAGTTCATGGTTCCTTAGGATATTCGAAAGATACTCCGTTAGAAGGATTTTACCGTGAAGCGAGAGCTGCGCACATTTATGATGGTCCAGACGAAGTTCACCGTATGGTTGTAGCTAAACGTTATTTAAAAGAATATCAAAATCGTAACAACGATGTTCTCGTTTAATTAGGAACTTGCTAGGGAAAGGGGTGAAACTGCATGGAGAACTTTAAGGAAAAAGTTATCGTTGTAACAGGTGGTAGCCGTGGCTTAGGAGCACAAATGGTGCGCGATTTTGCTTCTAAAGGTGCCAATGTAGTGATTTCGAGTCGAAATCAAGAGGTGTGTCAGGATTTGGCTCATGAAATTAGAGAGAATGGAGTTAATGCTTTGCCAATTGCTTGTGATGTTGGTAATCTGAATGATATTCGTCAGTTGTTTGAGAAGACATTACAGCAATTTGGTAGAATAGATGTTTTAATTAATAATGCTGGGGCGAATGTAACAAAGCCTGCAACAGAAGTTACAGAAGAAGACTGGGATATGATTTATGATGTGAATATTAAAGGGTTATTCTTTTGCTCACAAGAAGCTGCCAAGATAATGATTAAACAAAATCAAGGTAAAATCATTAATATTTCTTCTGTTGGTGGTGTAAAGCCATATAAACGAATCGCACCTTATACCGCAAGTAAGGCTGCTGTCATTCATTTGACGAAATCTCTTGCAGCAGAATGGGCTAGAAATGGCATATTAGTAAATTCCATTGCACCAGGATTAATTAGTACAGAAATAAACAAGTCGGAAATGGAAAATAAAAAGTGGTTAGAAGGTGCTATCAAGGCTATCCCTCTGAGAAGACTTGGTGAGCCAAAAGATATATCTTCAATCGCTCTATACCTTGCATCTGATGCAGCCAATTATGTAACAGGTCAAACCTTCTTTATTGATGGCGGAACACTGTCTGAGTAAAGATACTGAGTTGAGTAATATCCTCT
Organism: Alkalihalobacterium alkalinitrilicum; assembly: GCF_002019605.1. Classification (NCBI taxonomy): domain Bacteria; kingdom Bacillati; phylum Bacillota; class Bacilli; order Caryophanales; family Bacillaceae; genus Alkalihalobacterium; species Alkalihalobacterium alkalinitrilicum. The sequence continues at coordinate 1,742,664 of NZ_KV917368.1, read as the reverse complement.
TTGTTAACTATAAAATGATGTGGAAAGGCTTGATTGTAGTTCCATTCGAGAACATAATCGGGCCATTTCCACGAACAATATATGATCAATAATTATAACATTATCCTACTATATAAAATGTAAGCGTTTACTTACAAAGAGTGTTATATATTAAATAGTTTATATAGGAGAGGAAAAGAAATGAAAAAGACATTCACTTGGTTTGGGCTCATGTCACTAGTCACGTTTTTACTTGTTTTAACAGCATGTGGTGGTTCAACAGAATCCGGGTCTAGTCAACAGGAAGAAGGGGATACCTCAACAGAAACAACTGATGAGGCACCAGCAACAGACGATGGGCAAACGTATTCTATTAAATTACCTACTGTTGTAAATGCTGACAACTTTGTTGCGATTGGTTTTCAGAAATTCAAAGAATTAGTAGAAGAAAAAAGTGATGGAAGAATTGATGTTGAAATTTACTTAGGTGGAACATTGTCTTCATCTGATGAAGAGAACTTCCAACTATTAAGAGAAGGTACAGCTCAAGTCATCGGACAAGGACCATTTATTCCTGCTCAAATCGCTGGAATAGACGGATACAACATTTATGATTTTCCATTCTTATTTGAAGATCGTGATCAACTATTTGAGTTTATGGAGGGACCTGTTGGAGAAGAAATGAGAATTGAACTGGAAGAATCAACAGGCGCAAAAATTTTAGGCTATTACGATATCGGTTCATTATCAATCCTTAATAGTAGTCATCCGATTACGGAACCAGGTGATTTAAATGGTCTTAATATAAGAACACCACAAGCTTCTGTATTGATGGATACGATCTCAGTAATGGGAGGAAATCCAACACCGATTACATTTGCGGAAGTATACACTTCGTTACAGCAAGGAACAATTGATGGATTAACGACAACGGTTCCTTTAATGTATGATGCTCAATTCTATGAAGTTAGTGAATATCTCACATTAACTCAACACGTGTTATTCCCATATATTTTATTCATTAATAATGACTTCTTTGAAAGTTTACCAGCTGACTTGCAAGACGTTGTTTTGGAAGCTGCTGATGAAATGATTCAATTTGCTAGAGAATTAGTTGTAGAACAAGAAACGAAAGCTCTTGAAAATATGTTAGCAGAGGGTGTCGAACTGCACGAGTTAACTCCAGAACAAATTGAACAATTTAGAGAAGCAGTCGTACCAGCGATTGACAATAATATTAATCTAATCGGGGAAGAAATGTATAATCGTGCGCTTGAAGAGTTAGGAAATTAAAAAACATTTAAAAGGCTGACATGAAGGTATAAACCTGTCAGCCTCCTTTAATCTTTAGTTTATCCCGCAACAACTGGCAGTAGTACCTCCACTTTCTGACTACGAGGAAACAATGAAGGATAAGTGGGGGATAAACTGCCAGTAAAAACTTAATAAACACAGAATAAATGCGCCACTTCCTGTGGCAACGTCTGTGTGACCCACATCGTGTGGCCTCAACTAACCATCTGTGGGGGAAGAGGAAAACCCCTCACTGATGGAAGGTTCACTTTTTCTGGTGATCCAATGGTTGCTATTTTTGTTTCTAGCATTGTTTAGTTGCTTCGATAAAAATTAATTGAATTTTTTAAAAATACATAATAAAATTAAAAACATCCGTATAAAAATTTTTTCCGCATCAACTGGTAGTTATACCCTCAACTCAAGACTCCAAGGAATCAATGAAGGGTAAGTAGGGGATAAACTGCTAGTAACAACTAAATGAACACAGAATAAATGCGCACGTCCTGTGGCCACGTCTATGTGACCCACATCGTGTAGGCCTCAACTAACCATCAGTGGGGAAGAGGAAACCCCTCACTGATGGAGGTTTACTGTATAATGATCTGTTAATGCATAGTGTTGAATTTCAACATCAACATTATTAACAATTTGCTTTAATACAGTGAAAAAAAATAAAGAAAGCGTAGAAAGGGGTTTTGAAATGATTTATCAATACTTACCTGTCGAACGTATTCATTACGGAGTTCATGTTGTTACCGATCAACTCATTGATGAAATACAAAAGTTAAATGGAACAAAAGTGTTAATTGTGACGACAAATAGTATGTTATCAACGAAAGCATATAAAAATATGGTAGTTACTTTACATGACAACCATTTAAAAACTTTTGAGACATGTTCGAAACAACATGTTCCAGGAAATATTTTAATGGAAGATGTAAAGGAAATCAGGGAGTTTAATCCAGACATTATTATAAGTTGTGGAGGCGGAAGCCCTATTGATTCAGCTAAAATTCTTTCTTTTGTATTATCTGAAGGAATTGAATCAGAAGAGGAGTTGTTTCCTTATTCTGTTAATGTTGGAGAAAAGGAAATCAAAATGACAACTTATATTCCCCATATAGCAATTCCAACGACGTTATCAGCAGGTGAATATACAAGTATAGCTGGAGTTACGAATAGTGTTAATCATGCCAAATACAAATTCTCTCATCTAAATATGACACCTAAACTCGTTTTTTTAGATCCTATTTTTACGGTAGAAACCCCTGATTGGCTCTGGATTTCAACTGGAATACGTGCTGTCGATCATGCGGTAGAAACTCTTTACTCACCCAATCCTAACCCTGTGAATACAGGCCTAGCTTTACAAGCATTAAAGAAACTTTATTATCATCTACCACTAAGTAAAAACAATCCTACGAATTTAGATTATCGTCTTGAATGTCAAGTCGGTGCTTGGTTGTCGTTATTTTCTGTCGTCAACATTAAGCTAGGTTTATCTCATAGTATTGGCCATCAATTAGGGGCGAATTACAACATCCCACATGGAATGACATCGGCGATTATGCTTCCACATGTCATGAAATTTCTCCTCCCACGTACATTTGAGGAGCAGAGCCAAATTCCTGAAGTACTAGGAAAAACGGAGATTAATCGAAGTATAGAAGACAAAGCTAGTATCGCACCTTCCCTTATCAAAGGTTTGATCGAAGAATTAGAAATCCCACATCGTTTAAGAGATTTTAATGTATCAAAAGAAAGTATCCCTACTGTCGTAAAAGATATTTTGATGGATATCCAAGGAGAAAAAAATGCTTTAGTAATAGATACACAAGATTTACAAAAAGAAATAACAGCTTTATTAGAAGTTGCTTGGTAAAGAATTCCCCAAAAAATGAAAAGGTGGTAACGATACGTGAATCGAATTTGTGAAATGTTACAAATAGAAGTGCCGATTATTGAAGGTGGACTCGCTTATGTTGGAAACGGGTTACTTGCGGCTGCGGTTTCAAATGGTGGTGGTTTTGGGCAAGTTGGTTCAGCAGGTCGATCTCCTGAAAATTTTGAAAATGAAATTCTTTTAGCGAGAGAAGCAACAACTAAGCCATTTGGAGTAAACATTCCTATTAGTCAGCATACAGATTTCACCCCATATTTAGAAATTATTAAGAAGCATAAGGATTTGATTACAGCTGTTAGTTTAGGTGCAGGAAACCCAAAGAATTTAATCCCGTTTATTAAAGAGCATGGATTGAAGGTATTAGTGTTAACTTCAACCGCCTTTCATTCAGCGAAAGCGGAAGCGCTTGGTGCAGATATTATAGTTTGCGAAGGCTATGAAGCAGGCGGGAGTAATGGGCCTTCTGAATTAACTACGTTTACTCTTGTTCCACAAGTGAAACGAGTAGTTTCGATCCCAGTAGTTGCAGCAGGAGGAATTGTGGATGGTAGAAGTATGGCTGCAGCGATGATCTTGGGTGCTGATGGCGTTCAATTGGGGACGAGGTTTGTAGCTACAAAAGAATGTGAGGCTCATGATCACTTTAAAGCAGCAATTTTAGAGGCTGATAACGACTCTACTACTATCATGACACGGATGTTAAAGGGACCTTTGCGTGTATTAAAAAATGAATACGCAAATAAAGTGCAGGAAATGGAGAAAAAGAATCCAACAGTAGAGCATATTTTACCTATGGTCCGTGGAACCTATAATAAACTTGCGATGTTTGATGGAGATATTCAGAGTGGTTTTATGAGCTGTGGTCAAGTAGCAAGCTTAATCGATGAATTAGAAAGTGCAGAAACCATTGTTAAACAAATGTCAAATGAGGCAAGTCAATTATTAACTACAAGTTTTAGAAATTTCTCAGAATGTAAATAATCAACTATATTAAGGAATCAAAAAAATCTTAGCGAATATAGTTTGTCGCTAAGATTTTTTTACTTTAAGGGTAAATGTATGTTTTTACTATACTAAAATTTATACTAGAGAAAATATCTAAACATCAATATTATATTTTTTCATCCTAGAATAAAGCCAAGTACGGCTGATTCCTAATTTCTTACTGGCTTTTGATTTATTTCCTTTCGTTTTTTTTAGTGCTTCAATAATTAATTTTTTTTCCATTAGGTTTGCATTCTTTTTATAAACATTGGGGAGGGTAGCGATTTCAGTATCCTCACTCTTTTGCGTATTTATCATATAATCATCATCAGTTTTCTCTTGGTGCTCTAATATATAGTCAGGTAATTCTAGTATATCGATGTAACCATTGACCGTTAAGTTAGCTGCACGCTCGAGTGCATTTTGTAATTCCCTTATGTTCCCTGGCCAATTGTATTTCATCATTACATCTAAGGCTGAAGGTGTAATACCTTTAATATAAAATCCCGACTGATGTAATCGATCGATAATCGTGTTCGTAATATCAGGGATATCTTCTTTACGCTTTCTTAATGAAGGAATATTAATCCTCAAAATATTAAGCCGATAATATAAATCTTCACGGAATTCCCCATGTTTGATCATTTCTTCAAGGTTTTTATTTGTTGCTGCAATAATTCTTATATTTAATTTTATTGTTTGGTTACTTCCGACTGGTTCAAATTCTTTTTCTTGCAATACCCTCAATAATTTAGATTGTAGGTTTAATGGCATATCACCGATTTCGTCTAAAAATAAAGTACCATTTTGTGCGAGTTCAAACTTACCTTTTTTTCCACCTTTTTTCGCACCTGTAAATGCACCTTCAGCATATCCAAAAAACTCTGATTCTAGTAAATCTGCTGGAATAGCCGCACAATTGACTTTAATAAAAGAACCTGGAAGTGAAGACGCCGTATGGATGCCATGAGCAAATAGTTCTTTGCCAGTACCGCTTTCACCGATTAATAATACAGTCGATTTACTTTGAGATGCGGCAAGTGCCTCTATCTTCGCTTTTTTGGTTAGGTTTGAAGTTCCGACTATATCTGCTATCGAATATCTAGTTCCTAAATCCATTTTTTGAACATTATGTATAAACGAGTTTTCGAGGTTGTTCGCTTTATTCAATGCTTCTCGAAGTTGTTTTAAACCACGAAACGTTATTTTCGAGACCACGCCGACGATTTCTCCATTAATTTTAATGGGCAAATTTGTAATTAAGCATTGTTTTGATTTGATCATTTTCGAAATTCCACTAATAGGGATTTTCATATCAATAACATCCTTAATACCTAAATCTGGAAAGGTCCTCAAAATGGACTGTCCAATGATTTCTTTTTCAGACGCTGAGAAAAGGTTGCAAAATCCTTGGTTTGCCATCGTAATTAAGCCCGTATCATCAACCAGAACAATCGCATCATAGGCAGATTCAACTAAGGTTCGTAGTTTTTGCTCCCACTCTTTTGTCATTTGTAATTCTTTTATTATTTCTTCAATATTTGTAAGGTCATCAATGATGGTCATTACACCTGTTAATTTTTTATTTTCAAATAAAGGGTAACAGTCTACGACAAAGGTGTAACCATTTACATTTAATTTCTGTTTCGATGGTTTTTCATTATTTACAAGGACGTATTCAATCATTTCTTTTATTACTTTGTTTTTATTTAATAATGTGTGAGAATCTTCTTCCATACTTAACTGAAGCATTTCTTTTGCTAATGGGTTAATAGCGTTAATGTTCATATGACAATCTACAGATAACAAACCAAACTGTAAACTATTAAACAGCAGTTGAAGCTGTGATTGCATCATATTTAAAGCCTTATCGTACCCATATAAAATTTGAGAAGTTGAAATAATTCCGATAGGTTCCTTTTTTTCATTAACGACTGGTGCATGACCAATCATATGGTGTAAAAGCTTTTCTCGCGTTTTTAATATGTCTGTTTCTGGAAAGATGTAAATGGGATGATCATGGATTAAAGGAGCTATAGTATTTGTTAAGGGATACCCTTTGGATACAGCACATATGATTCGGTTTTTAGTAATAATCCCAGCCAATACGTTCTTATCATTTACAATAGGTATGATATTCGAGTTAAACTTTGAAAAAATCTTAAAAGCATCAATCAATAAAGTATGAACATGACAGCATTGAAATGAGGTGGTCATGATATCTTGAGCTTTCATATTTTCTCTCCTTTATAAAAAGATCTACTATTACTGAATGTAACTGTTAACATGTAAACAGTTGTTTACAATAAAATGTAAACTTGTACAGTACTGTTTACATTAAAACACAAACTATTCTGAATTTCAAATAAATTTTTAATAAACCGAAAAATATTTTTTGCCGTTGTTAACCTCTCATTACTTGTTTTAACAAAAACTGTTTTAAAATTGGCACAGCAATTGCAATTAAAAAATTGAATACAGTATTAAAATGTAAACGTTTACCTTTGTTGTAAAAATAGCCTTAAATAATATTAGGGAGGTAGGTATGCGTGAAGCTGTAATTGTAGAATCAGTACGTACCTCAATGATTAGAAAAAATGGGTACTTTAGTAAACTGCGACCTGACGAAATCGTTTCCGTGGCTCTTAAAGAGATTATTAAGCGGACTTCAATTCCTGCAGAATTAGTTGACGATATAATCATGGGGTGTCCTTCTAAGTTAAGTGAGCCAGCAGTAGAATTTGTTCGATTGGCATTGTTAAACTCTAGTTTTCCTAATAGTGTTCCGAGTACAACTGTAGAAAGACAATGTGGATCTAGTCAGCAAGCAATCCACTTTGCTGCTCAGGCCATTATTAGCGGTGATATGGACATTATTATCGCTGCAGGAGTAGAAGCGTCAACTTCTCCCACTACAAAATGTAATAAAGAAGGTTTTAATACCAATCTTCCAAGAGAGCATACGTTACGACATCAAGAAAGAGCGGCTGAACTAATTGCAGATATTTGGGGATTAAGTCGAGTGCAATTAGATGAATATGCAATTGAAAGTCATGAAAAGGCAATTAGAGCAATAAAACAAAAACGGTTTGAAAGGGAAATCGTTCCAGTAAAAGTTGAATTACCTGCTGGGGAAGCAAAAATAATTCAAAAAGATGAAGGTCCAAGAAATAATATAACCTCAAAAGAATTGAAACAAATTAAGCCGACAATTAATGAAAATACAAAAATACATGGAGGGAACTCCAGTTTCCTGAGTGACGGATCAGCCGCCATCTTAATTATGTCTAATACGAAAGCGAAAGAACTAGGGTTAAAACCTCGGTTTCGAATTGTAAACCGTACTGTGGTAGGCTCAGATCCAAATATCATTTTTACAGGGCTTATTATTGCAACAAATAAAGCTCTTGCAAAGGTGGGACTAAAAATAAATGATATTGATGTTTTCGAAATCAGTGAAGTCTATGCTTCGGTTCCTCTCATTTGGTTACAAGAAACCGGAGCAGATCCTAATAAGTTAAATCTTAATGGAGGAGCAATAGCATTAGGTCATCCACTTAGCGCTAACGGTGCTCGATTACTCACAACTTTAATCCATGAATTAGAACGAAAAGGAGGAAGGTATGGTTTGTTAGGAATAGGTGAGGGTTACGGAATGGCTAACGTTACAATTATTGAGAAATTAGACCGTTAAAAAATTAACAGGATAAAAAATGAAAGTGCTTATAAAGTTGAGATGAAAGGAAAACAAAGTATGCAATAGTCTTAACTTTGTAGTGTATTAGCTTATTAAAGGAAAGGATGAAGATGATGAATTTAGCTCAGTCTCTTGAAAGACACGCTTTATTAAATGGAAACCGCACGGCTGTTAAATTTCAAGAAGATTTATATACTTATGAACAACTTAATCAAAAAGTAGATTCGTTTGCTAACTTATTGAATTCTTATGGCGTAAAACAAGGGGATAGGGTAGCGATTTGGTTGCCTAACGGTATGGAATTTATTTATGCCTTTTATGCAACGTTAAAAATAGGAGCTATTTCAGTCCCCATCAACTATTTGTTTAAATCTATTGAATCTGAATACATACTAAATCATTCAGAAGCAACCGTGCTATTTACAAAAGCAGAAAAAATACCGCTAATAGAAAATTACACAAGTAATACGAGCTTACATAAAGTATTTATCATAGATGAATGTAAAGTTAATTCTGCTATTTTTGAAGAGTTAAAAACGGAAAGTTTTAATGAAGAGGTTCGATACGAGTCAAAAGATGTATCACCTGATGCTGGAGCTTGCATTTTGTATACGTCTGGAACAACGGGGGACCCAAAAGGGGTTGAACTTTCTCATTATAATCTCAATACAAATGCTGAGTTTTATGCAGATAGTATTAATCTAAATGAACATCATTATGGAAGTATCGTTACTCCATTATCTCATTTGCTTGTTTTAATGGCAGGACTCATATTGGTTCTAATGAAAGGTGGTAAATTCTATCTTTTTGAAAAGTATAGTACCGAAACAGTAGCGACAACGATTCAACAAGAAAAAATCAATTTCTTTATTGGTGTACCAGCGATGTACTACATGTTACTTACTTTGCCTGATGAGCCACGTTATGACCTATCATCCTTAGAAATTTGTATTACGAGTGGGGGCCATATGCCTTTAGAAGTTCGAAATCAGTTTGAATCTCGTTATCATACATTAACGATTCAAGCTTATGGGCAAACAGAAAGCTCCCCTGTTATTACGGTAGACACGTTAAAACGGGAGCGTCGATTTAATAGTGTTGGGTACCCGCTTCCACACCTAGAAGTTGCAATTGTAGATAACGATAACAATGTAGTAGCACCAGGTGAACCAGGCGAAATCGTCGTGCGTGGGCACTGCGTAATGAAAGGATATTGGAATAATCCTGAACAAACAGCTAAGACCATAATGAACGGGTGGTTACATACGGGCGATATCGGTAAATTGGATGAAGAAGGTTACGTTTATTTATTAGACCGTAAAAAGGATCTAATCATCGTTGGTGGATATAATGTGTATCCAGTCGAGATAGAAAATGTTCTCTATACACATCCTGCTGTGCTTGAAGCAGCTGTAATCGGGCAACCAGACGAACGTCTCGGGGAAATTCCGAAAGCTTATATAGCTTTAAAGGAAGGTGCTGAGGTATCACAAGAGGAAATTATAAAGTTTTGTTTAGAGAAATTGGCCAGTTACAAACAAATCAGAGAAGTAGAATTTATTAAAGAAATCCCGAAAACACCGACAGGGAAATTGATGAAAAGAAAACTAAAAAGCTCATAAAAATTACTATTAATAAGAATAAGAGTTTAGTCATTTAATGATGAAAGGTTGTGGTGAAACGAATGAATAAAGAACTTGATGAGCAATTAATTGCTGTTCGATCAGGAGAAGGTTTTGATCAAGAAAGCTTAAGACAATTTTTGTTGCAACAAAAATTTATACCGAATGAACCGTTAGAAGTTAAACAGTTTCCATCTGGATCTTCAAATTTAACCTATGCTATTCGCTGTGGTGAATGGGAAGGTGTAATGAGAAGGCCCCCTTTTGGTAAGTTGCCGCCAAAAGCACATGATATGAAGCGTGAAGCTAATCTATTAATGAAAATATACCCTCACTTTAAGCATATACCAAAACCTTATGTTTTTAGTGAAGACGAATCAATATTGGGAGTACCGTTTTATATAATGGAAAGAAAACATGGTGTAGTTATTGATAGTCATTTTCCACCGAGTGTTTCGGTTACTGAAAAGAAATGCCATAACCTTACTAACGTATTTGTTAAGACACTTGTCGAACTACATAACATCGATTATAAAGAGGCGAATTTGGAAGACTTCGGGAAACCAGATGGATTTGCAGAAAGGCAAGTTCATGGTTGGATTAAACGTTATCAACTAACAAAAACCGAAGAGATAGGCGTTGTTGATCGGTTATCTAACTGGTTAATACAAAATATACCAAAATCTAAAGAAATTTCTATTATTCATAATGATTACAAAATAAATAATATGTTATTCTCCCCAGATTTAAATGAAGTAGAAGCATTATTAGATTGGGAGATGGCAACAATCGCCGATCCTATTTTCGATTTAAGTGTTGCTTTAGGCTACTGGGTTCAAGAAGATGATCCTGATTATATTAAAAAAGTTCAGCCTACAGTAACACATCATCCTGGATTTTTAAACCGCCGTGAGATTATTGAATTGTATGCTACTACAACTGGCAAAGATGTATCTTCAATCCATTTCTATCTAGTTTTAGCTTATTTCCGGTTAGCAGTCGTGTTACAACAAATGCATTACAGGTGGAAAATGGGGCAAACGCAAGATGAACGATTTAAAAATCATAATACTAATGCTAGAAACCTTATCCATCATGCGGATGAAGTATCTAATCTCAGAAACTATATTTAGTGTAAAAGGTTTCTAGTAATAATTATCATAATAATAAAAATAAAATTTAATTTTCTGTAAAGAAAGAAGGAGGAAATATATGTACTTTGAACATAGTGAAAAAACAAAGGAACTTCAAGCAAAAGTTAAAGCTTTTATGGAGGAATATGTAATTCCTAATGAACACAAATATGAAGAAGAACTAAACGAAATTGGAAGATGGGAAATTTCACCGATTATGGAAGAATTAAAGGCCAAAGCAAAAAAAGAAGGTTTATGGAATTTCTTCCTACCAAAAAGTGAATATGGGGAAGGTATGACCAATGTAGAATATGCGCCGTTATGTGAAATTATGGGTCGCTCATTAATTGGACCAGAAGTTTTCAATTGTAACGCTCCTGACACGGGAAATATGGAGACACTATTGCATTATGGTAATCAAGAACAAAAAGACAAATGGTTAGTTCCGTTATTAAATGGAGAAATTAGATCTTGCTTTACGATGACTGAACCGAATGTCGCGTCATCAGATGCGACCAATATCCAAAGTAGAATAGAGCGAGAAGGTGACCATTACGTCATTAATGGTAGAAAATGGTGGATTACGAATGGGGGAGATAAACGTACGAAGATACTAATCTTTATGGGAAAAACAGATCCGACGGCTGCTAGACATGAACAACAATCAATGGTCTTAGTTCCGATGGACACACCTGGTGTTACGGTTAAACGTACGTTATCCGTATTTGGGTACGATCATGGTCCTACAGGTCATACGGAAATAATATTTGAAAATGTGAGAGTTCCTGTCTCTAATATTCTAGTTGGAGAAGGAAAAGGATTTGCAATTGCACAAGGGAGACTTGGTCCTGGTAGAGTTCACCACTGTATGCGTGCCATTGGAGCTGCTGAAAGGGCACTTGAATTAATGTGTAAGCGGGTAAATGAGCGTGTTACCTTTGGAAAAAAATTAGCAGAACAAGGTGTTATTCAAGAGTGGATTGCAAAATCAAGAATTGAAATTGATCAAGCACGACTTTTGACATTACAAGCGGCTTATAAAATGGATAAAGAAGGAAATAAAGCGGCTAGGAAAGAAATTGCGATGATTAAAGTTGCTGTACCAGAAGTTGCATTAAATGTAATCGACCGAGCGATTCAAGCGTTTGGTGCTGGAGGCATTAGTGAGGATTTCCCATTAGCTTCCCATTGGGCTAACTCTCGTACACTTCGATTAGTGGATGGTCCTGATGAAGTTCATAGAAGGGATATTGCTAGATTAGAATTAAAGCAATATTCATAATGTAATCATTTGGGAAATAGGGATCTTAAGTTATTCTTCTCGGGTTTTCAAGAAACGCTTATTACTTGATTGGAATAAGGTCCCTATTCAAATGTGAAATGAAAGAGCGAAAGCCTATTCTACATAGAAATATATAAGTCAACTTCTGATTATAAAAGCGCTTTTATAGCTATATGTATGTTTGCAGAAGTTTGCTCCGAGTATGGTACTCGTTTGCGTTTAACTTTATTGAAAGGGGGCGGTAATAAAAGTAGAGAACGCATTGGTTTTTATATTTATGTGGGGGTAATTAAAAACAAAAGGAGGAACAAAAAATGGTAAAAAGTAAAAAGCAAATTCTTTTCTTGTTTGTCATTAGTATGGTAGCTATTATAGCTTTAGCTGCTTGTAGTGATGAACCTGCAGGGTCTAATAATTCAACAAATGATGGAGACCAAGGTGAACAAACTGATACAGGGAGTGTTGAACTAGCTCAAGGTGTAACAGATTCTGAGATTTTAGTTGGTCATTTAGGCCCGCAAACAGGACCAGTTGCTGTCTATGACTATATTAGAAAAGGAATTGAATCCCATTTCAACTATGTAAATGAAAATGGTGGAGTTCATGGCAGACAACTTAAACTAGTTGCTTATGATGATCAATATCAACCATCACGAACAGTACAATTAGCTTCTCGTATTGTTGAGGAAGATAAAGTTTTCGCTACTCTTGGAAATGTTTGTACACCGTGTAATACAGCTGCAAGAAATACCTTTGAAAATTCTGGCGTTCCTATGGTAATGGTTAGTACAGGTGCAGAAGAATTTGTAAATCCACCGATCAAAAACTATTTTGGATCAAGTATCTTAAACTACCGAATTGAATCTAGAGTCTTTTTAGATTATGCAGTAAATGAATTAAACGCTAAGAATATCGGTATTGTTTTTCAAAATGATGACTATGGTAAAGAAGGTCTTGTAGCACTTCAAGATGCGGTTGCTTCATATGATGGAGTTGAAATCGTAGCAGAAATTCCATATGTTTCAGGTGATACTGATTTTAGTACGCAGGCACAGCATTTAAGTCAAGCTTCTCCTGATGCAGTTATTATGTTAGCAACACCTAACCCAGCTGCAAACCTAAAGAGAGATATGCATCGAATTGGATTGAGCGATATCCCGTATATTGTATCTTCAGTTGGAGCGAATGATCGAAATCTATTCAATTTAGCTGGTGAAGATATTTGGGAAGGAACAATTAGTGCTGCTACTTTCCCAATGCCAGATTTGAGTGATGACCCTAGTATGGCACTATATGTAGAGCGTTATAGCAAGGATTATCCGAGCGATCCACTTGATGGGTTTGCGCCAGTTGGTTGGGCAATAGCAGAAGTATTTGTAGAAGCATTAGAAAGAACAGGTCCTGAATTAACTTGGGATAGCTTCTTCGAGTCAATGTATTCATTTGACAATTGGGCAGATTCTATTTATGAAGGTGTAACATTCTCAGACGAAAACCATTATGGATTAACAACGATGATCTTAACGGAAGCTAAAGGTGGCCAAATTGTCCCAATCTCTGGTGCAATTACATTTGACCCAGCTACAGGTGAAATTACCTACGAAGACTAAATAAACATGTAGAGGAATATGGACTCCAATCCATTATTCCTCTACTAAAAAATTACTACATTGATAGTATTGTAGGAAAGGTAGGGATAATCAATGCAAATTCTTGTAAGTGGATTAATCTTTGGTTGTATATATGGGTTAGCAGCACTAGGATTAGTCTTGATTTATAAAACGACCGATATTGTTAACTTTGCACAAGGTGAAATGGCAATGGTTACTACTTTTGTTAGTTTTGTGTTTTTATCACAATTTGGATTGAGCTATTCCATCTCATTTATACTAGCACTATTGTTTGCTGCTTTATTTGGAACAATAGTTCATCAAGGAATCATGAAACGAGTACAATCAGCACCACACTTGAACCAGATCGTTGTTACGCTTGGCTTATTCATGATATTTAATGGGATGGCGGGGTTAATTTGGGGGCATAAACCGACTGGTTATCCTCAAGCGATTCAAGGTGATTCTATTAAATTTGGAAGTGTATTCATTACACCAAATGAAATTTTTGTAATTGTCCTTACTCTCGTATTAATGTTAATCTTTTTCGTCCTATTCAGATTTACGAAAATCGGTTTAGCGATGAGGGCATCTGCACAGGACATCAAAGCATCACAGTTAATGGGTATAAAAGTTACGACTATTTTTACAGCAACTTGGGCAGTTGGAGCAATTCTTGGTGGGGTAGCTGGAATGATGACAGCACCTATAACATTTCTAGACACACATATGATGTCTGACGTTCTTATTATGGCGTTTGCTGCTGCAGTATTAGGGGGATTTGTTAGTTTACCAGGAGCTCTTCTTGGCGGAATAATTATTGGGATCTTTGGAAATTTAATTAGCTATTATATAGCACCCGAAATGAAATTGGTTTACACGTTTCTATTAATTATTATCGTACTTTATATTCGCCCACAAGGAATTTTTGGAGGTACTCAAACTGTTAAAAAGGTGTGATGAACTTGAAGCTATTATATAATAAAAAATTAACTTTAGGGTTACTCGTTATTTTCATGCTCATTTATCCATTTCTAGTTGGAAAGTCAAACTATTTCATGACATTATTCGTAATAACGTGTATTTATATTATTACGTCAATGTCTTTAAATCTTCTAATTGGATATGGGGGGCAAATTTCTGTTGGGCATGCTGGTTTCCTAAGTATAGGTGGTTATTCAGTAGCGATCTTATCTACTAAATTAGGATTACCGTTTTTACTTGTTTTACCATTAGCTGGTGTTATTACAGGTTTAATCGGACTTCTCATCGGTCTTCCAGCTGTTCGTTTGAAGGGGCACTTTCTAGCTGTCGCGACACTAGGGTTTGGATTATCCATTCCACAAATCGCATTGAATTGGGGAAGCTTAACGGGTGGATATTCTGGAATTGCAGTCGTAAAGCCAAGTTTATTTTCATCAAATTTTCAAATGTTTTACGTCGTTGTTGCCATCACGATTTTAATTACTTGGTTAATGTATAACATTGTAAAAAGTAGACTCGGTCGTGCCTTTATCGCCATCCGTGATAGTGAAGTAGCTTCTCAATCGATCGGTATCAATATTTCTTTTTATAAGACGGTAATGTTTGTTATTAGTGCTTTTTTTACTGGAATCGCAGGGGGAATTTACGGTTATTGGGTAGGATTTATTAGCCCGAATGACTTTACAATGGTAACATCCTTCCTAGTATTAGCAATGATTGTAGTTGGAGGGTTAGCATCTATTCCTGGAGCAGTAGTAGGAGCAGTACTTTTCTCAGTTCTTCCGCATTTTACAGATAGCTATATTGGAATTACGAATATTGTTATTGGGTTAGCTGTTGTTGTAATTATTTTATTTAAACCTGAAGGAATTGTGTCCATTTTTGATAACTTCAAAAGAAACAAACCGACAGATACAGATACAGAAGTAGATCAAAGGGGTGAGAAGAGCAATGTTAACGTTTAAGGAAATAACTGTACAATTTGGAGGACTCACAGCTGTAAATAATTTATCATTTGAAGTACCAGAAGGATCAATCTACTCTATTATCGGACCTAACGGCGCAGGAAAAACGACTGTTTTTAATTGCATTAGTCGTTTTTATACACCGACGAAAGGAAATATTACGTTCAATGGAGAAGATATAACGAAGTATAAACCACATGAAATTATCAAAAAAGGAATAGCAAGAAGTTTCCAAAACGTAGAGTTATTTTCTAAAATGACTGTACTAGAAAATTTACTGACGGGTTTACACCCTCAGTTAAAAAAGAATATTTTTGCCATTGCCTTAAATCTTCCATCCGTAAGAAGGACAGAAAAAGAAGCCAATGAAAAGGCTTTTGAAGTGATGAAATTGTTGAATATTAGTCATCTAGCCCATGAAAAAGTTTCTAATTTATCATTTGGTTATCAAAAAATGGTTGACATTGGCCGAGCTATGATCGCAAATCCGAAATTAATTTTACTGGATGAACCTGTAGCAGGTATGAACCCTGTAGAAACAGAGCGAATTAGTGAACTCATTTTGCGCTTAAAAAACGAGATGAATTACACTGTATTATTAATTGAACATGATATGTCATTAGTTATGAAAGTATCTGATGCCGTAACAGTCATGAACTTCGGAAAGAAAATATCTGAAGGTACCCCAGCAGAAGTACAAAATGACCCAGTCGTAATTGAAGCTTATCTTGGGGAGGTGGAAGAAGATGTTGCAGCTAACTAACGTTCATGCATTTTATGGTTATGTTCATGCATTACGTGGAGTTTCGTTAGAAGTACCAGAAGGAAAAATAATTTCTTTGCTTGGTGGTAATGGTGCTGGAAAATCTACAACTCTTAATGTGATCTCACGTTTAGTCCAACCCAAGGAAGGTAATTTTGAACTTCAAGGTCAATCGATGATTAAAAAATCAGCTAGTGAAATGGTAAAGCAGGGAGTAATTCAATGCCCCGAAAACAGAAGAGTTTTTCCATTGTTGACTGTAGAAGAAAATTTAAAGATTGGCGCTTTTCAACGCAAGGATAAGAATATAAAATCGGATATGGAAAAAGTATTCAGCTATTTTCCAAGGCTGAAAGAACGTGTTCAGCAAAAGGCTGGTACATTAAGTGGTGGTGAGCAACAAATGTTGGCCATAGGAAGATCCTTAATGGGAAAGCCAAAAGTGTTACTACTTGATGAGCCTTCTTTAGGAATTGCGCCGATTTTAGTTAGAGAGATATTTAAAATAATTAAAGAAATTAATAAGGAAGGAACAGCAATTCTACTTGTTGAACAAAATGCCCATATGGCTATGGAAATATCAGATTATTCCTACATTTTGGAAAACGGTCGTGTAGCCTTAGAAGGTGAATCGAAAGAGTTAAAAACAAATGATGAGGTTCGTAAACTCTACTTGGGTGGATAATTGTTATCGGGAAAAAGGATTGCGGTAAAAAGTATATCCTACAAAATTAACTGAATATGTTTATTCAGTTAATTTTTTTTTTAAGCTTATTTACTCAACTTTCGCACCAATAAAAGTTCAATAAGTTCAACCAGCAGTAGTTGCTGAGGTCATTGAAATGCTTTCATTGACACGAAAAAATTGCATGAAAAAACACCCATTCTTTTGGTATAGTTGATTTGCCTAGAATCAAATACCATACAGAAGAGGTGTCCTCTATATGATAGCGAATAATGACCAACCTAAGCAACTACCAAATGAAATAAAATCTACATTTATAGAACTAAAAGTATTGAAACATCTTAGAAAAGCTGGAATTACTAAGTCGTTTGGCTTTACCTGTGCTTATTTATTTCAGCTCATTTTCTGTTTGATCATTGAAAACAAAAACTGGTTTCGTACACTCGAAAGCAAGAAATCTACAGATATTCTAGCTAAAGATGCGATCTACCGTTTCTTAAACCGTTCTACTTATTCATGGAGAAGATTTCTACTTTTATTAAGCGCACACTCAATTGAAAAAGTAAGTAAACTTACGAATCATGAGCGTGTTAAAGTATTGATTGTAGACGATTCTTCCTATGACAAAAATCGAAGTAAATCGGTTGAACTCCTAGCGCGATGCTTTGATCATGCTTCTCAAAAAATACGCTTTTACAAAGGGTTTCGTATGCTTACTCTTGGATGGTCTGATGGTACAACGTTTATGCCTGTAGACTTTTCTTTATTGAGCTCTAAAAACAGTGTCATCAATGGAATATCAGATAAAATTGACAAGCGCAGTTCGGGTTACAAGCGACGCCTAGAAGCTTTACAATCTGCACCTGACCAAATTCCTACAATGATACAACGTGCATTGAACACTGGAATCGAAGCCTCTTATGTGCTGATGGATACGTGGTTTACACATCAACCGCTTATTAAAGAGATCAAAGATCAAGGTCTTGATGTGATTGGCATGGTGAAAAACTTGAAGCAACGATATATCATGAATGATAAACGAGTAAGCCTAAAGGAACTGTATCAATTAGCCAAGCCTATCCAAGGGAAGAAAGGGATTCTTCGGTCGATTCAAACGACACAAGCTAATGGCATTCCAGTTAAGATTGTATTTGTCCGTAACCGTAATAAAAAGAGCGAATGGTTAGCTATTCTAAGTACAGATTGTACACTAAGTGAACAAGAAATCATTCGTATTTACGGTATTCGCTGGGACATCGAAGTCTTTTTTAAAACAACAAAGTCATTATTAAAGCTACAAAAGGAGTTTCAAGGTCGTTCGTATGACTCCTTGATTTGTCATACCACAATCGTCTTTACTAGATACATTGTACTCTCTTGGCAAAACCGTTGCAGTACAGACCAACGGACATTAGGTGGTCTATTTTATGATCTTTGCGATGAAATCAGTGACCTCGATTGGGCTGTCGCACTGGGGCAGCTACTCGAGCTTCTTCAAGATGTCTTGAAAGAAAGTAACAAAAAAATACAAAAGTTAATCAAAAGTCAACTACAACACTGGATTGCGGCCTTACCTAATTACATCAAAGTCTACCTGCCTATATCAGTGTGCGAAAGTTGAGTTATTTAGTTATTCCCAATTAAAATTAAATGAAAAAGGAATGATTGATAATGAAATTTGATGAAATAACGACTGGTATATCTTATCAAACGAATACCTATGAAGTGACGAAAGAAGATATTTTTAAATTTGCTCATGAATATGATCCACAATACATGCATGTTGACGAAGAAAAAGCAAATCAAAGTATGTTTGGTGGAATCATTGCCTCTGGGCTACATACGTTGAGTATTACTTGGAAATTATGGGTCGATATGAATATCATTGGCGATGATATTATCGGTGGAGCAGGTATGAATTATGTAAAGTTTGCAAATCCAGTGTATCCTGAAGATCGTCTCACAGTAGAGGTGAAGTTTGTGGAGAAAAAGGAGCATCCTAAGTACACAGATCGGGGTTTGGTAACGACATTGTTAAAAACATTTAATCAAGATCAACAGCTAGTGTTAGAGATAGAGATGTTAGGTTTAGTAAAAAAATAAGAAAATGTAGGATAAAAAGGCAATGTTAATATTCTAGGTGTTAGTAATTCAGACACTTTTAGGGGCCACTTTTTGTTTAAAATAAACGAGTTTTTTTGTAAAGGGCTCTACATATAAATAATAACGTATTACGTGTACAGACAATCGAACTTTGGCACAGTTTTTGCATAATTTTGGTAAAGTAAGTTATTAGAATGACAGTTGGTAAGCTGATAAGACTAGTAACTTACTTTTTTTTTGAGAGTTTAGAAAACGCTTACAAAATAAAATGTGTTAGGTGAGGGGGAGTAGGGTTAGTAAAATTATTCAATAGAGTTTATCGAGTTTTAAATGGTTAGTGGATCGTAAATAAGGAGGGTAAATACTTTGAAGAAATTAGGCGTTTTTTGTTTTGTTTTATTCTTTATGCTTTTATTAGGAGCTTGTCAAGAACCATCGAGTTCCCCTGCACCTAGTAATGAAGGTCAAAACGAAAACCAAAATCAAGAGGAAACAGATGAAGCCGCTTATGCACAAGGAATTACTGATGATGAGATTTTAATTGGTCTTACTGGGCCGCAGACAGGTCCTGTAGCGGAATATGATAAAATTCGTCAAGGTTTGCAAGCTTATTTTAACTATATAAATGATAATGGTGGAGTTAATGGAAGAACGTTTAAATTAATAGCATATGATGACCAGTATCAGCCAGCTAAAACGGTTCAAGCTACACAACGTTTAGTTGAACAGGACAAAGTATTTGCGGTTTCCTTACCACTAGGTACAGCAAATGTAGGTGCAGTGCAAGAACTATTAGTTAGTACAGGAATTCCTGTAACAGGAATTCAGACAGGTGCTGACAAATTTGTAAATCCACCGATTAAGAACTTTTTTGGAGATACATTTAACTATGTTATTGAAGCGAAAATTCTATTAGACTATGCGGTTAATGAGTTAGGTGCTAAGAAAATTGCAATTGCTTATCAAAATGATGATTTTGGACTACAAGGTACTGGAACGATAAGAGAAGAAATTGAAAACTATGATGCTGAAATTGTTCGAGAAGTAACGTTTTTGGCTTCGGACAATGACTTTAGTTCCCAAGCCCAACATTTAGCTAACTCTGATGCCGATGTAATTTTTATGGTATCTACGCCTATGCCAGCAGCTTCTTTACGAATAGAAATGAATAAAATTGGCGCTTCTGATATCCCGTATATAGTAACTAATACTGGTGGGGGAGATGAAAACCAATTTAATATTGCTGGAAAAGATATTTGGGAAGGAACAATCAGTACATCGAAATATGCATCGTTAGAAGGATTACCGGAGATTGAGGAATATTATGAATATATTACAAAAGATTTTGGAGAGGCAGCAATTGGTGCCTTAACACAACAATCTTGGGCTCATGGACAAGTGCTAGTCGAAACGTTTAGACGTGCTGGCGACAATTTAACATGGGAAAACTTTATTGCACAAATGGAATCATTTGATAAATGGGATGGTTCACTTAATGCAGAAGTAACGTACACTCCAGAGCATCGTTATGGAATTACAACACTATATATCATTCAGGCCCAAGATGGTGAACTCGTTCCTGTAACTGGAGCAATTTATTATGATCCTGAAACCAAAGAAATTAACTATTAGTAAACACACATAACACTTAGAGAGCATACTACACGTTTCATACTAGCATAGAAAGTTTAAAAGTGATTAGGCATTATCAAGGAATATATTGATAATGCCTAATCTTCTATAGTAAGTATGGTAAGGAAAGAGTGTGTATGGTCGTTTTAAACTGTAAACATTGAATAAATGTGTTTGAAATATATACAACTTTTTATTTGATTATGACCTATTTCATAACAATTTTCTACTAGCAAAATAGGAAAAGTATTTAGAAATGTTGATAGAATAACAGAAAAAAACTTGGTATGGAATTTGCAATACTAAATAATAAGGAACAAATGATAAAAGATGTAATAGTAGTCACTCTATTAATAACAAGAAATATGTTTCAGAATTTATTATTATATTTTATTCTAGGGGTGGGTAAAGATGAAATACCAAGAACTTAAAGAAAACTTTTCATGGGAAAAGGTAGTTAAGACATTTGACTGGGACATGAACGAAAAATTTAATTTAGCTCATGAATGTTGTGATCGTTGGGCTGATGATGAAAATCGGATTGCTATACATTGGGAAGATGAAGCAGGTAATAAAGACACGTGGACATATAAACGATTAAAAGAACAATCCAATCGTATGGCAAATGTTCTACGTTCATTTGGCGTAGAAAAAGGAGATCGTGTTGCAGGGTTGTTGGGAAAAGATATGGAGTTAATTATTTCTGTACTTGCGGCTTGGAAGGTCGGTGCAGTTTATGTTCCATTGTTTACAGCTTTTGGTCCTGAAGCAATTACGTATCGATTACATAATGCTGGTTGTAAAGTGTTAGTGACTAATAAAGAACAAGCTGCCAAAATCGAAGGACTAGAAGTTCAAAGTCAAGTGATCTTAACCGATGAATTAATAAGTAACGGGTTAACATTTTGGGATTATTTGCAAACGTTTTCAGCTGAACATGTCACGGAGCCGACAAAAGTAATGGATCCATGTGTTATCCAATATACGTCTGGTTCAACGGGTATGCCAAAAGGAGCTCTGTGGGCTCATAAGCTTCTTATTAGTTCTTACCCATACGTTGGTTTCGCAATTGGTGTAGAAAAAGAAGATACATTTTTTGGAGGAGCTGATCTAGGTTGGGCTTATGGACTTGTAAACTGTACATTTGTTCCATTAAGTTTTGGGACAAAGATATTGGTTTATAAAGGGCCTTTTAACGTTGAGAAAACTTATCAACTTTTAGAAAATTACGAGATTACAAATTTTGCATACGCACCAACGGCTTATCGAATGATGATGGCCGCAGGTCCTGAATTAGTGAAGAATCATTCATTAAAAGTGAAAAAGTTTAGTAGTGCAGGTGAACCTTTAAATGCAGAAGTCGTACGTTTCTTTAAGGATAATTTTGGAAAAGAAATTTATGATCATTATGGAGCGACTGAAACAGGAATGATTGTAAATAACTTTAATGTTACTGATATGGAAGTAAAACCAGGTTCAATGGGATTACCAACACCAGGATATAATATAGCACTAGTAAATGAAGAAGGTAAACCAGTGGAAAAAGGGGAAGTTGGCGAAATTGTAATAGATACAACTGCATTCCCATACTTTTTCTTAGGGTATTGGCAAGATCCGAAGAAAACAGCAGAAAAAATTAAAGAAGGCTGGTTTTGGTCAGGTGATTTAGCATTGGAAGATGAAGATGGATATTTTTGGTTCCAAGGTCGATCGGATGATATTATTTCGAGTGCAGGATACAGAATTGGACCATTTGAAGTAGAAAGTTGCCTTATTGAACATCCAGCAGTAGCTGAAGCTGCAGTTGTAGGAAAACCAGATGCTGCAAAAGGGGAAATAGTTGTGGCATATGTTGTGTTACATCCATCATATACATCATCAGAGCAATTAGGCCAAGAGCTAAGTGCATTTGTAAAGGCAAAATTATCAAAACACCAATATCCTAGAGAAGTAGAATTTGTGGAAAGTCTTCCTAAGACGCAAAGTGGAAAGATTCAGCGCTTTTTACTTCGAAAAAGCATGCAAGTTAGTGAATAGGCGGGGTGATCTTGCAAAAGAATATTACAACCTATCTTGCTGAAATAGGGAATGACATATAGAACATAGAGGGATCAATTCCCTCTTTTTTCTCTAATTTTTAATTCTATTTTTTAATACTTCATAAATTCTTTCTATGATTTTATCCCGCAACAACTGGAAGTAATGCTCCCCACTTCATTACTTCGAGGAATCAAAGAAGGATAAGTGGGGGATAAACTGCCAGTAACAACTAAATGAACACAGACGTTTGGGCCTCAACTGACCATCGACCATGAGTGGGGGAAAAGGAAAACTCTCACTGATGGAAGTTTCACTTTATAGGGAACGCTCATTTGTTTTCTGAAAAAATTTTGAGTTATGAAAGGGTGGTTCTATGGAAATTCCAGTAAAAATGAAAGCGGCTCGTTTTATGGCAGTTAATGAACCGTTACAAGTGGAAGAGGTACCTGTACCGGAAATTAAGGAAGATGAAGTGTTGGTTAGAATGAAAGCTGTAGGTTTATGTGGTTCTGATATTCATATCGTAAATGAAGGCGTTACGAAGACTGATTTCCAACCGATAATATTAGGTCATGAACCCTGTGGTGTGATTGCTCAAGTTGGCAGTAATGTTCAAGGTTGGGAAACGGGTACAAGAGTCTCTATTTTTCCGATCATTTATTGTGGTTCTTGTTCAAATTGCATCAAGGGTCATAGTGAGATTTGTTATAACCTCCAAGTGCTCGGGGTTCACCTGGACGGAGCACTTGCTGAATATATGGCCATTCCAGCAAAGAACTTAATAAAGCTACCTAGTAATCTTCCATTTACTGTCGGTGCAATTATTACAGATGCCGTCGCAACCCCTTTTCATGCGTTAATTGACCGTGCCCAGTTACGTACTGGTGAATCTGTAGCCATTTATGGTGCAGGAGGGCTTGGATTACATGCAGTTCAAATTGCAAGAATGGCTGGGGCCAAACAGATATTTGTGGTAGATATTAAAGATGAACAATTAGAAAGAGCTAAACAATTAGGTGCTGACGTAACGATTAACTCTAAATATGAATCTCCCGTTGAAGTGATCAAAAAGCGGACTGATGGTTTAGGAGTAGATGTAGCAGCAGAATTTATAGGATTACAAGAAACGGTGAAACAGGCCGTTGCATCTGCTAGTATTGGCGGACGAATCGTTGTATCTGGAATAGGACCGGAACCTATTCAATTAATGTCTACAGAAAAATTTGTCCGCAAACAGCTTTCACTCCATGGATCATTTGGCTTAACAAAACGAACTGTCGAACAATTGGCAGATTTAGCAGCCAACGGAAGAATGAATCTGGAAGACTCCATAACCCATACATTTTCAATTGATGAGGTGAACACTGCACTTCATTATTTGCATCATAAGATTGAGAATCCAACTCGTATTGTCATCACGTTTGATTAACACCTTAACGCTGAATTGAAATTAGTGGTATTCGAGTAAGAGGTAAAAATGTTTATTTATCAAATATAATTGATGGGGAGAGTTTTAAAATGACTATTTGTGATTTTAGTGGACAGACCGTTGTTATTACGGGTGGAAGTAAAGGGATTGGTGCTCAGCTTGCACATGATTTTGCTCAAAGTGGTGCAGATGTCGTAATCGTTGGTAGAAACATAGAAAAAGCTGAAGAGGTAGTGCAACAATTAAGACAATTTGGTGGCAGGTATTTACCCGTGTCAGCTGATGTATCGAAGTTAGAAGATATCGAACAGCTATTTAATATAGTAGAAAATGAATTTGGCAAGGTAGATGTGTTAATTAATGGAGCAGGTGTTAATGTAACTAAGCCTGCAGTAGATGTGACTGAGAATGAATGGGATTATATTCTTGATATTAATTTAAAAGGTTTGTTTTTTTGTTGTCAACGAGCAGCAAAGATGATGATGAAACAGAAAAAGGGGAAAATCATTAACATTTCTTCCACTGGTGGAATTAAACCATTACAAGTAGTAGCACCGTATATGTCAAGTAAAGCAGCTGTTATTCATTTAACGAAAGGTTTAGCGTTAGAATGGAGTAGACATCAAATTTATGTAAATGCGATTGCTCCAGGGTTAATTCCAACGGATATTAATGCCGAAGATTTCCAAAATACAACATGGGTGGAAAAATCGATCAAAGGAATTCCATTAAAAAGATTAGGCGAACCTAGCGATTTATCAAGCATTTCGTTATATTTAGCATCTGAACATTCCAATTATGTAACAGGACAAACCTTTGTAATCGATGGTGGTTACTCCATAAAATAGATTTTTAGTATTTCCGTAGTTTACTACGGAGGAATGGAGGTTCACATGGAAGAGATCAAAATTGATTTTATGAATTTAGGATTAATGTTAAGGAGAAACGCAGTACATTATCCTGAAAAATTAGCAGTTATTATCGGTGATGAAAGATTAACGTATCGAGAGTTTAACAATAGAGTAAACAAGGTTGCTAATGGTTTAGTCGATATTGGGGTAAAAAAAGGTGATAAAGTTGCGATGTTATTACCTAATTCAATAGAAATTCTCGAACTATTTTGGGCAGTTGCAAAAATTGGGGCAGTAGTAGTGCCACTAAATCCGATGGTAAAAGGAAAAGATAACGCTTTTATTATTAACAATTGCAGTCCTAAAGTGCTCGTAGTAGCGGAACAATATATTTCTGAAGTAGAACCTATAAAGAAGGACATAGAATCAATAAAAACGTACCTTATAGTCGGAAAACTCCCCAATTCAGGTTATCAAAATTACAATGACCTAAAAAGAAATTCAGCTATGTCTGAACCAAATGATGATGTAAAAGAAGATGATCTATACAATATTATGTATTCTTCTGGTACAACAGGGTTGCCAAAAGGAATTATGCATTCACATCGTACTAGAATTATGTATGCGTTTTTATTTGGCATGGAGTATGGTATTACTTTTGATAGTCGGGTAATGGCTGCAGGGAGCCTTGTATTTAATGGATCATTAGCTTTAATGTTCCCGACGATTTGTGCGGGAGGGACATACGTTGTTTTACCAAAATACCAACCAGAAGTAGCCCTTCAGGTGATTGAAGAAGAACTAGTAACCCACACAATGCTCGTACCTACACAAACGATAACTTTTCTTGATTCCCCAATGTTTAATCAAGAAAAATTAAGATCACTTCGTGTTCTGTTAACGTTAGGTGCTCCTTTACCAACCGAAAGAAAAAAGCAAGTCATGGAGTTGTTGCCTGGAATATTATATGAACAATATGGGCTAACAGAAGGTTTTATGACCACAATTAGACCGCAAGATACATTAAGAAAACTAGGGTCTGTAGGTCCACCATTGATGTTTAACGAATATAAAATTGTTGATGAACAAATGGAGTCTGTCATATGTGGAGAAGTTGGTGAAATTATTGCCAGAGGTCCGACGGTTATGCAAGGTTACTATAATAATATAGAAGTTACTAAGAATACAATCGTGGATGGTAATTGGGTCAAAACAGGAGATCTAGGCTATTCTGATGAGGACGGGTTTATCTATCTGGTTGATCGAAAGAAAGATATGATCATATCTGGTGGTGTAAATGTCTATCCACGTGACATTGAAGAGACTATAGCTAAACATGAAGCTGTTTCAGAGTGTGCAGTGTTCGGTATGCCGCATGAAAAATGGGGAGAAGTCCCAATCGCTATGGTTATCTTAAAAGAAAATAAGCAAGTTTTAGATACAAAATTAATAAGTTGGGTAAACGAAAGAGTCGCAGCAAAATATATGCGTTTACATCATTTACAATTAGTAGAACAATTTCCCAGAACTGCTTCGGGAAAAATTTTAAAACGTAAAATGCGAGATGAATTAAAAATGAAATAGGACAAGATTATCCTCACGTAAACATATATTGTTAGTGAGGATATTTCTTTTACTCTTTAGAAGGTAAACGAAAGAAAGTGATTTTTATATTTTTGACGTTCTCAGTTTTGTTTTTTATTAGTAATCAATAGAAGAGAGGAGAAAAAAGATGAGCAAAATCATTCATGAAAGAAATGTGGGTGCCATTATGCGTGATGGGACTACATTGTATGCAGACGTGTACCGACCTGATGGAGAAGGTAAGTTTCCAGTATTATTACAAAGGATTCCATATAACAAAGAATTTCTAGCGCTTGCTACGCTAGTATTAGACCCAGTAGCAGCTGCTCATAAAGGTTATGTTGTCATTATCCAAGATGTGCGTGGGAGATTTCAATCCGAGGGCGATCCATTTTATATTTATAAAAATGAATTTAATGATGGATATGACTCAGTTGAATGGGCAGCAACGTTACCATATTCTAATGGCAACGTTGGAATGTACGGGCTGTCCTATATGGGGATGACTCAATTTCAGGCAGCTGTCACACGCCCACCGCATTTAAAAGCAATTTTTCCGATTACATGGGGAACAGATGTCTTTATGTATCGGGGAGGTGCTCTTGAACTGGGATTATTACAGTCCTGGAGCTTAGCAACGATAGGGCCGAATGCGGTTGTGAAAGCCAAACGAGGGAAAGAAGACTTTATTGAAGAGTTTATGACACTAATAAATGCGATAGATCATATAGAAGATTCGGCGTTTAATCAATTACCTATAAAAGATAGTGAGTGGCTCAAACTAGGAGATGGTTATGCGAAATTTGTTGAAGACATATTAGAGCACGACACATATGATGAATTCCATCAAAAGATTAGTGTAAGAGGCAAGGAAGATCAAGTAGAGGTTCCGGCTTATTGTATTGCTGGTTGGTATGACTGTTTATTAGGTGGAAATTTAGACCATTATGAAAGCTTGAAACATAAAAAGAAGACAAAATTAATGATCGGTCCATGGGCCCATGGTAGTTTTTTACCAACAGTCGGGGAGCTCCATTTTGGCTTGAGTACATCTAGCATGCTGCTAGAGTTAAAAACAGATTTAACAAGCCTTCAACTAAAATGGTTTGATCATTGGTTAAAGGGACTCAAGACTGACATTATGGAAGAAGCACCTGTCAAACTATTTATTATGGGAGAGAATAAATGGCGAAATGAAAACGAATGGCCACTAAAACGAACAAATTATACGCCTTATTATTTTCATAGTCAAGGAAAAGCGAATACAAAAGACGGTGATGGTACGTTATGTACAACTCAACCATCTAAAGATTTCTATGACAGTTATGTATATGATCCTAACAATCCTGTTCCAACGGTTGGTGGTAATCATCTATTACCAATGTATTATCAAAGGGGCCCAGTAAATCAAGAGAGTGTTGAATCTCGTAAAGATGTATTAGTTTACACAAGTGAAATACTAAAAGAAAGCCTAGAAGTTACAGGTCCTGTAAAGGTAGTTCTATATGCAGCAAGCACTGCTCGTGATACTGATTTTACGGCAAAGCTAGTAGATGTTCATCCAGATGGGAAAGCATACAATATTGCCGATGGTATTATTCGTGCTAGCCATAGAAATCAAAATGAGTCAGCACCTTCACTAATAGAGCCTAATAAAGTGTATTGCTATGAAATAGACTTATTAGCTACTAGTAATCTATTTAAAGAAGGACATCAAATAAGAGTGGAAATATCTAGTAGCAATTTTCCGCGATTTGATCTTAATCTCAACACTGGAGAAGCGGGTCGTGATAGCAGCCGAATAAACCAAGCGACACAAAAAATTTTCCATAGTGATCAATATCCATCGCATATCGTTTTACCCATCATACCAAGATAACAGTAGGAAGTTTTGGAGTTAGATTAATAAATCAAATACTCTACTAGTACAATCAACAAAACGGATATTTTTTGTTACTGTGTACAATAAAGAAACAGCAGTATTAGTTTGATAAAATGCTGCTGTTTTTTCTTAAATTCACAATCTATTAATTTTTTCATCGTTAATCAACGGTTTTTATCCAAAGCTAACCCAAGCTTGTTCGTCTTACGGATTAAGGTCGTACGGTGTATACCTAATCGGTCAGAAACTTGTTTGACATCTCTTAATTCTTCCCAGGTTTCTTTTATAATTTGGAGCTCAAATCTATTCATAATGTCATCTAATGTTTTCGAGTCGTGGTCCGCTTCAAAAAAAATAGGAGTAGAAATTCGATCTGGTAAATCGCTAATCGAGATCAAATCCTCATCAGCAAGAACGACGAGTTGTTCCATTAAGTGTTTCAACTCTCTTACATTACCTGGCCAATGATATTTTTCTAAAGCAAGGTAAGTCGCTTTGGTCAGTTTAACATTACAGTTGTGTTTTGTGTTAAATTTTTCTAAAAAGGAATTAACTAAAATATAAATGTCTTCTTTGTGTTCCCTTAAGGGCGGCAATTTAATCGGAACTACTGAAATTCGATAGTATAAGTCTTCTCTAAACTTTTCCTCTATTATTAATTGTTCCAAGTCCTTATTTGTCGCGGCAATAATTCGCACATCCACTTGAACATACTCAGACCCTCCTACACGACGAACCTTCTGATCTTGTAAAAAAGTAAGTAGTTTAACTTGTAGATGTTGAGGCATTTCCCCTATTTCATCTAGGAATAGAGTGCCTTGATGAGCTACTTCAAGAAGTCCTTTCTTCCCTTGTTTATTAGCTCCAGTAAAAGCCCCAGAAACGTAACCGAATAACTCTGTTTCTATTAAATGTTCGGGTAGAGCACCACAATTTACTTCTATAAAAGGGTTAGCAGATCTATCGCTTAAATCGTGTATTGCCTTAGCAACCACATTTTTTCCACTTCCTGTTTCTCCTAAAATTAAAATAGAAGAATTTATTTTAGCAACTTTATGTATAACTTTCTTCACTTTTTTTAACGACTCGCTAGTGCCGATCAGATCTGGTATATGAGATATTTGATCTCGAAGTTTTTGGATTTCTGCTTTTTGAATTTGGTTCATCATTTCTTTATTTTTAAGAGACTCACGTAATTGGTTAAGTTCAGTCATATCATAAACAGTATTAAAAATTTGAATAATCCTACCATTACTATCAAGAATAGGATTTCCTGTGACTAACCAAATTTGATTACCCTCTTTTGTTTTTTGCAAAATAGTAACAGGTTTTTTTTGCTCCAACACTTTTAATGTAATCGAGTCATCGAAAAAACCTTTATAAATTAACTCTGACACATGTCGACCAATTACTTCATGTTTGTTAATGCCTGTTAATTCAGAATATTTTTTGTTGATATGAAGCGTAATCCCTTTTGCGTCCGTTATGTAAATTCCATCTCGCAAAAAATCAATCATTCTCTCTAATTCAAAAACGGACTTACTAGTTCTTACTTCTTTCACTCGGGGTTCATAACTTTCTATAAAAAATGTTTTAGGACCAAAATGTATGGTTTGCGCACTGCAATTATATTCGATTTCATCTATGAACCTTGTACGTTCGATACGATCCTGATTTCCTAATGCAAATAATTCCTGGCTTAAAAATGAATGTTTGAAATTGGTAAACATGGAATTAATGCGGGATACTTTAAATAATTGATAAGCTAATTTATTGGCAAAGATTAAGTCTCCATTGCTTTTAAAAAGTAGGGAAGGTTGTTCTGTCATTTCTAAAAATCTTGTTATTTTTGTTTGACTTATGAGATCTTTAACCGTTGTCTGTGTTTGCATTTTATTTTCCATAGTAACACCCTCTTTCCTTTGATCTACAATCATCATAAACTATTGTGACATATAAATTAAGTGCAAAATTGCAAATGTTGTGCATTGTTGCACAGATTTGGTTGCATTTTTACTGATCATACTGTGTTTCATGGGGTTTTTACTGTTGGCATGAAAGTTGCAATATAGTTGTATACCTTAATTACAAAACAAATGGAGTGATACAAATGGTTAAAAATTTAGAGTTAGATTTTTTCACTGAAAAAGTAGCATTACCTGACAGAGCAATTGATATTGAAAGTATTCCGTGGGTTCCACATAGTGAAGGAGTATGGTTTAAACCGCTACGATTTGATTTAACTACTGGTAATTGGGTTCATTTAACAAAGATGTCAAGTGGTGCGATGATTAGACGCCATAGACATACAGGTGGGCCTGTTCTCGCTTATCCGCTTCATGGAGAATGGTATTATTTAGAAAGAGATTGGGTTGCTAGACCAGGAACATTTGTTTATGAGCCGCCAGGAGATATCCATACGTTAGTAGTGGATAAAGACAAAGGTGAAATGATTACGTTATTCTTCTTAGGTGGGGTCATTCAATATTTAGATGACAATAATAATGTGACTGATCAAGATGATATTTTTCTTCGATTAAAGAAATACACTGATTACTGTGAAGCTAATAATATACCAATCGTAAATTTGACATACTAGTTTCCTATTCGAGGCCCAAGTTTGTAATCTTGCAAACTTGGGCCTCTTTGTAACTTTATAACTAAGGTAGTTTGATATACATTGATTAAAAGAGAGACTAATTACATAAAATCATTGAAAATTTATAATTTTTAAATGATAATAGAACTAGTTAATCAACTCTATACAAATAAATTGAATAATTTGTTAAGGGCAAACCTTTGGAAACAAAGGGACGCAAAGCTTTAGGGGCTAATACAAATTTTTTGTTATGCTAGCCAGTTACCGTTTTATGGAAACATTTTTTAACGGGAATGTTTTTTTATTTTATATTAAGCTACTAGATCCATTCAGTTATTGGGGGTAGGCACTGGGAAAATATAATCGTAACTTATGTCTATTGATAGATAAATTTTGTGAAAACCGCCAATTCATTGGTGTACTTGTGTTTCTATATTAACAAGATATTTAAATATAAAAGGTGGTTTGAGGGTATGCAACTGACAATTCAAAAAAAGCTCTTTTTTATAATTCTTCTTTTGTTAGCGGTTCCAAGTTTAATTATTGGTATTGTTGGCTTTAACTCTGCAAAAAGTAGTCTAAATCAATTAAGTGGAACCATGTTGGAAAATAGTACAAAGCAAGTCGTACATATGATTAGTGCATTAAATAATGAAGTGGATAAAGGAACTTTGTCTTTAGAAGAAGCACAAGAGACAGTTAAAACTTTTATTTTAGGGGAAAGAATGGCTGATGGAACGAGACCTGTAAATACCAATATAGATCTCGGAGAATATGGGTATATTTTTGTAATTGATAACCAAGGAAATGTTCAAACCCATCCATCCCTTGAAGGTGATAATGCTTGGGAGTTTCAAGCAAGTGATGGATCGTATTTTGTACAAGAATTTATTAATGTTGCTGAAAGTGGTGGAGGTTTTGTTTATTATGATTTCCCACATCCAAGTAATCCCGATCGAAATGAAACGAAAATAGGATATTCTGAAATTGACCCGTATTGGGGCTGGGTTATTGTACCAAGTTCATATATGTCAGATTACAACAGTGGTGCTAATCAAGTTTTATATATTCTTCTCATTACATTAGGGTTATCTTTATTAATCGGAACGGTTATTACATACTTATTTTCAAGACATTTATCAAAACCAATCCAAGCATTATCTCAACAGGTGCAAGAAGTGGCATCTGGTAACTTGAGAGTTAGTGAGTTAAACATTAAAAATAAAGATGAAATTGGTTTACTAGCGACTAGTGTAAATAAAATGACGAAAAACTTAAAAGAAATCATTGGTCAAGTGTCTTCTAGCTCTGAGCAAGTAGCATCGACTTCAGAAGAGCTATCTGCAAGTAGTGGGCAAACTAGTAAAGCAACAGAAGAAATTACAGAAGCGATACAGGAAATTTCCAGCGGTGTTGAAAAACAAATGGAAAGTATCGAAGAGATGTCTAATGTTGTAACGCAAATTTCTACTGGAATTGAAGCCATTTCCAAAAATGCAGAAGAGGTCAATCAATCTTCAGAAGAAACAGCGAATACGGCTCAAAAAGGGAAACAAGTTGTATTCCAATCGATGGAACAAATGAACCAAATTAATGCTTCAAGTATAGAAATGGAAAAAGTAATTCAAGCTTTAGGACAAAAGTCTGAGCAAATAGAAAATGTCATTTCAATCATTACTAGTATATCTGATCAAACGAATTTATTAGCCTTAAATGCAGCGATAGAAGCTGCTCGCGCAGGAGAACATGGTAAAGGGTTTGCAGTTGTTGCAGATGAGGTAAGAAAGCTAGCAGAAGAATCTAGTAGAGCGGGTAGTCAAGTAAATGAATTGATTAAAGACATTCAACAAGAAGTAAGTAAAACAGTAGATGCAATGGGTGAAAATGGACGTGCAATAGAAGAGGGGATCACACTAGCAAACCAAGCAGGAAAGGCGTTTGAGGAAATTACAGATGGTGTTGAAAATGTTAGTTATCAATTCCAAGATATTTCAGCTGCGATCCAACAAATCAATACAAGCTCAGAAAGTTTATTAAGAATGGTAGATGGTACGGAACACATTTCAAAAGAAGCGGCAGGTTATGCTCAGAATGTTGCTGCTTCAGCAGAGGAGCAAAATGCGTCTATGGAAGAAATCACTTCTGTTGCTGATACATTAGCCACCATGGGTGAAGAATTGCAAAATAGTGTAAAAAGGTTTAGCTTATAATCATCCTAATAAGTTAAAAGTGAGAACTTCTTAACGAAACAGAGCAAAAAACTAAAATAATAATTATATAAATCTCCTACCGAATTTGATTAAATAGGTAGGAGATTTCTTTTCGACCTTGCTTTAACGAAGTAAAGGATCAATAGTATGCTTCATTCAGCTATGCAAAAAGTAGAATGAAAGCACACGACAGACCGAACTAAACTTTTGGTAATAGCGTCCTCAAGTAATCTTTGTTAATTAATATATCCTCAAGTGTATAACTATCAAGGACTTTTAAGAATGCTTTCATGGCATCATTCAACACATGTTTTAATCTACATCCTGAACTGATGATACAAAGGTTTCCTTCTTCGTTAAAACATTCAACGATTTGTAAGTCTTCCGTTTGTCTAACGACTGCCCCAATATTAATTGATTTTGGTTGTTTTGCAAGTTTTATTCCGCCATTTCGTCCTCTTATTGTCTCTATTAAACCTAGTTTCCCTAATTCAAATACAATTTTACTAAGATGATTATTTGAAATTCCATAAGCTGAGGAAATTTCTTTAATACTTGAAAGCTGGTTCTCGGGCTGAGTCCCTAAATAGAGAAGAACTCGAAGTGAATAATCTGTATAAGATGTTAACTGCATATGACACCCTCCGATCAGGAAGCAATTGGTTTAATAATATTTTATCATAATACTAAAAAAGAGTAATTTATTTGAATTTTGTCTATTTAGTGAAAAGGTGTATTTGATATATTGCTTTATTTTTCACCTCGTGTTTAAATTAAATATGTATTCAAGATATATGTTTTAATTATTATGGGGAGATGATTAAATGACTACTACAAAAACATTAAGTCAAGAGACAATTGAAATTATTAAATCAACGGTACCTGTTTTAGCTGAACATGGAGAAGCGATTACAAAGCGCTTTTATCAAATGATGTTCACAAATCATCCAGAATTGTTAAATATCTTTAACCATGCTAATCAAAAGCAAGGAAAACAACCTAGAGCTCTTGCGAACTCTGTATATGCAGCTGCGGCTCATATTGATAATTTAGAAGCGATTATTCCAGTAGTAAGACAAATTGCACATAAACACAGAAGCTTAAATGTAAAAGCTGAACATTACCCGATCGTTGGAAAACATTTATTATTGGCGATCAAAGACGTTTTAGGGGATGCGGCTACTGATGATATTATTAATGCATGGTCTGAAGCATATGGAGTGATTGCAGATGTATTCATTTCAGTCGAACGTGAAATGTATGAAGAGGCGGAAAGAAAAGCAGGGGGATGGAAAGAGTTTAGACCGTTTACAGTAGCTAAAAAAGTCCAAGAAAGTGATGTCATTACATCGTTTTATTTAAAACCTGAAGATGAAGGTGCGCTTTCCGATTTCCTTCCTGGACAATATATTTCAATAAAAATAGTTATTGATGGGGAAGAATATAATCATATTAGACAATATAGTTTATCAGATGTATCAGGTACAGGATATTATCGTATTAGTGTGAAACGAGAGGATGCTCGTCAAGACATTCCAGCTGGAGTCGTTTCAACGTATTTGCATAACCATGTCAATGAAGGTGACGTCCTTGAAATCACTGCTCCAGCTGGTGACTTTGTCCTTAACACAGAAAATGACCGCCCAGTTTTCTTAATTAGTGGAGGGGTTGGACAAACACCGATGATTAGTATGTTAAAAACATTAATAAATCGTGTGCCTGAAAAACAAGTAACGTATATTCACGCAGCGATTAACGGTAAATATCATGCTCTAGGGGAAGAAGTTGCAACTACTGTTTCTAATAGCAACAACGTTAATTATTACGTTGCCTATGAGCAACTAACAGATGAAGATCGTGCTGCTGCAATCTATCAAAAAGAAGGATACATTGATTTAGACTGGCTGAAGTCTGTTGTGAAGAGTACAGATGCAGAGTTTTACTTCTGTGGTCCAGTACCATTTATGAAAGTAATCAATCAGTCTTTAAAAGATTTGGGTGTTCCACAGGAACAAATTCATTTTGAATTTTTTGGTCCTGCTGGGGAGTTAGATAAGTAAATTTAGAGAAACTAGTAATGAAAGGTGAGAGGAAGTTAACAAGGCTTCCTCTCTTATTTGAGTTTCAAGTAATCTTTTGCGTAGGTGAAACTAAAATGGTATTAGTATACATCGTGATTGCCGTTGCATTTATTGATACATTTTCACAACTACCGATCATTTCTCCATTTGTGATGAGCACCGGGGCAGCCCGCTCCTAGTCGGTATCATCATTGGGACGTATTCTTTTTCAAATATGATCGGAAATATATTGTCAGGAATTTGGATCGATCGTATAGGTTCAAAAAGAATTTTATACTTAGGAATGCTTTTGGTAGGAATCGTACTTATATTTTATACGACCGTTTCTAATCCGTATCAGTTGTTAGTCGTTCGCTTTTTTCACGGAATTGCAGGAGGCTTCATTGTACCAGCCGCTTTTACTTATTTAGGTACAAGAGGAAAGCGGAAAGCAAAAGGGAAAACAATGGCTTTTTCAGGTGCGGGTGTAGGTGTCGCTGCGATAGCAGGTCCAGCATTAGGGGCAATTGTTAGTGGAAGATACGGGTATGACACTTTATTTTATCTCGTCTCGAGTTTAATGATCGTCTTCGGTATGCTTGCTGCTTTTTGCTTAAAAAATAGCCCAACACCGAAACCTGTAGACGGCATGAAAAAATCAATGACTTTTCCGAATATAAAGCCGTTAGTGCAAGCTTACTTGTCTATCTTTTTGTTGCTTTATACTTTAGGATTGTTAACTTATTTATTGCCTTTAAAAGTAGAAGCATTGCATGGCCAATCTGAAATCACGGGTCTCTTAATGAGTGTTTTTGGATTAGTTGCTATCGTCTTGTTTATTCTTCCAACTAATAAACTGTTTGATCAATGGGAAAAAACAGTGTTTATGAAAAGTGGTTTAATCATAATATCAATCGCTCTTATCGTGTTATCAATTTCATTTACTATATGGCAAATGTTTTTAGCGATGGGTCTTTATGGTATTGGCTTTGCTCTCATCTTTCCATCAACAAGTGCAACGGTTATTGAGTGTTCCAAAGAAAATGAGAAGGGAAGAGCATTCGGCCTATTTTATGCTTGTTTTTCACTAGGTGTAATGTTCGGTTCTTTTATTGCAGGTTTGCTACCGTTAATACCAACTTTTCAATTTTTTATTGGAGCCCTTTTTGTATTAATCACCGTTTTTATTCATAGCGCTCTATCCAGGTTTAGAATATAGAAGTGCACTGTGTATCAGTGCCTTTTTATATTTGTGTTTATTTGCAGGGGATTTGAAGAAGATTGTCGAATTAAGTGAATTGGAAAATTATTCATCTTAGTATTACACTTACTAGTGTTGCATAAAACTGCATTCTATAAGTTAGAATATTCTGTATTTTGCACTTCGTGGCAAATGAGCTAAAAAGACAACACCAAGCGAAAAGTGGTACTGTCCATTTGGTAAAATTATACATTTAGTTCTTAAGTGACGGTCAGCTAGTAAAGTTCTTACGGAATCCCTTTGGGACTAATATAACTGAACCATACATGGACTGGCCGCCATAAAGTTCTCTTCAACCATCGAGTGATCTGTAAAAGTGTTTGCTTACTTTTGATTTCTAGTTGGATAAGTACACTAAGGCAGTACGTAATCAGTCCTAAAAACAGTTGATTGTGAACTGCTTCTTCACTATAACCAAAAAAAGTTTTTAATTTTCACGTGCTGTTTTAACCATTTGAAAAAGAGCTCAATTGCCCACCTTGAACGGTATAGATCTCCAATTTCTTCAGCTGTTAAATCGAAGCGATTGGTAATCAAGCGTAGTAATTGTCCTTTTGAATCAACGGTTTCAATAATACGAAACACATTTTCACATCGCTTTTGTGTTGTGCCGATATAGGCCATTTTGTCTGATGTTACTGGGCTACCTTCTGGAATGTTAAACGTTTCAATCTCTCGAATAACTGCGTTTTTCTTTAGTCTGGATAGGAAAAAGATACCATCATCTGTATAACGATCAAATCGTTCATAATCAACATACCCGCGGTCAAACACGTACATGGCGTCTTTATCATCAACGAGTATTTCAAGTTGGTTTCGGTCGTGTTCCGAAGCATCTGTGATAATGGCTTTTTCTGGGTATGCCAATTCCTGATCCACGTAAACTAACCTAAGGTGAAGTTTTACGCCAGCTTTAGTCTTTCGAAATTTGGCCCACTGACAACGAGTAAGATTGAGTGGCATCGTACTAGAGTCAATGATTTTAATCGGTCGGATGGCTTTTCGTTTTTCTGTCTTGAGGTGAATCAGACGTACAAGTTCAAGAAAGATAGTTGATAAAAACTCAGGGTCTATCGCTCTATTCTTACGAGAAAGCTGAGAGACACTGATTGATTTAAATCCAAGTTCTTTCTGTAACTTCTCATCAGCCAGTGCTGTATTAAGATCATGGAGACTTTCTATTTGATTTAAGTGAGCATAAAGAAAAAGCTTAGTAAAAGAGAGTGTTTTTAGCTTCTTTGTGTACTTATCAAGTTGATACTTTTCAACTTGTTCATCAAAAAGTTTTATATTTATGGGCGCAACCCATTTACCAAATGAAGATAATCGTGTATTCTTGTCCATAGCTGATATCCTTTACTTTTGGATTTGGACAGGAACCACCTGTACTTCCATTGTAAAGGATTTTTTTGTATCCAAATCAATCAATAATTGAAGATTTATAGTATTTTAAATATTTCGTTTCTTTTAATGCAACACTAGTGTATTACACTATATAAATAATAAATCGATAAAGGAACTAGACTATTAATAATGGACACAAGTTTATATTATTGATGAGAATTTTGAAAGGAGTAATTATGTCTTCACTTCAAAAGTGGTTACGTATCATTTTACCAGAAGTTCAATTGTTCGATTACGTGAAGCAACACGGACTAATCACAAAGAAAAAACGGAACGGAAGAATGAATTCAATTCCAACAAGTACTACTAACTCAAATACATATGCATCACATAAATCAACACCTTCTATCCATCAAAGACCTAGTCAACAACATTCACCAATAAGCTCTAGCAGTGTAAAAGATGTGGCTCGCGATGCCAAAAAAGGAGTACAGCAATTACGAACGAATACGAATTATGATCGTCTTGATGAAGTTTTTGAAAATATTAGGCTTACTTTGAGGCAACAAGTTATCGAACAAGACCCTTTTATAGAGCAATTAGTTGCAGCATATAAGAAAGCGTTTCTTCAAGGGGAAAAGGGTGTTGTTCAACAATCGATTTTGCTAGCGGGTCCTAAAGGCACAGGGAAAATGTTAGGTCTTTCTATATTAGTTGAACAGTTGTATCAGCACCGTCTCATTCCATATCGTAAAATAATGGAAATTGATTTATCTACGTATAGTGATCGCGAAATACATACAAATTTTATATCGGATTGTGCAGCAGCGTTTGAGTACGGTATAGGTACGGTATGTTTCAAAGGTGTCGACAAAACGTCTCAAGAAATTCTCAACTATGTATCCCATCTTGTTAGTAAAGGGTATTTCCGGACAGAAACGGGTCTTACAGTTGAGGCGAAGGATTATTTCATCATTTTCTCGGTAGAGTCGGATCAATCTAATAAAGAAGATATAGTAAATATTTTACCGATGTTGATAAGGTCAGCAATTCATTCTATCGCCATTACACGTCCGCTTTCAGGAAAGTCTCTAGAAAAAATTACAAACCGCCTTTTTTCTCATTTAAATAGTCGGCTGATCAACAATGCACATTTTTCGATCACGTATTCACAAGAAGTGATTGAATACATATGCAGGCTTGCTCAAAATGAGAAAACATTTGTCACTGGTCTCCAAGGGTGGATTGAAGATGAGATTTTTTCAAAGCTTATTGAATTACGTGCGCTTAAAATTATTAAGCAAGACGATAAAATTGATTTAGCAATTCAAGAAAAGTCAATTGTAGCAACGATTGGTGCTGACGATATCCCAGTATTACAACTTTCGAATCAAAATGAGGAACCTCTTGAGCTATTACTTAAAGAGTTGAATGACTTAACAGGGTTGCAGGAAGTGAAATTATTTGTAAAGGAATTAATCGATACCGTAAAAGTACAAAAATTACGTAAGGAAACGGGCCAAAAAGATGTTTCTCTAACCTTACATATGATTTTTTCAGGTAACCCAGGGACAGGGAAAACAACGGTTGCGCGTTTGATCGGTAGAATTTTAAAGGCGATCGGTATTCTTTCTACCGGACAACTCGTAGAAACGGCGAGACAAGATTTAGTAGGAGAGTATGTAGGATCTACTGCACCGAAAACGAATGCCAAAATCAAAGAAGCGATTGGCGGAGTTTTATTTATTGATGAAGCTTATACATTATCACGAACAAAACAGGATCCATTTGGCCAAGAAGCAATTGATACACTCGTGAAAGGAATGGAAGATCATCGTGATAATTTAGTGATCATTTTAGCTGGCTATACAAATGAAATGGGGACTTTTTTAAAATCAAATCCTGGTCTACCATCTCGTTTCCCTTTTCAAGTTGAATTTCCTGACTATCGACCAGAGGAAATGCTTGAAATCTGCACCATCCTTGCTAAACAAAGAGATTATGTAATTGAAGAACAAGCAAAGCTAGAATTAATTTCACTTTTTGCCAAAAAACAAGTTCCTGGACGAAATGACAGCGGTAATGGTCGTCTTGTGCGGAATACCCTTGAGGAAGCGATTCGAAAACAGTCGGTTCGGCTAGCAGAACAAACGATAGACCGTGATTTAAATTTATTAATAAAAGAAGACTTCGGAATTGTAAAAGAACAACCTTTCCAACTTGAAGAGAAATTAAGTGAAATTATCGGACTTGACCATATCAAGACATTCCTTCGAACTCTCGAAAAGCAAATTCTTGTGGATCGCAGAAGAAAAGAAGCTGGAATTAAGGTAAAGACACAACAAAATATAAATATGATCTTTACAGGTAATCCTGGGACAGGGAAAACTACAATTGCCCGCTATGTTGCAGAAATGTTGAAAAACCTTGGCGTGATAAAACAAGGCCATTTAGTTGAAGTTGGTCGAACAGAACTTGTTTCAGGATATGTCGGACAAACCGCAGAGAAGACAAAGGATGTAGTAGAATCTGCATTGGGTGGAGTACTTTTTATTGATGAGGCTTATGCACTTGTAGATTCAAATAGTGGTGGCGTTGGTGAAGAAGCAATTAACGAATTAGTGCGTTTAGTTGAAATCCATAAAGGTAATCTTGTCGTCATACTTGCTGGATATACGGAAGATATGGAAAAATTTTTAAAAGTAAATCCTGGCCTTGCTTCTCGTTTTCCACTAAATGTTGATTTTCCTGATTATTCAGCAGAGGAAATGGTCCAAATGACCGAATGGATGGCACAATCCAGAGGCTTTTTATTAGCAGAAAGTGTTACAAATCCTTTAAAAGAGTGGTATGAAACGAAACAAATTGCTGGGCGGAAAGATATTGGTAATGGACGACTTGTTCGAAATACGTTAGAGGAAGCGATTCGAAAACAAGCAGTAAGAATTTCAGATGAAATTGAATTAACGAATGACGAGTTAACTTTATTAATTCCTTATGACTTTAGTTTAGAAGAAATTGAAGTGGAACAAACTGCTCTTGAAGATTTAGAAAAAATTATCGGATTAGATGAAGTGAAGAAATTTGTAGAAAGTTTATTTGCGCAAATTGAAATGAATAAACGTCGTAAAGCACTTGGTTTACCAGACATGGGAAATCAAAGCCTACATATGGTCTTTAAAGGTAATCCAGGAATAGGAAAAACGACGATCGCCCGGGTTGTGGCTAAAAGGTTAAAAGAAATCTCAGTCATAAAGTCAGATACTCTAGTCGAAACCGATCGTGCGGGCCTTGTTGCAGGCTATGTTGGGCAAACTGCCTTAAAAACGAAAGATGTTATCGACCGAGCTTTAGGCGGGGTTCTTTTTATTGATGAAGCATATAGCCTTGCAAGGGATTCTTTTGGAAAAGAAGCGATTGATACGCTAGTAAAAGCGATGGAAGACCATAAAGATGAACTCGTTGTAATCGTCGCAGGTTATGAGGAGGATATGGAACAATTTTTAGCGATTAACCCTGGCTTACGGTCACGTTTTCCGAATATTATAACATTCCCAGACTACTCAGCCACTGAAATGTTAAAAATTAGTCGACTTGTGTTCCATAGTAAAGGCTATAAAGCATCGAAACCTGCAGAAGAAGAGTTACTAGAAATGTTTAAAGAATATGAAGGAAGAGAAGATAGTGGTAATGGTCGTCTTGTGAGAAACGTTTGTGAAGAAGCGATTCGCCAGCATGCCGTCCGATATGCTAAAAAACTGGATGCTTCTGTGGAAGAATTAACAACAGTTGATGTTGAGGATATGGTCAAGATAAAGGGGGGAAAGAATTGGTAAAGCAAATAATAAGCGCAGTGTTAGCACTTTTTTTTCTTCCAATCTTTTTTCTTATCTTTCTATTTTTACTATTTGCCCCATTGATGGCATTTTTTGATATTAAATCCGTGATTGAATATGGAGTACCTAAATACAATATTTATTTTGTCGCGTTATTTCTCATTAGTTTTACATTATATTTGTCAGTACGAGTACGATCGTTTCATAAAATATATGAATTCATCCCTGTTCTTTGGCCCTTATCAACAATGTTATTTATTACCACAATGGGTCTAGCATTTGGGTTATTGTTTATGAATTTATGGGCTGAAAATGAAGTTATTTCAAAAGGAATCGCCATTTTTCTTTCCATTTTTAGCTTAATTCTAGTGCGAATGTTCATGTCCTACTGGTATAAAAAGTATCCAATTAGTGTGAAAATGTTTAAATAAAGGAGGTGATTCGCTTGAAAAAACAAAAAGAATACAAGCAAAAGCTTTTGAAAAGTGAACAAACGGATCACTCTATTGTAAATCATCACCAAGAAGAACAGTTAACCTCAAAAAAAACTGAAGAAGATGGTGAACTTTTTATAGGTGAGAAGAAATTCCGAACAGGACTTGGTTGGCTAACGATCTTCTTTATTATCCTGCTATTTTTTACGGAA
The DNA here is from genome assembly GCF_002019605.1 of Alkalihalobacterium alkalinitrilicum. NCBI lineage: Bacteria > Bacillati > Bacillota > Bacilli > Caryophanales > Bacillaceae > Alkalihalobacterium > Alkalihalobacterium alkalinitrilicum. The sequence continues at coordinate 1,700,284 of NZ_KV917368.1, read as the reverse complement.
ACAACAATGTCACAAGAGGAAGGAATAGAAGTGATTCAAAATCGAGTCAGCCATGCGGTTGAATCGGGATTTACAATAGAGACTGATACCGAAATTCAAATAGATGCACGAGACTTTGAAATTACAGGTTTTGACGGTCTAGGAGAAGCGAGAATGCTTATTTGGGATTATCGTGGCGACACTGGAAATGAAATTCAAATTCTAGCTGACGGGCAAGTTATTAGGGAAGTACATCGGCTTAATAGTAATGTTGCGGCATATTCTGTCCCAGTTCCTGGTGTGATTACCATTAGAGGATTAGAGTCTCATGCTGCACAACCGATTACTTATGCGGTAAAGTTTCCAGAACGAAAAGAAACTATATTTAATTTAGTACCAGTGAACGGGACTAATCAATATACCCTTATACCGAGGTTTTGATTTGATGTAGCCAATCATTCTCTACTTTTTATGTGGAAGGATGTTGGCTATTTTTTTAGAAAAGAATGGGGAAAAGATAGACAAACGAAAAAAAAAAAAAAGAGAAAGTTAGAAAAAATAAATTATTGATACAGTAATAGAAAAAATAGAAGGATTAGTAGATTAAAAGTTGAAGTATAGATAGATATAGAACTGCAATTGGAGGAGTTATATTTATATGGAAAGGATTTTAAAGAACAAGGTCACCAGTGTAATTGTTCATGTGAGTAATCTCAAGTATTCGGCAGAATGGTACAGTAAGTTACTTGGTTTGGAGGTATTGGAAGATCGTTTTAACGGTGGTCCTGTATATTGGATGGAATTAGAAGATTATACTGGATTGATCTTGGATGATGTTCATTGTGCAAACATGAATAGCGGAGGATGGAGTAAAGAAAATGCACCGTTATTCATGTATTGTGCAGATAGTGTTCCACATGCTTATAACAACCTAAAAGAACTAGGAATAAATATTACTCTTAAGATTGAAACGCCCCGTGAAGGACTTTCTTTTTTTAATTTCGAAGACATAGACGGAAATGTTTTTATGGTATGCAATGCAGAAGACCCTTCTCCACCTTTAGAAAAAGTTGTGGCAACACCAGTACATAATAGTATACCAGCTGTATTTGTTAATGTGAGGGATTTACAAAAGGCTGCTGAATGGCATTTGAAGTTATTAGGTCTTGAACAATGTAAACTCTCCTCTAATGAAACCATTGTAGAAATCCAAAGTGAACAAGGTGCGGATATAATACTTAATAATAATCGCTACATAAAAGGCGATACTTATAAAGTACTCTTTATGTTTGAGACAGAGGATATCAATGAAGCGTATTGCTTTGTACAAAGTGAAAAAATTGCTGTTTATACAGAGATCAAGAGATATAAGGATGTTTCATTTTTTACGATACTAGATCCAGATGATCATGTTATTATGATAGGTCAATCTCATCAACTGAGCGAGTGATCGCTAGGGACAGTAGTGTTTTTTTGTGGGATTGAAGTTAATAGGTATCACAATATTTTAAAAAAGCTAAGCTGAAAACTTCTGTAGGAAATAGAAAATACACAATTTGTGAAAAGTATAATTACGAAGGAGATGGATATTCGAGACATTCATTGCCACTGGTTTAGTTGAAAGTCATTTGTACTTTCCGAGATGTAAAAGCCTTCAGGACGACTGTTAAACTTTACGGTCGTCTTTTTGATTTTCTTGAAATTACAAAAATCATATTTAAGGAAGTGCATTTTATAAAATAAATGGTAAAAATTGTATTGAAATAGTTAATTCATAGAGTTAGGTAAACCTCTCTTTTTCTAAACTTCCCTTTCACTTCTACAAAAAATATATCCTATATCCTGAATTATTCATAGAAAATCATTAATTGGCCATTAATGCCTATCTAATAAGTTTTTTTGTTAAATAGTTTTTCACTTGAAAAATGAAAAAAGAACCCATTTCTGATAAGGTTAAAATGCGACTAATAACCACCAGAAAGGATTCTTATAATGGCTACTTTACCGCAATTAACACTAGATTTCAATCGTCAAATTAAATTATCTAATGACGGAGGAGAACTCTCGTCCGATACTGGCGAATTCCTTTTTAGAGAATTCGATGAAAAGGTAGGTTTTTCTTCTACATTGGCACAGTTTTTAAACCTGAAAGACAACAGACGTTACTACGTTCATTCGAATGAAAACTTACTTCGTCAAAAGATTTATCAAATCATTGCGGGTTATACCGAAGATGATGCAGCGGATCAATTGACGAAAGATCCTGTATTTACTCGAATCATCGGTACTGATGCGCTAGCTTCGCAGCCTAGCCTATCTCGTTTCTTTAGACGTTTCGATAACCAATCTATCGAACAGTTAAATCAAGCCAACCAAGAACTGATTGACAAAGTTCATCAATTTAGAGAGTCTAAATCACTCATTTTTGACTTGGATTCAACGCATTCAGATACCTATGGAGATCAAGAAGCTGCAGCTTACAATGCTCATTATGGAACTGTTGGTTTCCATCCATTAGTTGCCTTTGACGGAGTAACAGGCGATTTCCTTAAAGCCAAGCTACGACCTGGGAATGTCTATACCTCTAATGGTGTTGTGGAATTTATACAACCTCTCATTGAACATTACAACGAAAAATTCCCAGAGACTACATCATTTATTCGCGGGGATAGTGGGTTTGCCGTACCTGCTTTGTATGATTTGTGCGAAAAAGAATCGGTTTATTACGTGATTCGGCTCAAATCCAATGCAAATTTGCAACGAATCGCGGATGAACTCCTTCCATCATCTCTACCTTCCGATGTTACGAAGGCAGAATGCTATTATGAAGAAACTATTTATCAAGCCAAATCTTGGGCTAAGCCTAGAAAAGTGATTATAAAATCAGTCCGCTTGGCTGGTGAATTAATTTTCAGCCATTCGTTCTTTGTCACTAATTTAGTAGATGTCTTTTCTCCCAAGGATATCGTTCTTTCTTATCAAAAAAGGGGAACGATGGAGAACTACATTAAAGAAACCAAGAATGGTTTTAGTTTTGATAAAATGAATAGTCATTCTTTCCAAGTAAACGAGGTAAAGATGATGTTGAGCCTGTTAGCCTATAATCTAACCAATTGGCTACGTACTCTTTGTTTTCCAGAAGAACAAAAGAACATGCAAATTGATACAATCCGAACACGAATTATTAAAGTTGCTAGTAAATTAGTAACGTCAGGACGGTCCCTTTACTTTAAACTATCGTCAAGTTTCGTCTACCAAGAATTCTTTTGGAAAGTACTTCAGCGATTCAGAAGCTAAAGCTAGAGTGAACTACCCTAATACCTATTTTTAAAATTAAATGTCAGAACAAGGGAGTAGTCTGCCCAAAAACTGATTATATTCAAGCATTTAATATAAAATCACATCTTAAGTAGCGAAATCAACTTGATAAGTTTCAAGAGAGCAGAAAAATATCTGGTATTGTCTTCATTCATGTATTAACTAGGAAGTATGAATAATTCAGGTATATAATTCTATGTGACTTCAATTTTTTGTAATGAGTATACTGTAAAAAGGGGGAGTAAGGATGATTTTAATTAAAGGAGCAATCATTTATCCTGTGACTTCTAACAAATTAAACAAGGGAGACCTATTGATAAAAAATGGTAAAATTGCAGCCATCTCTCCAAAAATTGAGCAAACGACTTCAATGACTGTGATCCAGGGGCATGGGTTGCATCTTTTACCAGGTTTTATAGATGCCCATACACATCTTGGACTGTATGATGAAGGTACTGGGTGGGCAGGAAACGATGCGAACGAAACAATTGAAGCTACAACACCGCATATTCGTGCAGTAGACGGTGTGTATCCTCTAGATATTGGGTTTAAAGATGCAGTGAAATACGGGGTGACAACCGTTCATGTAATGCCTGGAAGTGCTAATGTGATTGGCGGGACGACTTCCGTCATTAAAACGCATGGTAGAAGTATAAAAAAAATGATGATTAAAGAAAATGCAGGGTTAAAAATTGCTCTAGGTGAAAATCCAAAACGTATTCATAGTCGGTCAACGAACAATGATTCAATGACGAGAATGGGGATTATGGGGATGTTACGAGAAGCATTTAATCAGGCTAAATTTAGTAAGGAACCTAACAACCTAAGAGTAGCACCGCTAGTAGCTGCATTAAAGCGAGAAATTCCTGTTAGAATACACGCCCACCGTGCTGATGATATTTTGTCTGCTGTTCGTTTGGCTGAAGAGTTCAACTTAGATTTAAGAATAGAACATTGTACAGAGGGGCATCTCATTGCTGATGAACTTAGTAGTCATAACTTACATGTTACGGTAGGTCCAACATTGACAAGACGGTCCAAGATTGAATTGAAAAATAAAACGTGGGAAACGTATCGGATTTTAACGGATCATGGAATCCATGTTTCGATTACTACAGATCACCCATACACACCGATTCAATATTTAAATATATGTGCATCATTAGCTGTTCGAGAAGGTTTAGAGGAACAAAAAGCTTTAGAAGGGATTACGATCAATCCCGCACGAAACCTTGGGATTGAGCACAAGGTTGGAAGTCTAGAAGTTGGTAAAGATGCAGATGTAGTTCTATGGAATGAACATCCATTTCACTATCTTGCTTTACCAAAATTGACGATCATTAATGGAGAAATTATTTACAAAAAATAAATAAAAAAATGAGTTCCCTTTTTGGTATAAATCGATTATTATATTAAAAGTGAGTGAGGAAATCTTATTATTTAAAAGTATTTCGATCATATCACAAGCATATTAAGGAATATTAATGAAATAAACAGAAATTCGGCGTTATTTAACTAATTATAAGTGAATGGGAAGGCAATTGGTGCGCCACCAGTTTATACTGGTTCTAGTGGGTTCGATTCCCACCCCGAATTTATCAAACAATTCGAGGGTGGACTGCACTACAAGACTGCCCTCTATATTAAGGAGGGATTCAAATGCTAAGAAAACGCGAACTGTCGGACTGTCATGTGTTATATGATTTGATGATCGATCCTGCTGTTTTTCCATATGTTCGTCAGAAGGCCAACTCATATGATGAGTATTTATTTTTAACGAAACAAACAATTGAGGCTGAGGAACGTGGTGAACTCATTTCACGTACGATTACTGATGAGTGGGGTAATCCAATAGGAACCATCAATTTATTTGATGTTCAAGATGGCACAGGTTTTCTTGGTACTTGGATCGGTAAGCCTTACTTTGGGAAGGGTTATAATCAGTTGGCAAAAGACGCTTTTTTTAGTGAGCTTTTTTTTGAGCTCGACATTCAAACGGTATTTATGAGAATTCGCAAAGATAATATCCGTTCATTAAAAGCTGCACAAAAGCTACCGTATAATATTCTAGCAAACGATATTCGACAAGATGTGTACCAATATATTAATTCAAACGGTCTTGTTTATGATTTATTTCAAATTGAAAAGGATCAATACCACCTTTACAATATTAGAGAACAGAATAGTATAGCAGTTGATGAAAATCATTTGAAAGAAGCCTAGAGAAAATAGGCTAAATTGTTAGATAATTTACCTAATTAGCGTTTTATATAAAAAATGAGCTACTTTTCAAAGGTAGCTCATTTTTATTAGGAATTAATATCATTACCAGAATTTTTTGATTCTTAACATATTCACTTTCTGTTTTACTTTTTACTGATGCTTGTTGCATTCATATTTAAAGCAACTAATTAAACCCTTTATCAAGTTGTCCAGCACCTTCAATGTTGCCAGAAGCTTGATATCCAAGGATTTCCATAGTAGTAGTGCCGTATAACTCCATGCCACCGAATTCAACATTTATTTTTTGTGAATTTCTCCCCTTTTTTATCCACTTTTTATTACCTCTTAGAGATATGTGGTCTCCATTTTATGTGTCCTGATTTAAATCTCGCCCTTCATTTCCAACAGAAGGGGTTTTTTTTCGATTAGTATCATCTAAATAAAAGCGATCAGAAGCTAGTTTGTTTTCAGCATTAAGTAGGGGATGAAGTAGCAGGTGCTATGAGTTTTTTGTCTTTCATACACATAATTTACGCTATGAAAGAACAGCATAAGAAAAATAATCCAAAGATTGTAAGTAAGGAGACCCTAATGCAGCATAAAGAGATTTCTGCTTTTCATGTTATTCTACTATTCATGATGTCAACAGGATTACATAACCATGTAATCATTATTCCTTCTTTAATTGAGGTTGCGGGACGGGATGCATGGGTTGCTATTTTGTTTGCATTCGTTACATATTTTTTCTATATTTTGATCGTTTATTTTATTATACGGAAAACGAAACAGCAAAATTTATATGTTTGGATAAAAGGAAATTACGGGAAACCAATTTCCTCCATTATTTTAATTTTGATTGGTATTTATTTACTAACGATAAGTGCTGTTACATTGAAAGATATGATACTTTGGACAAATATAACATATTTACCTAGAACGCCTGAAATTGTAATTGCTTTGAGTTTTCTTGTTCTTTGCTTATTTATGGCATCGACAACGATACGGACTATTGCGATTGTAAATGGAATATTACTCCCAATTGTCATTTTGTTAGGATTTATTGTAATGTCCGCCAATTTTGCAAAAAAAGATTATTCATTGTTAACTCCTCTGTTTGAACATGGATATGGACCTGCTCTGCAAGGAATGGTTTACGTTGGTTCAGGATTAGTTGAAGTATTCATCATTTTATGTATCCAACATCGAGTGAAAACACGAATTAATTATGTAGCTCTCGTAGTTATTGGATTTCTCCTAACTTGGCTTACTATAGGTCCAACGATGGGTGCAATTGCACTTTTTGGTCCCGAAAAATCTGGGCAAATACGTTTTCCTGCTTTTGAGCAGTGGGCATTATTGTCGATTGGCCGCTTTGTTGAACATGTTGATTTTTTATCCATTTTTCAATGGTTAAGTGGAGGATTTGTTCGAATCTCGCTTGCGTTATTTATAATTATAGATTTACTTCAAGTGAAACAAGATCATAAGAAAAAGTGGCTACTCGGCATTGGTTTATTTATTGCAGCCATCATGTTAATCCCAATAAGCGATATTCAATTTGTAGAACTATTAACAAACTATTTCTTACCTGGTCTTCTCATTTATGTTTTATGCCTTACTGGCGTTATTGGTTTCATTGGTTTAATTCAAAAGAGGAGTTCTATTGAATATGAGAAATAAATCTAGGCTTCATTTTAAAAAAAGATATGTAGAACAAATATCCGTAAAAGATGTAGATGGAACGTCCAATAAAAAAGTAAATGAACAAGAAATAAAAATGGCATTTACAGGAAATGACGATGTTATTTGTAAAGATACTTTTTTTAATACAAATGATGGTCCTATTCGGTCTTTCATGATTTATTGTGAAGGACTTTGTGATACGGAAAAGTTGGCGAAAGAAATTATCCCCGAATTAGAACAAATTTTTAGTAGTTCCAACAAAAAAGATATTGACCATTTGAAATCGGTTATGAATTGGAAAAAAGAAGCTATAAAACCTGAAAAAAACTATGATCAATTAATTACATCGGTCTACGATGGGCAAGTACTTTTCTTTATACCATCCATAGAAACTGCTTATTTGTTTGATATATCAAAGCATCCTCAACGAACGCCTGAAGAAACAACTGCAGAAATATCGATACGAGGAGCAAGAGATGGATTTATTGAAGAAATTCGCGTAAATACAGCGTTAATTCGAAAAAGAGTTCGATCAAAATCGTTAAAATATGAGGAATTTATAATTGGCGCTCGAAGTCAAACAAAAGTTGGGTTGTTTTATATTGATGATATTGCGCCGAAGCATGCGGTAGATGAAATTAAACAACAACTTCAACAAATCAATATTGACGGGTTAATAAGCACAAATCAATTAGAAGAGTTATTAATTCCAAAGAAAACGCGCATCTTTCCGATGTTTCATTATACTGGACGCCCAGATTTTGCGTCAGATTCCCTTCTTAGGGGGCGCTTTATCATATTAGTTGACGGTGCGCCGACTGTTTTAATCGCTCCTTGCAACTTAACTTTATTATTAAAAGCGGCGGAAGATAACGAGTCATATTTTGTTTATAATTCACTAGAGCGGATGTTACGAATTTTTGGGTTACTCATTGCTATCGTTTTACCTGGATTTTGGGTTGCGCTCGTCTCCTTTCATCCAGGTCAACTTCCTTTTATATTAGTGTCGAGTTTAGCTCAAGTCCGTTTAGGCGTACCCTTACCTATAGCAGTGGAAGCAATTATAATGGTTACCATTTTTGAATTATTTCGTGAAGCAGGATTACGTCTTCCAGCGGCGATCGGGCAAATCATTTCGGTTGTTGGTGGTTTAATCATTGGAGATGCAGCAATAAGGGCAGGATTGACGAATCCAGCGATGTTAGTCATTATTGCAACTTCTGCAATCGCGACGTTTAGCCTTGGCAATCAATCTTTTGCGGGTACCATTAGTATATTAAGAATATATGTACTTTTATTAGCTTCGTCATTAGGAATGTTTGGTGTATTCATTGCTTCATTTTCGATTTTATTATACGTAGCACAACTTCGTTCGTACGGTATGCCGTACCTCGCTCCACTCGCTCCTATTCAGTGGAGAGAACTGATTAAAGCAATCATTCGTCCTTCTTTTAAAGCGAATACACAGCGCCCAGCGATGCTTGACATAACGGATAAAGATAAGTCTGAGGGGTAAATATGAATACGAGACAACGTTTTTGCATTCTATTGATTTCACTAGTCGTATTATCTGGATGCTGGGATGCCAGAAATTTGGAGTTAATGTACTTTGCTCATACCGTTTGCTATGATTATAAAGATGGTCAATTTGAAGTGTATGCACAAATATTAAATTTCCAAGCGATGCCAGGTGGTGGCGAAGGGACGCAAGATGGCGGTTCAATGGCTTTTGTTGGGGTTGGAAAAGGTACCACACCTGTAGAAGCGCTGCATGAATTGTTTACTCATACCGATCGGCGTATTTTTTGGGGACATTTATCTTCAATAGTATTTACAGAACAGATATTGCAGCAAAAAGATAGTATTGAGAAAATTTACGATTCCTTTAGTAGGTATGATGAAAATCGCCACACGATATGGGTATTTGGGACAACAACAGACCCCGCTGAATTACTAACAACACCGACTTTACTCAATATGAGTCCAATATTCTCTTTTTTAGGAGAGCCGACGGAGAGTCATCAACAAAGTTCGTTAGTAGAACCACTCCGGCTTCATCGATTTATTTCATTGCTGAATGAGCCAGGTTATACAGCGACTTTCCCCGTGTTAGATACAATAGACGAAAAGTGGTTTGAAGAAGAAAAGAAACCTAACAAAAGTCTAAAAATTGTGGGTGGTGGATTTTTTAATGAAGGTCAATTTATAGGGAATTTATTAGGAGAAGATCTTCAAGGATTCCCATGGATGAATGAGGGTACAGTTAGACGCGCATTAGTTATCAAGATAAATGAACAGCTTAGAGGATCTGTTATCATTCGTGATCCAAAGCCAAAGATTATTCCTACTATTAAAAATGATCAAGTTACATTTAACATAGAAGTTGAGGTTATTGCTAATCCAATCGAAGTCTTTGAAGAGATAACGATACCTGAGGTTGAGAAAGAGGTCGCACGTCTTATAGAAAAAGAAATTCGCCATACATTTGAAAAAGGAGTAGAAATCAATGCAGATGTATTTCAATTAGCACATACTCTTTATAAAAAAGATCCAGAACTCTACAGAAAACATACTCAAGGTCCTAATTCATTTTTAACACCTGAAACTTTAAACGTGGTTAACGTAAATGTGAAAGTGCTTAAATCAGGTAAGGATAAATTAAAATCAATTAACTAGTGGCTTGTTCTTCTCAAAACTTATGCTTTCCAAGTACTTTTTGTGATGAAGGTGTCCTTGTCGCTCGTTTAGCAACTTCAATTACTTTCTTTCATGACTATATTTCTTCAATTAAACTATCGAAAGTTTTACAGCCTGTCATTTTTTGATTATAAATGATCGTTCTCCCTGCTCGACCGATGACATGGACGCAAACAGTGATTTCATTGATTAATGTTTCATAGTTTTTCAATAGTTGAGCATGTTCAGAAGCTGTTGTGTAAATCATTGAAGCCCATCCTTACACTATATTCTGCTTTAAGACAATGTCCTAAATAAAAAATTCTTACATTAATTGTATATGGTATTGAATGAAAATGATAACTTTTTATCGTTCTAATACTAAATTTGGGCAATAAGCAATAAAATTTTTAAAATGAACAAGAAAGAAAAATACTTTTGTAAAAAGAAAAAAATCTACAGTAAAGGAATAAATTTAGCGAAAAAATAATAAAACCTTTTTTTCAAAGCGTTTAATGTTGGCACGGAAATTGCTTAGAAAAGTAAGTATATATAAGGAGGGGTTGTTTATGTCACAAACACAAACACAAACAATCATTGAAAAAACAGAAGAGTTTGGTGCGAGAAACTACCATCCGCTACCAGTTGTAATATCAGAAGCAAAAGGTGCATGGGTGAAAGACCCTGAAGGAAATAAATATCTTGATATGCTAAGTGCTTATTCAGCAGTAAACCAAGGACATTGTCATCCAAAGATTATTGGTGCACTAAAGAAACAAGCTGATCGGATTACATTAACATCTCGTGCGTTTCATAATGATCAATTGGGTCCATTTTATGAAAAAATAGCAAAAATGACTGGAAAAGATATGATTCTTCCGATGAATACAGGTGCTGAAGCTGTTGAAACAGCAGTGAAAGCGGCTCGTCGTTGGGCTTATGATAAAAAAGGAGTTAACGATAACCAAGCGGAAATCATCGTTTGTGAAGAGAACTTCCACGGACGAACAATGACAGCTGTTTCTCTATCCTCAAATGAAGAGTATAAGCGTGGTTTTGGACCGATGCTTCCAGGGATTAAAGTAATTCCATATGGTGACTTAGAAGCATTAAAAGCTGCAATCACACCTAATACAGCTGCATTTATGCTTGAGCCAATTCAAGGGGAAGCGGGAATTCGAATTCCTAAAGAAGGTTTCTTGAAAGAAGCATATGAATTATGTAAACAAGAGAATGTTCTCTTTATTGCAGATGAAATTCAAGCAGGATTAGGGCGTTCAGGTAAATTGTTCGCATGTGATTGGGAAAATGTGAAGCCAGATATGTACATTTTAGGTAAAGCTCTTGGCGGTGGAGTATTCCCTATCTCAGTTGTTGCGGCTAACCGCGACGTACTAGAAGTATTTGAACCAGGTTCTCACGGTTCAACATTTGGTGGCAATCCATTAGCATGTGCGGTTTCAATTGCGGCATTAGAAGTAATTGAAGAAGAAAAACTTGTTGAGCGTTCATTTGAACTTGGTAAATATCTGAAAGAAAAATTAGAACAAATCGATAATCCAATGATCAAAGAGATTCGTGGTAGAGGTTTATTTATTGGGGTTGAACTTACAGATCCTGCAAGAAAATATTGTGAAGCTTTAAAAGAAGAAGGTCTATTATGTAAAGAAACTCATGAAACTGTCATCCGTTTTGCACCGCCGCTTGTGATCAATAAAGAAGATCTTGATTGGGCAATCGAAAAAATTTATAAAGTATTGGGTAAATAATATAAAGTCATATGGAGGATGAGGGAGATATCGGTGGGTGGAGTTTTGGAAAAAATTGAGAATAATGTTCTATCATCAACACTAAAAGTAATTCAGAAACAGTAAGTAAATGAATATATAGTTTTTAAACATCCCTATTCGGATTCCAAGTAGGGGTGTTTTTCTTATAGGAACTATGGGAATGTTAAACCAATTAAAGGTAGTTATTAATATTAAATGTAAATTGGAAGAGCAAAAGTAGAAGTTAGATCTCTTAAACTCCAGTTACTGGAAAAATTTTAAACTAAAACACATTTTAGAGATAAATATTTCGATTAAAAGGAAATGGATTAGTTTAAAACAGAAATTAGAGCTTAAATTTCCCATAAAAAGGAATGAAGTGGATCTAAACTAAAAATTAGAGCTTCTCATTTCCAGTAATAGGAAGCCGCAGTTGTAAAGCTTTAAGTTTTCCTTAATCCCTGTAGGACGCACTGTAAATTGAAGTATCTGGATAAATCGATTAACTTTAATAAATTTTAACTATAAATTATCCCCAAATTGTACCAGGATTTTTGACTTTAAAATAAGAGCACAAAACCAATTTCGTGAAAGTTTTAGTAACTTGAGTTATACTTTTATTGAGGCTGTATTCGTAAAATAAGTTGCTGACTTTTTATGGTGAGATACTAAATACAAAGTTGCGAAATAAAGAGGGGATAAAAAATACTTCATATTTCATTGATTGAAAGAAGGGAAAAAATGAATAAGAAACTTTTAAAAATGGCCATTCTTTCGGTTTCGCTTCTTACTGTAATGGCTGGAGCAGCAATATCTCCTGCTTTAGCTGATATAGCACTTGCTTTTCCTGAGTCCAGTGAAACAACGATAAAGTTAATATTAACGTTACCATCTGTTATGATTATCCCCTTTATCTTTGTATCTAGTTATTTAACAACACGCTTTTCAAAGAAAAGTATTCTTTTTGCTGGTATCGTATTTTATTTAATTGGTGGTATTGGCGGTGGACTTGTTTCAACGATTGAATTACTGCTCTTCTGTCGAGCTATTCTTGGTATTGGTGTAGGTCTCATAATGCCCATCTCAACGGCTCTTGTATCTGATTTTTTTGATGGAGAAGAGCGGACGGCTACAATGGGGCAAGTGAGTGCGGCAAATAACCTAGGCGGTGTTGCTTTATTTTTAATGTCAGGAGTACTTGCGGCAATTAGTTGGAGAGTTGCTTTTGGTGTTTATATTTTAGCACTCGTGTCAGCGATTATTGTTTATTTTTATTTACCGAAAACAAAAAGCGATGGGGTTCTAGTAGGAAATGGTTTAGCTCCACTCCCGAAAAAATTATATGCTTATGGGTTAGGTATGTTTTCTATTGTACTCGTGTTCTTTGCTATTCCAGTCAATATGGCTTTGTATATGCACCAAGAAGGAATCGGGAGCTCTCAGTTTGCTGGAGTTGTCATATCTGTAGGAACAATGGCTGGGTTTATCGCTGGATTACTGTTAACACGGTTGAGACATTGGCTACAAAACTATTTTATTACTATTCAACTTTTATTAATGGGTATTGGTTTTTTTACAATGAGTCTTTCACAGCATGTTTTTATCATTGCTTTAGGCGTTGGTATTGCTGGTTTTGGATTCGGTTCAGTATTACCAATGGTATTCGACCAAGTTTCTCGACAAGTTCCTAAAGCACAAACTGTTCAAGCAATGGCCATTGTTACAAGTATGTTATTTTTAGGGCAATTTTCTTCACCGATCATTCTCGATGGTGTAGGTATGTTATTTGCCAATGATACGATCCGTTTTTTGTATTATTTCTTGTCGATTGCAATGTTGGTAGTTGCTGGCGCGTTTTTAGTGGCAGCTATCAAATTGAGTATTAGACAAAAGCGGGAAATGGTATTTAACTACATGAATGAAAATAATCGTGAAGTAACAAAGTAAAAGCAGCAGTATAGGCTTATAGAACCGTAGTCGAGGACGAGACTGCGGTTCTTTTTTTTACCTCAGTCATGTTTTACGGTGAATTTAAAGATAAAGTGCTTGTGAAGAATCTTTGTCTCAAAAAATCTATAAAAGGATTTATTTAAGGGAAACAACTCATTAAATTAAACAAAACTTAACCAAACTAAACAAAACACAACAAATGTTATTGAATTATTTAGATAATTAAGTTATCTTTAATCTAGAAATTATTGGGAGGAGGTAAGGGGTGAATGAACAGCTATGCTTATACGGCCGAGGAAGTAGCAAAAATGTTTAAAATTTCGAAACATACGGTGTATGAATTAATTAAACGAGGCGAGTTAAATGCTTTTAAAGTAGGAAATAAGATGAGAATAGATAAGGAAGAAGTAGATCGTTATAAACGTAACAGTCAAGCTATTATGAAAAAGGTTCAATCTGAAACAATATCATCACCTTCCATAACTCCAATTCGCCTCTCAGGAAGTCATGATTTTATCGTTGAACAATTAACGAAATATGTGAGTAAGTACGCGAATGATTTTCTTATCCAACCATCATATATCGGTAGCTTAGAGGGGTTAATGATGCTATACCGTGGTTTAGCGGATATAGCGGCAATTCACTTATTAGATCCTAATACAAATGAGTACAATCTCCCATTTATCAAACAATTGTTTACACTGGAGAAAATAACAGTTCTCCGTTTAGCTACTCGCGAACAGGGGTTTATCGTCTCGGAAGGCAACCCGAAAAATGTTCATAGTTTTCAAGACTTAACTAGGAAAGACATTACGTTTGTCAATAGACAAAAAGGATCTGGAACTCGCTTTTTAGTTGATGCTTCCTTAGCCCAACATAAGATTGATCCAATTGAAATTAAAGGTTATGGAATGGAAGAATGGAACCATCTAGCCACTGCCACTCAAGTTAGTAGAGGAAGTGTTGATGTTACCTTTGGAATACGGTCCGCCGCCGAACAATTAGGTTTACATTTTATCCCTGTTACAGAAGAAAATTTTGATTTCGTTTTCAGGTGGTCTTCGGAAAATGAAGAATGTTTGAATTGTTTATATCAATTAATACGTTCTGAAGAATTTAAATCAAGTCTGTCGTTATTATCAGGATATGATATCACTGAGCTAGGTAAGGTTGTTGTTAATACATATTATTAGAGGTGACATATGAGGTCTATTGCTGTCTATTCTTTTATTATAAGTCTACTATTCATTACGGGATGCACGTTTCCTACTAGTGATGCTTCAACCTCTCAACCGTCGTCAGATCTTATTCTAGCTACAACAACAAGTACGCAAGATAGCGGTTTATTAGATATATTAGTTCCTATGTTTGAGGATAACTACAATTTTAACGTTAAGACTATTGCTGTCGGTACTGGACAAGCCCTAGAGATGGGAAAAAGAGGAGAGGCAGATGTGTTGTTTACGCATGCACCTGAAGCTGAAGATGAATTAGTTCAAAGTGAAGCTGTCTATAACCGAAAGCGTGTGATGTATAACGACTTTATTATTATTGGTCCGATAACAGATCCAGCTGGTATTCAGGGAGAAACTACTCATGTCGCAATGAAAAAAATTTTTGAATATGGAGCACCATTTGTTTCCAGAGGGGATGACTCAGGGACTCATAAGAAAGAGCAAACTTTATGGGAAGAAGTTAACTTAAAGCCAACGAATGAAAGCTGGTATATTGAAACAGGACAAGGGATGGGAAGTACGCTTCAAGTAGGAGCAGAAAGAGACAGTTATGTTTTGACCGATCGAGCAACTTATCTGTCACACAAGAACAACTTTGAGCATATGGTCATTCATGTAGAAGCAGATGACAGTTTATTAAACATCTATCATGTCATGCAAGTAAATGACAAAATGCATTCTTTTGTTAATGTAGAAGGAGCACAACGGTTTGTAGATTTTATAGTGAGTAGTGAGGCCCAAGAAATTATAGAGGAATTCGGGGTAGATGCGTATGGGCAACCCTTATTTTTTCCATACATTGACTAAAAGATTAAGAGAGTGTTTAACATGGACTTATTTTATGAAGGAATAGTAAAAGCATTAGAGATGATTATGACTGGGGACCGTGAAATTTTCGAGATTACCGCAACGACATTAAGAGTCTGTTTAACAGCAATCTTAATAAGTTCTATCATCGGCCTTCCATTAGGGGTATTGCTAGGTTTAACAACTTTTCCTGGCAGAAGGTTAGTGCTCATCTTTGTAAATATCGGCATGGGCTTACCTCCTGTTGTAGCTGGACTTTATATTACGATGTTATTGTGGCGTTCGGGTCCATTAGGTCAGTTTGGTTTTTTGTATACGGTTGAGGCGATTATAATGGCGCAAATTCTCGTTTCGTTACCTATTATTATTGGATTAACCTCTACCGCCTTTCAACAATTGGATAAAAAAATGTTAATGCAAATCAAAGCGCTCGGAGCAACAAAGATACAAACGGTTATCTTACTATTAAAAGAAACAAAGTTAGCCATACTCGCTGCGATTATGGCTGGATTTGGCAGAGTTCTTGCCGAAGTCGGTGCTGCGATGATGGTTGGTGGCAATATAAAAGGAGAAACCAGGATCCTAACAACGGCAATGGTGATGGAGGTCTCAAAAGGTAATTTTGAAATTGCGATAGCCTTATCATTTATTTTAATGACATTAGCCTTTATGATCACCTTTATTTTAACGTCATTACAACAAAGGAAGCAGCAAATATGAATATTCTTCAATTAAAAGATGTAAAAGTACAAGCCAATCAACAAACCTTATTGAATGTTCCTGATTTTGCATTAGTAAGCGGTGATATATTGGGTGTTATTGGTCCAAATGGTGCTGGTAAAAGTACATTATTAAAGGTCTTATCCTTTTTACAAGCACCGACGGTAGGAACTGTCTACTATAAAGGTGAAGAAAAAGAAGTTCAAACCTTTTCCTTAGAGATGAGGCGGAGGTTTGCTGTTGCG
Organism: Alkalihalobacterium alkalinitrilicum; assembly: GCF_002019605.1. NCBI lineage: Bacteria > Bacillati > Bacillota > Bacilli > Caryophanales > Bacillaceae > Alkalihalobacterium > Alkalihalobacterium alkalinitrilicum. The sequence goes on along the minus strand of NZ_KV917368.1, from coordinate 1,683,679 downwards.
ATGCAACAATCGTTATTGTTTGATTCGACGGTCTATCATAATGTTGCTATCGGGTTAAAACTAAGAAAAGAACCAAAAAAGGAAATCAATAAAAAGGTGACGTACTGGTTAGACATGTTTAACATTTCTCATCTAGCTAAAAAGAATGCGAAGACATTATCGGGTGGAGAAGCTCAGCGTGTTAATTTAGCGAGAGCGTTAATTCTAGAACCAGAGGTAATTTTTCTAGATGAGCCTTTTTCAGCTTTGGATTTTCCGACAAAGGCTCAACTTATTCAAGATTTTAAAGAAATTATGAAACAAACAAATACAACGACGTTTTTTGTTAGCCATGATTTAATTGAAATAAAACAGTTAACGAGAAGTCTTTGTGTAATGCTGAATGGCGAAGTAAAACAGTATGGCAAGACAAATAAAGTTATCGATGCTCCGAACAAAGAAGTGGCTGCTTTTCTTGAGAAATGGAAAGATTTTTATAAAATTTAAGAAAGATTGCTCTAATTAGGTTGGATAATCCTAAATAGTTTTCACCTTATGTCGTAGTGTTTTACAACCATTAAACGCTAATTTCCAATTAATTTTGAATATATTTTTTTTGCTTCAAGCTCATCTTGGATTCCTTTAATAAGGAGTCTCCCATCTTGAAATAGGGTGAGTTGGTATTTTCCGTATTGGAGCCTTAATAGAAAAGGGGTACAAAGTACCTTTCCAAGTGGTTTCCATTTGCTTTCCCAAACCTTTAAATTAATATTGAGTTTCGTATATGGTGTAACTTGAATACTATCTCGTCCACACAGTTGCGAGAAAAACATATCGTTACTCTGCTGATCCAAATATTGAAAGTTTTTTTGTGTACAACATTCACAGTTTGGATTTCGTGCGTGCTCTATAGGTATTTCATCGTAATCATGAAACCAGGTATCAAGTTGATTTAATTGACGATTTAACTTTTCTTTATAGCCAAGTAGTATTTTCAATGCTTCGGTTACTTGGTAAGAAGCGATAATGTGAACTAACGGGCCAAGAACGCCTACGGTATCACACGTTTCTCCATGGTTATGATGTGAACCTGGAAATAAACAACGAAGACAAGGCGTTTCCTCAGGAAGGATTGAAAAAAACATCCCCCTTGAGTGGATTGCTCCCCCATATACCCAAGGAATACGATGCTTAATACTAACATCGTTAATTAGAAACCTTGTATCCATATTATCTGTAGCATCAATAATCACATCGCTATTTTCTACTAAACTTTCAATTGTTCTAGCGTTAACATCTTGTATAGATGGAATAATCTTAACATCTGAGTTTATGAGTAGGAGCTTTTCTCTTGCGGCAATCACTTTTGGTTCATTAGTTTCAACATCTCTTTCGTTGAAAAGCATTTGTCTTTGTAAATTGGTTAGTTCTACGAAATCTCGGTCTACGATACGAAGCGTTCCAACACCAGCTCTCACTAAATGGTTGGCTACCACAGTTCCTAATGCGCCGACTCCGATAAGTGTCACCGTTTTTTCTTTTAATATTTTTTGATCTTTATTTTGATTTGGCCAAAAAAGAACTTGTCTTGAATAGCGGGACGAATCAAATACCATCATAAATTACTCCCTTTTAAGAATAATTGGAAATATTCGCTAGTATGATTAGTACGAGAATATCATACTTCATACTGAAAACCAATATATATCTAATTTTTCAAAAAATTGCAGGAATTTTTTTGTTTATGTAGAATACAACAGCGAAAAAGATTTACGAGGAGGGGTACTATGAAACTTGGTGGGTACAAAAATAAAGAAGCATGGGTAGACTTATCAAATGGGACTATACAGTACAAACAAATCAATGAAGATGATGCAAAAAATTATGTAGGTGCAAGAGGGTTAGGTGTTAAATACCTAATGGATCATAAAATTTATAACGTCGATCCACTTTCCCCTGAAAACATGCTATGTGTCATGACTGGACCTTTAACAGGAACAAGAATTCATATGAGTGGGCGCTTATGTACAGTGACTCGTTCACCATTAACAGGAACTATTACCGATTCCCATATGGGCGGTTGGACAGCCGCTAGGTTAAAATGGTCAGGTTTTGATAACTTGATTTTTACAGGGAAAAGTGCAAAACCTGTTTATTTGTATGTAGAGAATGGCGAAGCCGAAATAAGAGATGCTTCTGAGTTATGGGGGCAAGGAGTAAGAGCAACTGTAAAGACGCTTCAAGACCGCTATGGTAAAGATACAAGTGTAATGACGATTGGTCCAGCAGGTGAAAACCTTGTAAAGTATGCGAGTTGGATTAATGAGCATGACCGTTCAGCTGGACGGGGGGGAACGGGTACAGTCGCAGGTTCAAAAAACTTAAAGGCGATTGTTATTAAAGCGGCTCAAAAAGGAAATATGCCTGAACCTGCTCAACCTGATAAATACCCTACGGCTATTAAGAGCGGATTAAAGGCAATTATGGAAGGCGCTCTAACCGCACCTAAAAAAGGTGGATTATCTGTCTATGGTACAAACGTACTCATGAACATCGTAAATGAGGTAGGTGCACTTCCATCGAAAAACTCACAAGTGACGACATGGGATACAGCTGACCAAATAAGTGGTGAAAGTGTCAATGCTGAACTTAAAGTGGCTGATCCGACCTGTCATGCCTGTCCTGTGGCCTGTAAGATTGAAGTAGAAGTTAAAGAAGGTAAATACAAAACGAGAGTAGAGAGCTTTGAATATGAATCGGCTTGGGCACTTGGTCCAAACTGTGGTCATTCGAATAAAGAAGCAGTTGCTTTCATGATTAATCTCTGTAATGAATATGGAATGGACACAATTGAATTAGGAAATGCTTTCTCTACAGCGATGGAAGCGTATGAGAAGGGGTTAACAAAAGATCGTTTAGACTGGGGCGATGTCGATACGATGATTGCTTGGGTTGAAAAAATTGTTAACCGTGAAGGAATTGGAGACATTTTAGCTGATGGTCCTGGTCGTGCTGCTGAGCAATTTGGTGATCCGAACATGGCGATGGTAGTTAAAAACCAAGCAATTCCAGCTTATGACCCACGAGGAATTCAAGGGATTGGCTTAGGTTTTGCTACAAGTAACCGTGGTGCATGTCACTTACGAGGCTATACGGTTGCTAGTGAAATTGCAGGTATTCCCGAGCCAACTAATCGTCTAGAGCCTGAAGGAAAAGGTGAATTATTAAAAATTTTCCAGGATCTTCATGCTTTTTCAGACTCACTTGATTTATGTAAGTTTTCTGCGTTTGCTGAAAACCCAGATCATTACGCTGAACAGTACTCGGCAGTAGTTGGTATTGATTTAACAGGTGACGATATTATGAAAATTGGTGAACGCGTATATAACCTAGAACGTTATTTCAACAATTTAGCTGGATTTGACGGTTCTACGGACACGTTACCGAAACGGTTTTTAACTGAACCAGCACAAGCTGGTTCAGAAGGTGAAGTAAGTCATCTTGAGATCATGTTAAAAGAATACTATGCTGCAAGAGGTTGGGAAGCAGGAACAGTTCCTTCTGAAAAACTAAAAGAGTTAGATATTCCACCAGCTGAAATTGGAGCTTAGTAGAAGGCTCACTATTAAAATGAGGCTGGGACTTAACTAGCCCAAAATAATTGTTAAAAGGTTCCGAACATCAAAAAACGATGTTCGGAACTTTTTTGTTGGATTTTTCACCGCTGTGTCAAAAATATACTTGGAATTGGAATGAGTCCTTGCATTCTGCACGAACTTCGCAGCGGGGCTGGTATGTATGAGAAGGTCAGCTAATTGGCCGTGGGTGACTTCTTCATTCGTAGCCGTTTTTTTGTATTTCCATTGGGCAAAACGTACTAAAGTTTCTAAAATTATTGAATTTAAGAATAAAGAGTGGTACTTGCCTAACTCACTGGGCTAAGTACCACTCTATTTTTTATTTACTGAGTTTTGTCCCACTCATTTTTTATTTTCTAGTAATATAATTAGCCACCTGCTCTGAATGTTTTCAACCGAAAACGTCGTAGCACCACTGTTAATGCCTCTTCTTCTTCGGAATAAAACGTGACGAACACTATAGGAATATCTGATTGAAACATGCGAATAAATTTTTCAGGAGAAACAATACATTTCCACTGTTCTGTGGTAAATACGTCTTCCTCTAATTCTAGTTTTCCTTTTCCTCCTAATTGCCGCAAATACTCTAGTATATTTTGCCGATGAATGCCTCTTATTTCTAGCTTTTCTTTATACATAACAGACCTTATCCCCCAGCTACAGGAGGGAAAAGAGCGACAGTATCTTGTTGGGACACTTTTGTATCAAGGCCATTTAAGTACATTACATTCTTACCGTTAATAAAGACGTGAATCATCGGTTTTAACTCGAAAGTTTCTGTAAAAAGTTCTTCCTGCATTTGGGGGAATTTGGTGATTAATTGTTTAAGGATATTTAAGATCGTTTCTTCGTCGACAACTTCCATCGAAACGATCTTGCCTCCACAAATTTCTCGAAAGTTAGCAAATACTTTTATATTCAATGTCTTCACCTCTGTCCTTTTTCTTTATTATCATATGAATTGTATTAATACTCAATACAATTGCAGCAATTTTAAATTTTATAATAAAGGCAGGGAAAAATACGAAGTATAGAGAAATAATATTAAAAGGTTTTTTTCATCAGAGGAGGTTACATAGATGTTGTTTTACGATGTAAAAACAGTTGAAGAAACAAAAGAAATAATTAAAAATATGGTTCAGCCTATTAAAGAAGTTGTTACCTTATCTTTACAGGATGCGTTTGGATATATATTAGCAGAGGACATTGTCTCCAAAGAAAATGTTCCCGCTTTTGCCAGGTCTACAGTAGATGGTTATGCGGTATATGCAAAAGATACATATGGTTCATCTGAGTCAATGCCATCCTTTTTAACGGTTACATATGAAATCAAAATGGGAGAAGAAGTTAAAATGCGGTTAGGGGGTGGAGAAGCAATGTCCATCCCGACTGGTGGGATGATCCCCCCTGGCTGTGACAGTATTATTATGATTGAGCATTGTGAAGACATGGATGGCCTTTTAAATACATATAAGCAAGTAGCTCCAGGCGAAAATATTATTTCAGTCGGTGAAGATGTCAAGGAAGGTGAAATTCTCTTAAAAAAAGGAACAAAGCTAAGATCACAAGAGCTAGGTATTTTAGGAGCCATAGGCATTACTTTTGTTAGCGTCTATCGCAAAGTAAAAGTAGGTTATTTATCTTCAGGTGATGAGATTATGCCTTATGATACAGAGAACTTACAGATCGGACAAGTTAGAGATATTAATCAATTAACGATTGCCACATTAACAAAAGAATGGGGAGCAGAAATCATCAACGGTGGCATTGTCGCTGATGACTATGAATCTTTTTACACTAAAGCCAAAGAAATGTATAACGAAGTTGATTTATTAGTCATGTCTGGAGGAAGTTCTGTTGGTGCGAAAGATTTCACAACAGAAGTGATCCAAGCTTTGGGCGAACCAGGCATATTAGTAAATGGAGTATCAATTAAACCAGGAAAACCAACAATTTTTGGGATGGCTTATCATAAACCAGTTTTAGGGTTACCTGGTCATCCAGCGTCTGCGGTCATAATTTATACATTATTTGGTGAACAAATAATCATCCAATTAAATGGCTCCAAAGAAAAGGAACGACCAAAAACGGTGGAAGCGCATATCTCGCAAAATATTCCTTCAAGTCCAGGAAGGTCAGATTATATTCGTGTTAGACTAGAGAAAAAGGAAAATCAATGGTGGGCTTACCCGGTCCTTGGAAAATCTGGTTTAATATCCACATTAGTGCAAAGTGATGGGATGGTAGAAATCCCTTCAAAAAAAGAAGGAATTAGCAAAGGGGAAGTCGTTTCAGTTTATTTATTTCGTTAGGGGGTCAGTCCTATGGGAGAACTATTAAAGAGAAAGATTTATTTAGAAGATAAGCCACGAGATATTGCATTAAAACAATTATTTAATGAATTTCAATTTCAACGTGAAGTAGAGTTAGTGGAGACGGCTGAAGCTAGAGGGAGAATTACCGCTGAACCGATTTATGCAAATCTTTCGATGCCGCATTACCACGCATCAGCGATGGATGGTATTGCCGTTAACGCGGAGGACACGTATAGTGCCCATGAAAAACAACCGTTACAACTAGTTGAAGAACTTCATTTTGTTTATGTCGATACAGGGGACCCAATCCCTGAACCATATAATGCGGTCATCATGATTGAGCATATCCAAGAGTTAGGAGAAGGAAAGATTGAAATAATAGAGCCTGCTACTCCGTGGCAACATATTCGTCCCGTTGGAGAAGACGTCGTTAGTGGAGAGATGTTATTCCCACAAGGGCACCGCTTGCGACCTGTCGATTTAGGGGCTTTACTTGCGGGGGGTATTTTATGTATTCCTGTTGTAAAAAAACCAGTTGTTTCTATTATTCCAACGGGTGATGAGTTAGTTCAGCCTACGGTAGATGTAAAACGTGGCGACATTATTGACTTTAATAGTACAGTATTTCAAAGCTATGTTGAGGAATGGGGAGGGGCCCCTGTTAAGAAAGGAATTACTAAAGACGACCCTGAACTTCTAAAAAAAGCTATCCTGGATGCGGTAGAAGAATCGGATATTGTCTTAGTTAATGCAGGTTCTTCTGCGGGGTCTGAGGACTATACCGTTCATATTATTGCTGAACTAGGAGAAGTTTTCACCCATGGTGTAGCAACAAGACCTGGAAAACCTGTCGTATTAGGAAAGGTAAGGGATACGATTGTTGTTGGACTTCCGGGTTACCCAGTTTCTGCTTATTTAACACTTGAATGGTTTGTACAACCTTTAATATGTCGTTATTTAGGAGTTCCCGTACCGAGAAGAGAAAAATTGAAAGTTCAATTAGGTAGAAGAATTGTATCAACAATGGGATCTGAAGATTTTATTCGTATCAATATCGGCTATGTCAACGGTCGTTTCATGGCCAATCCGTTAACTCGAGGAGCAGGAGTGACGATGTCACTCGTTCGTGCAGATGGATTATTAGTTGTGCCGAGTAACAGCTTAGGATATGAACAGGGAGATGAAGTGGAAGTTGAATTGTACAAACCAATCGATGAAATAAAACATGCAATTCTGTTCTCTGGAAGTCATGACTTGTCAATCGACGTCTTATCGACTTTAATTAAAGCGCAAGATGTTTCAAAGAAAATTATCTCCTCTCATATAGGCAGTATGGCAGGGATTATGGCAATTAAAAAGGGAGAAGCACATGTAGCGGGTATTCACTTGTTGCATAGCGAAACAGGAGAGTATAATATTCCGTTCTTAAAGCAGTATTTGAAAAATGAAAGTGTTGTTCTCCTTAAATTTTTACAACGGGAACAAGGCTGGATAGTACCTAAAGGAAACCCGAAGCAACTCCATTCCCTTCAAGATATTATTGAAAAAGATATTTTGTATGTTAATCGTCAAAGAGGTGCTGGAACACGGTTGCTTTTTGATTTTCTCCTTAAAGAAGCTTTGATTGAGTCAGAAAGGATTAAAGGGTACAATCGAGAGATGTACTCCCATCTTAGTATTGCCGCTGCTGTAAAAAGTGGTTCGGCTGATGCTGGATTAGGAGTTTACGCTGCAGCGAACGCTTTGCAGCTTGATTTTATTCCTGTTGCCTATGAATCTTATGATTTATTAATGAGTAAATCTTTTTTTGAAAGTGATCAAGGGCAGATGTTAGTCGATATGATTCGATCGCAACCATTTTCTGATGAGTTAGAGGTATTAGGTGGTTATAAAACGGAACAAACAGGAGAAGTGATATATTATAATGATTAACTTAAGGGAGGAGTGTGTAGATTATGGACAACTTAAAGTTAAAAACAGTAGATGTAAAGAAAAGACCCCTCCGAGATTTAAGAATTTCCGTTACTGATAAATGTAATTTCCGGTGCAACTATTGTATGCCTGCAGAAATCTTTGGCCCTGATTTCAAGTTTCTTCCTCAAGAACGTTTGTTAACATTTGAAGAGATTACTAGATTAGTTCATCTTTTTGTGAACTTAGGGGTAGAAAAACTACGAATAACGGGTGGAGAGCCTTTAATGAGAAAGGATTTAGCCGAACTTATTCGGAAACTCTCTCATATTGAAGGTATAAAAGATATTGCGATGACGACCAATGCTTCACTTTTACCAAAGCATGCGGCTAACTTAAAAAAGGCTGGTCTTCATAGAGTTTCTGTAAGTCTAGATAGCTTAGATGAGGAGCGTTTCAGGAAGATTAATGGACGAGGTTACAGCGTACAATCGGTACTTGATGGAATAGAAGCTGCGCTTGAGGTAGGGTTAAAAGTAAAAGTGAATATGGTTGTACAAAAAGGGATGAATCAAAAAGACATATTACCAATGGCTAGCTATTTCAGAGAAAGAGGCATAATATTACGCTTTATAGAGTTTATGGATGTCGGAAATACGAACGGCTGGAAGCTAGAAAACGTCGTTCCTAGTCAAGAAATTATTCGCCAAATCAATCAAGAAGCTCCGTTAGAAGTCATTGGTCCTAATTATTATGGAGAAGTGGCAACACGTTATCGCTACAAAGACTACGACGCTGAAGTGGGCTTTATCTCCTCAGTTACTCAAGCCTTTTGTTCATCATGTACGAGGGCTAGATTATCGGCAGAAGGCCATTTATATACGTGTTTATTTGCCTCGTCTGGGAAAGATATACAAACGCCCCTTCGAAAGGGAGCAAGTGATGAAGAATTATTAGAACTACTCCACAACACCTGGAATTTAAGAGACGATCATTATTCTGAAATCAGATTGAAAGAGACACCTGGATTTAAGAGACAAAAGGTGGAGATGTCTCATATTGGTGGTTAATATTCGTCTTTAAAATAAATTGTCTTCCTGTATAATGAGCTGTCTCAATAGGTCGCACTACTGAACCTTTGTGGCAGCTTTTGTTGTATAATGTTAGATAGTAAGCGTGTATATTTTAAAAGAGATGGCTACTGCTCTAGACATTAAAAGATATTAGTCGTTTTGCTTTAAATTATCAGTAGAACAAGATAAAGTATTAAGTACATATCAACTATGAATTAGGAGTATAAGGAGAGAAAGTAATGATTGAAGAACGAAAACCAATAGATGTAGATGAGGCTATACACAAAATTGTTCAATCCGCAAAACAAGGTGAGGTAGAAACGGTACCTTTAAGTGATGCTGTTGGGCGTTATTTGGCTGAGGATATCGTGGCAGACCATCCAGTGCCTCATTTTGATCGTTCCTCCTTTGATGGGTTTGCAATTAAATCTGAAGAAACAGTAAACGCTTCATTTGAAAATCCTGTTTATTTCAAAGTTGTTGATCGGATCGGCGCTGGAGATACTCCAAATCGAAAAGTAAACGAAAGCGAAGCGATCCGAATTATGACTGGCGCACAAATGCCAAAAGGGGCAGATTCTGTCGTGGCACTTGAAATAGCAATAGAAGAAATCAAAGACGGGGAAACGTGGATTAAAGTAAATCGGCCCATTGAAAAAAATACTAATGTCGCACGGAGGGGTGAAGATATTGCTGCAGATGCGGTATTAGCAAAAAGAGGACGGCGTATTTCCGCAGGAGAAATGTCGATTTTAGCTACATTCGGTTATGCACAAGTAAAAGTATATAAACAGCCTGTCATTGGTGTTTTTGTCACAGGAACGGAATTATTACCTGTCGATTCCCCACTTGTTTCAGGAAAAATCAGAAATAGTAATTCTTATATGTTATTAGGGCAAATTAAAAGCTTAGGAGCGATCCCTAAATATTTAGGTATTCTACCAGATGAATACGAATTATGTTATAAGTCTGTTTTAACTGCACTTGAAGAAGTCGATTATTTAGTGACAACTGGGGGAGCTTCTGTTGGTGATTTTGACTTTGTTCAAGATATTTTAAAAGAATTGAATGCAAAAGTACTATTTAATAAAGTTGCGATGCGTCCTGGAAGTGTTACTACAGTTGCAACATGGAAGGATAAATGGATTTTCGGTCTTTCAGGAAATCCAGCTGCATGTTATGTCGGATTTGAACTTTTTGCAAGACCTGTTTTAAAAACAGCATTAGGAGCTACGAAGGTGCATTTATCACGTTCTAGCGCTATCATTGAGCATGACATCACGATGGGTAACCCATTTGCCAGGTTTACGAGAGCAAAAGCGGAAGTTCGCGGCCACCAAGTGTATGTATCTTCGGTTGGACGGGACAAGTCTGATATCATTTCTGCATTAATAGAAGCGAATGTTTTATTATACATACCAGCTCGAACAAAGAAAATAAATGAATGCGAACATGTAACGATCTTGTGGCTCGAACGATTTGAAGAAGGTTTAGTAAATGAATGAGTAAAGGAGTGAAAAAGATCGTAATGAAGAATTTTACAATTACAGATCAACCTATTCATATAGAGGAAGTAGTAGGAAAGGTAATTCATCCTCATGCTGGTGCTATTAATACATTTATCGGCACAGTGAGAGAATTAACAAAAGGAAAAAAGACGTTATTTTTACAGTATGAAGCATATGTATCAATGGCTGAGAAGAAATTGGCACAAATCGGTGAAGAAATCGAACAAAAATGGCCTGAGGCGAGAACAGCCATTACACACCGAATTGGTAGACTTGAAATAAGTGATGTTGCTGTGGTTTTGGCTGTTTCGACGCCACATAGAGCTGATTCTTATGAAGCTTCACGGTATGCGATTGAAAGAATTAAGGAAATTGTCCCAATTTGGAAAAAAGAACATTGGGAAGATGGAGAAGCTTGGATTGGGGATCAAAAAGAACAGGTCGCCTATCCAACAGGAAAGCCGGAGGGAATTACTTATGATTAAAGTGCTATTCTTTGCAGGGCTTGCGGAAAAAACTGGTCAATCTGAAGTAGAGTTTGACTTACAAGATGTTAACATTGAAGCACTAGGAAAAAAAATAATTGCAGAATTCCCAGTGATTGAAAATGATGTAAAGAATTCGATGATTGCTGTAAATGAAGAGCTTGTGGATGAGAATACGGTACTGAAAGCAAATGACACCGTTGCCTTCATCCCTCCTGTTAGTGGAGGTTAAAAATGGATCAGAGATATTCGAGACAAATGTTATTTAGCCATATTGGGGAAGAAGGTCAAAAAAAGCTTCATGATAGTAAGGTCCTAATCGTTGGGATGGGAGCACTTGGAACAGTTTTAGCTAATCATATGGTAAGAGCAGGAGTTGGGTACGTAAGGTTTGCCGATCGTGATTATGTTGAATATAGTAATCTCCAACGTCAAATGTTATTTGATGAAAAGGATGCGAGTGAAAGTGTACCAAAAGCAGTTGCAGCCCAACGAAAGCTTCAACAAGTAAATTCAAGTGTGAAAATTGAAGGAATCGTGACCGATGTCACCGCAATGAACATCGATGAATTGGCATCGGGTGTAGACCTGATTTTGGATGGAACGGATAATTTTCAAACGAGATTTTTATTAAATGATTATTGTTATAAAAATGGTCTACCATTTGTATATGGAGGTGCAGTTAGTTCTAGAGGGATGCAGGCAACTTTCATTCCAGAAGAGACACCGTGTCTTCGCTGCTTTATTAATGAAGGCAGTTCAAGTGAAACATGCGATACATCGGGGGTAATTGCTCCTATCGTGGATATTGTCGCCTCTTATCAAGCGATTGATGCTATGAAATTCCTGGTCGGTAAAAAAGATGCAATCCGAAAGAGCCTCCTGTCCATCGATGTTTGGCATAATTTGAACCATCAAATGAAATGGACAAAACCGAAAGCAGATTGTTTAACATGTGGCGAGAAAGTATATCCTTCATTAAATGTCGAAAATGAAGATCAATTTTTATCTCTTTGTGGTAGAGAAACTGTCCAAATTTCCCCTAAAAGTATAAAAGAGAGAGATCTTGATGAGTGGGCATCTCGTCTAAGTAAAATTGGCGACGTGCAAAAAACACCATTTCTTGTACGTTGTGAAGTTGACGATCTTCGATTAGTACTCTTTACTGACGGACGAGTTTTAATACAAGGCACAGATGACATAAGTAAAGCGAAAAACACTTATACTAAATATATTGGAATGTAAACTGTTAATGAAGAAGACTAGCCAGATGGTTAGTCTTTTTTGGGCTAAAAATCATAACATAAAGTCTGTTATTAAACGTGTGGTTAATATTTGACTTTAGCAAAAAGAAAATAGATAATTAATTAATAGTCAGAATTTTATAACTTTATTTTTAATTTGAGCCACATTGTCAGTCAATCAATAGGAATTTCTATACAAAAATAGAAATAATAATAGTAGAAGCTGAAATTTTTATGAACCAAACCACAACAAAGCTATTTGAACCAGTTACAATTGGAGCATGGGAGTTACGCACGCGTACAGCGATGGCACCATTAACGAGATGTTTTGCTGATGATGAAACTGGAGAAGTGGGTCCTGATGTTGTAGAGTATTATCGTAAACGTGCTGCCGATGGAATAGGTCTAATCATTACCGAAGGAATTATAATTAGTCCTCTTGCAAAAGGGTATCCACGAGTTTCAGGGTTGTATACACAATCACAAGTTGAAGCATGGAAAAAAGTAACGGATGCTGTTCATGCTGAAGGTGGAAAGATCATTGCACAAATTTGGCATGTAGGGAGAATTAGTCACAAAGGAATGACGGGAGGTCTAGCCCCTCAAGCACCTTCAGCTATTAAAGCAGAAGGGATTGCAGCCCGGTCGAAAAAGCCATATGATGAACCCAAGGAAATGTCTTCAGAAGAAATTCAAGAAGTGATAAAGCAATTTTCGCAAGCTGCTAGAAATGCTATTTCAGCAGGTTTTGATGGTGTTGAAATTCATGGTGCTCACGGTTACTTAATTGATCAGTTTAATTCAGAAATTACGAATACACGCACGGATCGTTACGGTGGAGACCTTTCCCAACGCTTAACGTTTATGAAGGAAGTCATTGCAGCAGTAATCGATGTGGTTGGAGTTGATCGTACGCTCGTTCGTTTTTCTGCACATAAAGTTGATAATGTAGATTATATGTGGGAAGAACCAGAAAAAGCCGTTGAAACATTCATTGAGGCTTTTAAAGAAGTTGGGCTAAAAATGATCCACCCTTCAATATTAAATTTTAATAGAATATTAGAAAATAACATGAACTTGTACGAACTTGTTCGAAAATATTGGGATGGTTTCATATTTGGTGTTGGTGATCTTGATATTGAAACAGCAGAGGATGCATTGAATAAAGAAATTATCGATGTGGCTGTGTTCGGACGTCCCCTTATTTCTAACCCAGTTTTCTTGAAAAAAGTTAGAAATGGAGAGGAATTGGAACCGTATATAGGAAAAGTTCATTTAAAAACATTAGTTTAACGATTACTTTTAAGTGAATTTTTAAAGGTGTGTTTGATGGTAAAGTTCAATTTTTATTAGAACTGCTTCCTACACACCTTTTTAATTTGTAAATTATTAATAATACCAACAATCAAGATATTCCCATACTTTAAGCTCTTCTATTATTGTTGTCTAAACTATTTACTTTTGTTTATTTCAAATTTAGTAAATAAATCGACAAAAAGATGTATTGTGTTACCAAAAACAATAGAACACAAAATAATGACAAATATAGAGAGTTCTTGATGAAACCCTAAAACAAGAAATAACGTAAATACAAGTAAGGCACTTATAATAAATTTTGCTGAAATATTCACGGGATGACCTCCAAAGCGTTAAAATAACAATACATTCCAATTTTAACATCCCCCCCTATGGGATAAAAATACATAAAAAAATAATAGTGCACTATTAATTATTGTTTGTTGGAGGAAATGATGAAATTACTGTTTCAATGTATTGTTATTTCAATAGTTATGCACGTTCTTTATATTATAAGTCAGGTTGTTTATGGAGTGATTTTAATGATACTTTACGTTCCTGATAATGTTAATTTGAACGAAAATGTCACTCATTTACAAAATGAAGTTGCGTTTTGATATGTAATAACCCCAGCCTTTTTTGAAGGTTCTTTTATCGGCGTTGCTTGTTTAGCTGCAATCGTCATTCTGTTAATAAATAAATCACGAGATGGTAGATCTCTTGTTTAATATACTCGTAAAAAAAGTGTGGTAATAAAGAATTTGTAGAACTTTCAAACCTTCATCCCGTTTAACGGACGTAAAGATTTCCAATTCAAGATTTGAGGAAATAAGATAGAGGAAGTAGGAGATAAGCGCCAGCAAACAATCCGTTTGGTTCAACTAAAATTCAGTAGGGGATGAAGGAAAGCTCCTACTGTATGAAGTTTCATTTTATGCAAATGTCTGTTTTATGAGTGGAGTGTTGTTTTGATTCGTAATAAAAAGTTGTTTTATGTTGCAATTATTTTACTTTCTTTTATTTTAATTATGTATTTGCCGTTCCCGCATCATTATTCATTTGGCGAAATGATTGGTACTTAGCTAGGAATTCCAGTCCGTTCTGTTTCAGGACTGCAATATGTAAATATATTTTTAATGTTTTTATTGATTGGTGGATTATTCGTACTCGTAAGGTCACTCAAAAAATATAGCAGTCGGGCTGTTTTGCTAGCACTATTTATTTTAATAGTAGGGCCACCATTTATTATAGAAGTCTTTCAGAAAACATTAGCTTCGGGAATTTACGCTGTCTCTTATGACAAGGAAGCGAGTTCTTGTGAATTTATAATGATGAATGAAGAGGTGTTGCGTGGTGAATGTAAGTTGCCTTTGATCAATCATAGTAAAAAGGATATTGAATTTACAATTGAGTTTTATGACTATTATAAAGGGTTGTGGCCAGAACATTCATTAATGAACAATAATGGCGTCCATGAAGTGACCTTAAAAGGCAAAGAAACGAAAGTTATAGATATCGTTACAGAAATTCCTGTTTCTGAATTGGATCAGTTTATTTCAGGTGGGAGTTCGAACTACGTAAATATTATTTTTAAATCGGATCAAAGTAGCAGGGAATTATGAGAATAGAAACTGCCATTTTTTTACTTTACCGTTTAACCTGCCGCTCAGCCCCCCTTCATGACATTGTGAACCAAGAAAGTCCTTAGCAGGAGGTAATTTCTGGTGAAGACACAAAGTTGTAGATAATCTGTAAGCGTCAAGCGTTGTGTCAACTCCTGTTGGGCTCATCTCTTGGTGGGTCCTGAAGAACATTAGTATAGGATAAACCTCCCTGTAATAAGTGAAGTTTCTCTTTATTTACAAACACACATTCGCTACAATAGATATAGAGGTGAATGAAATGTTCGGGAAGAAGTCGTTAGGAGATGTATTAGAGCTTTTAAGGTCGGATGAACAATTATCTAAAAATATTACATATTGGCATGAAATTGCTCCAGAAGAGGGATCGTATGTTCCGTTCCCAGAAGAGGTAGATAACCGAATTAAGGCTGCCTTGTATAATCGAGGCATTACGTCTTTATATAGTCATCAAGGACAAGCGTTTTCAACGGGGTACAACAAGAAAAGTTTTGTTGCGGTTACGCCGACAGCATCAGGGAAAAGCCTTTGTTATCACTTACCTGTGTTGCAAGAAATTATAAAAGATGAGGAAAGTAGGGCTCTCTATCTTTTTCCTACGAAAGCATTGGCGCAAGACCAGAAAAGTGAAGTCAATGAGTTGATTGATGAAATTGGTGTGAATGTAAAATGCTATACGTACGATGGTGATACAGCTCCAAATATACGTCAGGCTGTACGAAAGGCAGGTCATATCGTCATTACGAATCCAGATATGCTTCATTCAGCGATTCTTCCTCATCATACGAAATGGGTCGCTTTTTTTGAAAACCTAAAATATATCATAATAGATGAATTGCATACGTATCGAGGAGTATTTGGAAGTCATGTAGCAAATGTTATTCGCCGTTTAAGGAGGATCGCTCAATTTTACGGAAGTGATCCTACGTTTATTTGTACATCAGCGACAATTGCTAACCCAAAAGAATTAGCGGAACAGTTAACAGGAAAAAAGATGAAATTAATTGATAAAAACGGGGCGCCACGAGGTCGAAAACATTTTCTTTTTTATAATCCGCCCATTGTGAACGAGCCACTAAACATTCGTAGAAGTGCAACGGTTGATGTGAATAAGCTAGCTAAGACGTTTTTAAAAGAAAGGATCCAAACAATCGTGTTTGCTAGAAGTCGTGTACGGGTTGAAGTGATCTTAAGTCATTTACAAGAACTTGTAAAAAAAGAATTAGGGCCAGCTTCAATCAGAGGCTATCGAGGAGGTTATTTACCTAAGCAGCGACGTGAAATTGAACAAGGTTTAAGAAAAGGAAATATTATCGGTGTCGTTAGTACAAATGCGCTAGAGTTAGGAGTTGACATTGGCCAACTTCAAGTTTGCATTATGACAGGGTATCCAGGGTCTGTAGCAAGTGCTTGGCAGCAAGCAGGAAGAGCAGGGCGTAGACAGGAAGAGTCACTCATTATTATGGTGGCGAGCTCGACTCCAATGGATCAATATGTCATTCAACACCCAGAATATTTCTTTGAAAGAAATCCTGAGTCTGCGAGAATTAATCCAAATAATTTGATTATCTTAGTCGACCATTTA
The DNA here is from genome assembly GCF_002019605.1 of Alkalihalobacterium alkalinitrilicum. Lineage (NCBI taxonomy): Bacteria > Bacillati > Bacillota > Bacilli > Caryophanales > Bacillaceae > Alkalihalobacterium > Alkalihalobacterium alkalinitrilicum. The sequence goes on along the minus strand of NZ_KV917368.1, from coordinate 1,667,005 downwards.
AAATGTGCTGCCTATGAACTTCCGTTTAAAGAAGGAGAAACGTTCGGTGGGGAAGATATTGAAGAAGTATTAGAATTTTTAACAGAAGAGCAAGTCCTTCATCATAAGGGTTCGAAATGGTATTGGATGAATGACGGATTCCCCGCTCATGGGATTAGTTTACGTTCTGCTTCACAAGAAAATGTTGTCATCATCGATCAAACCAATATAGGAAATGTAAAAGTGATCGGTGAAATGGATACTTTTAGTGCTATGACATTGCTTCATGATGAGGCCATTTATCTTCATCAAGGAGTCCAATACCAAGTGGAGTTACTGGATTGGGATGAGAAAAAAGCATGGGTTCGTGAAGTTGAGGTTGAATATTTTACAGACGCGAACTTGGCTGTTGAATTAAAAGTGTTAGAAGAGGACCAACAAAAACCGCTAGACGAAGCAAATTTATCATACGGTGATGTCATGGTGAATGCAAAAGCAACAATATTTAAAAAAATTAAGCTTTCTACCTTTGAAAACATCGGATCAGGGCCGATCCATTTACCAGAAGTTGAACTTCATACGAATGCAATGTGGGTAAGCTTTTCAAAAGAGGTAATAGATGATTTTGGGAAAGAACCGTTAGAACAAGCGTTAACTGGTCTGGTAAATATTTTCCAGCATGTTGCCCCTGTGTTTGTAATGTGTGATCGTAATGATTTACACGTCATTCCGCAAATCAAAGCGGTTCATAATGATGAACCGACGATATTCTTTTATGACCGTTATCCTGGCGGAGTAGGATTAAGTGAACAAATCTATAAAAACTTTCCACAAGTATTAAAAGAAGTTCAGAAAATGGTTAGGAATTGTCCGTGTAAAGGTGGGTGCCCTTCTTGTGTAGGGCCAGCAAATGAAACAGGTGAAAAAGGAAAGGGTCTTGTCGGCCGATTGATTGGAAAATTAGTAGAGGATGATTTACATGTCCATTAAAGGGAAGTTATCGCGAATGAAAAAGCATTTGTCCATTGAACCACAACTAGGGGAACGGGGGAAAACTACACCAAACGAGCAACAATTAATTGATATTCCTTTTTATGATAAATGGAAAAAGCTAAATGCAAAAGCGATACATTTTGAAGAAAATTATACAATCCTTCGTGAAAAACAATTTGAGCTTCAGACGATGCATGGAAAATATACATTTGCAGAAGCCATTGATATAGTTGAGCGTTGGCAAGAAACAAGTCTTAAACATCCATTGTCTGCCGCTGGTCGCTCACCTGAAGATTTACTGTTCTTTGATACGGAAACAACAGGTTTATCGAGTGGGGCAGGAAGTACAATTTTTTTACTCGGATATAGTCAATTAAGTCGTAATGGTGTAAAAGTAAAACAATATTTCTTACCAGGACCTGAACATGAGGTTGCACTATATTATCACTTCTTACATGATGTTAAAAACTTAAGTAATCTCGTAACTTATAATGGAAAAGCCTTTGATTGGCCCCAAGTGAAAACGCGACATACGTTTGTTAGAGATCAAGTACCCAAACTTCCAGCTTTCGGACATTTTGATTTATTACACGGTGCAAGGAGACTGTGGAAAGATACATTACCTTCTTGTAAGTTGTCTATTGTTGAAGGTGAAATTTTGAAGTTTGCACGAGGTGAAGACACACCTGGCTATATGGCTCCTATGCTTTATTTCGACTTTCTACATGAACCCGATCCAGAGTATATTGAAGGTGTACTTACACACAACGAGTGGGATGTATTATCGCTTATTTCGTTGTATGTCCATATTTCAAGTTGTTTATTAAACTATGAAAATAAAGAAGTGTCTACAAGAGAAAAAATACAAGTTGGGAAATGGCTTGAATTTGTTGGTGAAAAAGAAAGAGCGCTTTTATGCTTGGAACAACTTATTAAAGAAGATAGTGAAAATGTAACGGTGGAGTGTTTCTTACTTCTAGCTAAATTATATAAGCAGACCAATAGAAAAAATGATGCAATATTTCTTTTGGAAAATGCTTTCAAGCGAAGTCAGTTTTCATCAGTAGAAATAGCAATTGAATTATCAAAGCTACTTGAACACTTCGCGAAAGACTATGAAAAAGCATTGTTTTATGCCGTGAAAGGGTTAAACAATATAAAAGAGATGACGAAATTAGTCAGCAATGATAATAACAAACAGACTTCTGAACTCATCAAACGTATCGAGCGATTGGAACAGAAAATAATAAAAGCGTCTGACTCATAACTGAGCAAAAAGTGCCTAGTGCTCTTATTCGAGTCAGGCGCTTATTATCAATCTTCGCTAGGTCTAGGCCCTGCATCAAGGCCAGATTCGTTAACCGTCATCATTGGTTTTATTGTTGCATCACTTCTCACAAAAACTTGACAAGATAAGCGGTATTGACCTTCGATACCTTTGGCTGAGAAAGCTGTTTTCTCAATGTCTGTAAGTTCTCCAAATTCCCCTTCAATTACTTCAACTCGACAGGTCGTACACTTCGCTTTTCCACCACATCGGTGAAGGATGTCAATACCGTTATCTTCTAATGCTAATACCAGTTTTGTTCCTTCGTTAACTTCAAAAGTGTTCTGACCAGGCACTGTAATTTTTGCCATAATTATCCCTCCTATTTCATCTATTATATTACCCGTATTTCCAGGAAGCAAACGTCCTTATTTCCTGAGAAAGCGCACAATTTGAGGTGTTTCGCCAAATTAGGTATTCTATTTGTTTGATTTTGACGAAATATTCTGAATTATTTTGAGTGTAGAAATACTAAGGCTTTTCAACTTAAAAGGGACAAGAATTAGCGTCAAAATGTAGGCAAACTCATAATTTATATAGGAAATTAGGCCAAACAACTAGTACATCTCTCTTGCTTCTTACATAGGTTAATATTGAATAACAAATAAGGAGGAAAATAACATGTGGAATAGACCTTGCACAAAAGTAATGCCTGCTGTTGTTCACCCGACAAAATGCAACGTTACTCATCAATGTTGCGAATATATTGTTCCTGAAATTCACCCTAGTCATACAACGAATGTAACGCATCATCATTATAAGCATATTCACAGTTTCCCTCATACAACGTCACAACAACAACAAATTACGCATCAGCACTTTGTTTCACCAACAGGAATGGGACCAGGAGCGCCAACACAAGTATCGCCGTTCGCAGGACCAGGAATGGGGCCTGGAATGGGGCCTGGAGCAGGACCAGGATTTGGTCCAACTCAAACTGCACCGTTTGGAGGACCAGGAATGGGACCAGGCCAAAATCCATGGGGAATGGGTCCAATGGGTAACCCTCATCACAAAAAGCCTTGCGGAAGATAATATGATGTAAGAGAAGGAGAGTTTTTATGCTCTCCTTTTCAAATAATGAGACTTGTATTAGGATATGTTAAGAACCTTTTATGATGAATAAAATCAGCTCAAATTTATATGGAAATGTTAGGAGAAATGATTGTGATAAAAGTTTGTGTTGTCACTGGATATAAAGCTCAAGAATTAGGAATTTTTGATCAAAAGCATAATGGGATACAATACATAAAAAAGACAGTTGAAAAGAAACTACGCCAACTCCTTGACGAAGGATTGGAGTGGGTTCTAATAAGTGGACAACTTGGTGTTGAAATTTGGACAGGTGAAGTAGTAGCAGAATTAAAAAAGGAGTTTCCGCAGTTAAGGCTCGGGGTTATGACTCCATTTTTACAACAAGAAAAAAATTGGAGTGAAACGAATCAAGAACAGTATCGTTATGTATTAGGACTTGCTGATTTTGTTGATAGTATTTCCAAACGAGAGTACGAAAGTCCAGCTCAATTACGAATAAAAAACCAATATTTGATTGAAAAAAGTGACGGACTTGTTATTCTGTATGATGAATGGAAGGAAGGCTCTCCTAACTATTACTTGGAACCTGCACTTAAACGTTATGATCGTGACGGGTACCCTATCCTTTACATTACTCCAGATGATATAAATTCGACAATACAAGAAGAAATGGAAGAGTTTTAAAGTGAGAAAGTCGAAAAGAACAAATTGACAATTGTTCTTAATTCTGAAAAAATAGTAGAAGTAGTAGTCTACAGTTAAGAACTGGGGTGTATTTATAATGAGTCAATTTCGATTTACAGCGAAAGATATTTTAGAGAAAGAATTCAAAACAAGTCTAAAAGGATATAATCAAGATGACGTCGATAAATTTCTAGATGCAATTATCCAAGATTATGAAAAGTTTCATGAAGCCGTTGAACGATTAGAGCAGGAGAATCAGCAACTTCGTCGTGAGGTTAAACGAGTACAAGAACAAAAACCAAGAGTCCCGACATCAACATCTCCTGTCGGAAGTACAAATTATGATATTTTACAACGTCTATCAAACTTGGAAAAAGAAGTTTTTGGTAGAAAGCTATACGAATAAAATTTGTTTATTGTAAAAAAATAATATTGTTACTATAGCTAAAGGCTGAAATAAAGGAGAGGCTTTATTGATCGAAGTATACATTGATGGGGCCAGTGCTGGGAATCCAGGTCCATCGGGTGCAGGGATTTATATCAACTATAAAGATGGAAATGAAGACCGTTATGCGATTCCTCTTGGTGAACTAACAAACCATGAAGCAGAATATATGGCCCTCATAAAAGCGTTAGAATTATGTAAAGAAAAAGGGTTAACTACTGTATCATTTCGGACCGATTCGCAATTGATAGATCAGGCAGTCGAAAAGCGCTATGTAAAAAAGGAGCAATATCAAAAGTTATTAGACGAAGCTTTAACATATATTGATCAATTCGATTTATTCTTCCTGAAATGGATTCCGAGTAACCAAAATAAAAATGCCGATGAATTATCTAGACAAGCAGTCAGGAAAAATTAACAGATTTCCAAAGTAGTTCCAGTTGACCTTTGAGTATATATCGTACTATAATAAGACTTGTCGTTAAGACAGAACAGCATTTAGCGTTCAGGTAATTGCTATATCACTTTGATGGTATAGAGGAAAGTCCATGCTCGCACGACCTGAGATGGTCGTAGTGTTCGTGCCTAGCGAATTCATAAGCTAGGGTAGTCTGGTTTTGACTGGGCTAACGGCGAGGTAAGCACCTACGTCCTTATGGATATGGTGTGATGCTTCTGAAAGTGCCACAGTGACGTAGTCCGCTTGGAAACAAGTGGAGTGGAACGGGTAAACCCCTCGAGCGAGAAACCCAAACAATGGTAGGGGCACCCTCTCAAAGGAATTCAACGGAGAGAGGGACAGGTGGTTTTTTACCTGTAGATAGATGATTACCCCCTGAGTACGAGGTTCATCACCGTTTGCAGTACAATGGGACAAAACATGGCTTATCGAACGCTAAAATGATGACTGTTAAGCCCACAGTATAAGGGCTTTTTTATTTGCCCTTTTTTAATGGGTAATGTTGGGTGATTATCCTTATTTGTGATTTCGACAGAACATGACTATAATAGGGAAAGACTATAATGTAGGTGATTGAAATGGATAAAGTAACGTTAATTGCAACAGCGACAATGGGTCTTGAAGCGCTTGTAGCAAAAGAAGTTAGAGATTTGGGATACGAAGATGTAACCGTTGAAAATGGACGTATTATATATACAGCTGATCCGATGGCAATTTGTCGTTCAAACTTATGGCTTAGAACGGCTGATCGAATTAAGGTAAGAATCGGAGAATTTAACGCCCTTAGCTTTGAAGAGTTATTCGAAAAAACGAAAGCACTTCCATGGGCTGACTTTATTCCGATTAATGCTGAATTCCCAGTTATTGGGAAATCAGTAAAATCTAAATTGTTCAGTGTATCAGACTGTCAAGCGATTGTAAAAAAAGCGGTTGTAGAAAGTTTAAAGAAAAAGTATCGTACGGATTGGTTTAAGGAAGATGGACCTCTCTACCGAATCGAGGTAGCGCTTCATAAAGATGTCGCCACTTTAACAATTGATGCGAGTGGTGACGGCTTACATAAACGAGGATATCGTTATCGTTCTAACCAAGCTCCATTAAAGGAAACACTTGCATCTGCACTTATCATGTTGACGAATTGGAAACCAGACAAGCCTTTAATCGATCCATTCTGCGGTTCAGGTACGTTACCAATTGAGGCTGCGATGATCGGACAAAATATAGCTCCAGGATTTATGAGGAAGTTCGCGTCAGAACAATGGTCTTGGATTGGGAAAGAAATGTGGGACCAAGCAAGAATGGAAGTAGAAGACTTGGCGAAATATGACCAAGAATTGGATATACTTGGAACTGACATTGACCATCGCATGATTGAATTATCCGAGCATAATGCAGCTGAGGCTGGGTTTACGAATATTATTCGTTTTAAACAGATGCAGGTGACAGACTTAAGATCAAAAAGAGAATACGGATGCGTAATTGCTAATCCTCCATACGGTGAGCGATTAGGAGAAAAAGAACAAGTCGCACAGTTGTATAAGGAGATGGGGAAAATCTTTCAAGAATATATCCCTACATGGTCAATTTATGTTTTGACTTCTAATGAGCAATTTGAAGAATTATATGGGAAAAAAGCAACGAAAAAACGGAAGTTATATAACGGGAAAATTCGAACAGATCTTTATCAATATTGGGGCCCAAGGCCACCAAGAGTGATCGATACAACAAATGATTAATTGGTGCTTATAATTCGAATTTTCAAATTGCCGCATTTCTTCAATTGAGGGAATGTGGTTTTTCTAAAAATAGATAGGTAAATTTTAACTAAAGCATCGTAATAATCATAGGTCAGATGGTTTGGTGTTACACTGGAACACCTCAAAGATTAACCATAATACTGAATATTTTATGTTTTAATCGCATACAATAACACTATATGAACGAAAGGTGGAATATTGTATGTCAGAGCCGTATAACGATTTAAAACAAGTGGAGATGGCAATTAAAGCTGCAGAGCGTATGGTTGGACAAGCAACTATGAGTATGGATGAAGACCAGTTGCAGGCAGCGACTGAAGCAGTTCAACAAGCAAAGAAGCAATACTATACTGCGGCATCTCATCAAACGGGAGTTGACGAACGTTTCTTTGAAATTTCATCAGAGTTGATTGAGCGTATTGATCATCAACTAGAAGAAGCGAAAAAATAAGGCAAGGGGCGATTTTAGCGCTCCTTTTTATAAAATCTAAATATATAAAGAGGCTGACTCGTAGCTTATGTATTGCCTTCATTATCATAATACAGTTGTTTACGTTTATGATTCGAGGTGGTTTTCAATAAGCAATAGAGTCAGTCACTTTTTACTGTTCAGGATGATAGATGTCTTCAAATTGTGGATTATTGAAAATCATCATATTTAGATCTTCATTATAATCAATCGTCATACCGTTAAAATACCAGGTGTCATCTCCGTTTATAAAAAATGTAACACCCTCTATTTCAATCTGAAAAGAATTATGATCTGGTTCTTCTATAATAACACCAACTGAAAAACCACCTGAGCCAACCCCCCCAACTCGTACAAAAAGTCGTAATGATTGATGTTTTTCTGTTAGAACTTCATGTTTGTAAAAACGTGCCGCTTTTGGTGTAATTGTTACATTCATTGTGTACCCCCTTTACTTATATTTGCTCATCATATCAAATTTATTTGTCGAGTGAAAATAGTTAACATTTGCTAAAAGAAATTTTATAATAAAAGTGTATTTCATTATTCGAAATATTTTTATCAAAGAGAGGATGCATAGGCATGTCAAAAGGTCATAAAGAAATGGAAAAAGATTTTTTAGAATACGTTAAAAAAATGGAAAACTTTAGTGAGGCTCGATCCTTAATGTTCTGGGACTTAAGGACAGGTGCACCGAGAAAAGGAGTTGAGCAACGTTCTGAAGTTATCGGGATGCTATCAACAGAAATCTTTAATATGTCGACATCTGGTCAGATGAAAGAATACATAGATGCACTTAGTGAGAGTTCAGATGTAACCGAAATTACTAAGAAAACAATTGAAGAATGCAAAAAAAATTATGACCGTAATAAAAAAATTCCAGAAAAAGAATATAAGGAATATGTCATTTTAGAATCTAAATCGGAAGCAGTTTGGGAGCAGGCAAAAGAAAAATCAGATTTTGCGATGTTTCACCCGTATTTAGAAAAAATTGTGGATACGAAAAAACGCTTTTTAGAGTATTGGGGTTATGAAGGTCATAAATATAACACATTACTCGATGATTATGAGCCTGGTATTACAGTAGAAATTTTAGATGATGTATTCGGAAATCTTAGGAAAGAATTAGTTCCTCTTGTTCAAGCTGTAAAAGACTCAAGTCATCAGCCGAAGACAGACTTTTTGTTTGAACAATTTCCGAAAGAAAAACAACGTCAATTAAGCTTAGAAATTCTTAAAAACTTAGGCTATGATTTTGATTCTGGTCGCCTAGATGAAACCGTTCATCCTTTTGCGATTAGCTTAAATTCAAATGATGTTCGTGTTACAACAAAGTACGACGAAAAAGATTTCCGTACGGCGATTTTTGGAACTATTCATGAATGCGGCCATGCAGTATATGAACAAAACATTTCAAAAGATTTAGTTGGTACTCCTCTATGTGATGGAACTTCGATGGGAATTCACGAATCGCAGTCTTTATTTTTTGAAAACATGATTGGGCGCCATCCTTCTTTCTGGAAAGCAAATTATCCGTTATTGCAAAAATATTCAAATGGACAATTTGATAACGTTACTTTAGAAGATTTTTATAAGGCAATTAATGTCGCGGGCCCATCGCTTATTAGAATCGAAGCAGATGAAATGACATACGCGCTTCATGTTATCGTTCGATATGAAATTGAAAAAGGATTATTTAGTGATGAAATAGAAGTTAAGGACCTCCCACACATTTGGAACGAAAAGATGGAAGAATATTTAGGTGTATGTCCTTCTAATGATGCAGAAGGAGTTTTACAGGATGTTCATTGGTCTGGTGGGGCATTTGGTTATTTCCCTTCCTATGCATTAGGATATATTTATTCAGCACAAATGAAAGCTGCGATGGATAAAGATCTTCCTAATTACAGTGATCTTTTAGCTAGGAATAACATTGAACCGATCAAGGAATGGTTAACTAAAAATGTTCATCAGTATGGTAAAATGAAAAAACCGGTTGAAATATTAAAGGATATTACTGGTGAAGGCATAAATTCTAGTTACCTTGTGAATTACTTACGTAAAAAGTATGGAGAAATTTATCAGTTCTAAAGGTGAAAAGAGGAGGCTGGTTAATCATATTAGCTAGCCTCTAAAAAAATGAAGGGGATGAAGGAAGTTATGAATGAAACGATAGAAAGAATATTAAATCACAAATCAATTCGAAAATTTGAAGATCGTGAGTTAACGAGTGAACAGATAAAAACGATTGTACAATGTGGGCAAGCAGCTTCGACGTCTAGTTTTGTACAAGCTTATTCTATAATTGGTGTAAAAAATAAAGAAAATAAAGAAAAGCTAGCCGAGCTAGCTGGGAATCAAATGTATGTTGTGAAAAATGGTCATTTTTTTGTTTTTTGTGCGGATCTTCATCGTCATGAACTCATTAGTAAAATTGAAGGGAAAGATTTAACTGATCCACTAGAAAGTACGGAAACTTTCATGGTTTCTCTCATTGATACAGCTCTAGCAGCTCAAAATGCAGTTGTAGCTGCGGAATCAATGGGACTAGGAGTATGTTACATTGGTGGTATTCGAAATAATTTAGAAGAAGTTTGTAGAATTTTAAATGTCCCAAAGAAAGTTATACCTTTATTTGGACTAGCTGTAGGATATCCAGATCAAGCACCTGATGTGAAACCTCGTTTACCTTTTGCTAATATTTATCATGAAGAAGGATATATCGAAAACGAAGAAGAAATTAAGAAACAGTTATCGGATTATAATGAAATTATATCTGCCTATTATGAAGAACGATCAGGTGGCGATAGGAACGATACATGGACAGAACAGATAGCAGATATGTTATTGAAAAAACAACGTCAATACATGAAGGGATTTGTTGAAGGGAAGAACTTTTCAATAAAATAAAATGGTTAATTATTAAAGGTGGAGTCAGTCCAAGGTGTATTACAGGCTCTTTTTTTTCATAAAAATGTTTTACTACTTGCTATAGAATTTAAACTATAAGAAACGATATCATCGTTTCTTATAGTTATAAAAATCATTAGGAACTCTTAATAAAAAATCCCTATCTTCAAAATTCGACAAATTAATTTAAAAAAGTTGTTAACAAAATAAAAACTTTCTGTTACAATTTACGTACATTGAATAAATGATACAAAATTTTCGTGAATACGTATTCACAAATTAAAGAATTACCGTTGGGAAAAAGAGGGATACAATGATTTCATCGAAAGAAGTTGCCAAATTAGCAGGGGTGTCCCAAGCTACAGTATCGAGAGTGTTAAATGGAGCTCAAAACGTTCGAAAAGAAACGAAAGAAAAAGTAGAAAAAGCGATAGCTGAACTCCATTATCGTCCAAACATGATTGCTAGAAGTCTAGTTATGCAAAAAACAAAGACGATTGCATTGATCTCAGGTGATTTAGAAAATGCATTTTATTCTGAGATAACTACTGCAATTATTAATCTAGCGACAAAAAAGGGCTATAACACAATGGTTTATTTTGATAATCAGCCGAATCGAGAAGAAATCTATGAACATATCGTTAGTAATCATGTGGCGGGAATTATCCAGTCTTCAATTAATCTAGATGAACCCATGTACGATTTCTTTTCAGAAAGTGGTACACCATACATTCAAATTAATCGTAAACACAAAAATGCTGGGAATTACGTTATCTTAAACAACGTGAAAGCAGGTCAGTTAGCAATGGACCACCTACTCCAATTAGGGCATGAGCATATTGGAATCATAATGGGTCCGACAAATGTTTCAACATTCCTTGATAGACAAGAAGGATGTTTCCAAGCACTTCAGGATAAAGGGAAAGAAATGGATCAGCGGTTTTTAAAGATTGTTGATACAACAACAAAAGATATAGAAATGGCTATGTACGACTTACTTAGTATCCAACCCCACCCAACCGCTGTACTATGTGCTACTGATCAAATGGCTTTAACGGCAATGGATGTCATTTTAAAAATGGGGAAAAGAATACCTGAAGACATTAGCTTAATTGGTTTTGACGATATAACGCTTTCAAGTCATCATGCCATACAGTTAACAAGTGTTGCTCATAACATTCAGCAAATGGGAGAAATTGCAGTTAACAGCCTTATTCATATTATTGAAGGAAATATAGAGAGAGAAAACTATCAACAAATTAAACTAGAACCTCATTTAGCGGTACGAAAAACAACATGTTCACCGAAAAGTTAACTTACTTTTGAAGAAATGAATACGTATACAGAGCAAAGGGAAGGGAATAAACTTCATTTTAAAACAAAAATCTCCCGATATATGAATACGTATACAAAAAATAAAAATTTTATTACTTTAAGGAGGTGGTTCCAGGTAATAGCTAAGTATATTTCTAGAAATAATAACGTTTATTAAACCGTAATCAAAACAAATAAATTTTATGGGGGAAAAGAGAATGAAGAAACAATTTTTATTACTCGTTGCTACGGCGGTATTATTAGTCGTATTAGCTGGCTGTGGAACAAGTTCAGGAGGAGCTGGCGGTGATAACGTAGAAATCGTCCTTTCACATACAGCAGCACCAGGTACACCGATTTTCTTAACGTATGAGAAGTTTAAAGAAGAGGTTGAAGAGCGTTCGGAAGGTGAAGTTACAGTGCGTATTCACCACAGTGCAACTTTAGCTGGGGATACACAAGGAATTGAAATGTTAAAAAACAATACATTAGATGTTGCATCAGCAGCAACAAACAATATGGCACCGTTCACTGATTTATTTTTAGTATTTGATTTACCTTACATGTTTGAAGATGTTTATGCTACACATAAAGTTTTATCAGGTGAAATTGGTCAAGAGTTTAGAGAAATGTCTAGAGAAGATTTAGGTTTAGAACTTTTATTTTTCTTAGACCCTGGTACACATCGCCACGTAATGAATACGGAGCGCGAAGTTAAAGTTCCTAATGATTTAAATGGTTTGCGTTTTCGTTCAGCTGAAAGTCCAATTGAAATGGCTTATGTTGAGTCTTTAGGAGCGATTGCAACACCGATCACTTGGGTAGAAGTATATTCAGCATTAGAGCAAGGTGTAGTTAATGGATTAGTACAACAACCTCACTGGGCAGTAACAGCTAACTTACACGAAGTTATTCGACACGTAACAGAAACAGGTGGAATTCATGCCCTTCATATGGCATTCATGAACCCAAATACATTTGATGGTTTAACAGAAGAACACCAACAAATCGTGCGAGATGCAGCACTTGCAGCACAAGAGTTTAACTTTGAACAAGCACCAGAGTTTGCTGATGAGTTAAAACAAGAAATGATTGATGAAGGTGTTACGTTCTACACACCAACTGAAGAAGAGCAACAATTATGGGTTGAAACTTCAGTGAAAATCTGGGATCAATTCACAGATAAAGTAGATCAAGATTTAATTGAGCGTATTCAAGCGGCTCAACAATAATTGAAAGTCGAGATGGAGGCTTAAAGCAATAAAACATACCGTTTTAAGCCTCTTTCTTTTTTGAAAGGAGTTGAATGTCTTGCTAGAACAACTAGATAAAAACTTAGAAAGAGTAAGTAATACTCTTAATCAATATTCTAAGATTGCACTCGGTGTAATCGTTGGCTCAATGTTTTTAGCAGTCATTCTTCAAGTGGCATTAAGATATCTATTTAATACTGGCTTGAATTGGCCAGAAGAATTTACAACGTTCTTAATGGCATGGATGACGTTCTTAGGCTCAGCAATTGCTGTAAAACAATTAGAGCATATTAATATTGATATGTTTGTTGAAAAACTTTCTATTCGTGGACAGGAAATTCTTCGTTTCATCACGAAGTTAATCATGTTAGGATTTATCCTTTTATTAACCTATGTAGGTTTCAGATTTGCATTTAATAGTATGAATTTTACTTCCAATGCACTTGGTATTCCATTATTTTGGCCGAGATTAAGTATTGCATTCGCAGGCTCACTTATGATCATCCATATGTTACATTTCATTGTTCGTGACATTAAGGAGGTGATCGTAAAATGATATTTTGGCTTATTATACCTTTCTTAATTTCTTTAATAATTGGTATACCCATTTCCTTTAGTTTAGGAGTGGCCATTGTCGTCTTTATGATCGCTACTGCTAAATTACCTTTTGAAGTATTTGTACAAACGCTTTACAACCCGACCGAGTCATTCCCGATGATGGCGATTCCGTTTTTCATATTAGCTGGTGAGTTGATGAGCCGTTCTGGAATTACAGATCGATTGATCAATTTTGCTAAGTTTTTTATGGGACGTTTCCGTGGTGGGTTAGCCCACGTTACGGTCGTATCGGGTGCTGGATTTGCAGGTCTTTCAGGTTCAGCTGTTGCTGAAACAGCTGCATTAGGGAAGACACTTGGACCAGCGATGAAGAAAGAAGGCTATAAAAAGAGCTTTACAGCAGCTCTTATTGCAAGTGCAGGGGTAATGGCACCAGTTATTCCACCGAGTGTCATCATGATCCTGTACGGAGCGCAGATGAATGTTTCCATCGGTGCAATGTTTATGGCAGGTATTGTTCCTGGACTAGTTATCGCAGCATTATTAATGATCGTATCTTATGTTGTTGCAGTAAAAAATAACTACCCAACTTCAAAAATGCCATTTACTTGGAAAGGATTTTTTGATGTAACATTAGCTGCTTCTTTAGCATTTGTAATGCCAATTATTATTGTTATTGGTATTCGTGGTGGTATTTTTACACCTACAGAGGGTGGTGCGGTTGCAGCCGCATATGCGTTTTTAGTAGGTGGGTTAATTTACCGTAGTTTAACAGTAAAAGATATTTTTGATAGTTTAATTCGTACAGGTACGATTTCTGCAGTTATTCTACTAGTAGTAGCGATGTCAGCGCCATTTGGCTGGATCATGGCTTACTTTGGAATTCCACAAGCTTTCGCAGATTCGATCTTGTCCATTACTGAAAGCCCAATTATTATTCTATTACTAATGATCTTATTATTAATGTTTATCGGTATGTTCTTAGAAGGTGCTGCGATCGTTATGTTACTCGGACCAGTGCTTGCCCCAGTTGCTATTGCTATTGGTATGGATCCAGTTCACTTTGCGATTGTTATGGTTGTTGCAATTGCAATTGGAATGGCGACTCCGCCAGTTGGGGTTAACTTATTTGTTACCGTTCCAATACTCGGTACATCGATGGAAAAAGCGAGTAAAGCAGTACTACCTTTTATTATTACACTATTTGTTGCGCTACTCATTATTGCCTTTATTCCAGAGATCGTTTTATGGCTCCCAAACATGTTTAGATGATGACTTTATTGTATGAATACGTATACAGTGTTAATTAGTATTTAAATGTAAATATAAGATTTTACATCAAGGGGGGCTTGACCCCCTATTGATGGACGTTTCACTTTTTAGGAGGAGATATCATGGTAAATACACCGTTACATTTCGGTTCATTAATTAATGGCGAAGAATTAAAGGGTTCAGGTAGAAAAAGTTTAGAAGTGAAAAGCCCGTTTGATGGAAATGTTGTTGGAACAATCGACTTAGCTACGAATGAAGATATTGAACTAGCATTATCTACAGCACATAATGTTTTCCGTAATACAATGAAAAAGCTTCCTGCTCATCAACGTGCAGATATTTTAAGAAAAACAGGCGACCTTCTTACAGAAAGAACAGAAGAATTTGCACAAGTTTTGGCATTAGAAGCAGGTAAACCGATCCGTGATGCTCGAGGTGAAGTAGGGCGTGCCGTTCAAGTTCTTAAATTTGCAGCGGATGAAGCAAAGAAAATTGAAGGTGAACTCGTTCAAATGGATGGTGCTGTTGGTGGTGAGAACCGTATTGGTATGGTTCGCCGTAATCCAATTGGTGTTGTTGTTGCAATTACTCCATTCAACTTCCCATTAAACTTAGCACTTCATAAACTAGGTCCAGCATTCGCTGCGGGGAATACAGTTGTATTAAAACCAGCAGAAAAAACACCGTTCACTTCATTTATGTTAGCGAAGCTATTTGAAGAAGCTGGCCTTCCTAAAGGTGCGCTAAACCTTGTAATGGGAATTGGCTCTGAGATGGGTGAAAAGCTTGTAACCGACGACCGTGTGAGCAAGATTACGTTTACAGGTAGTCCAACAGTAGGAAAAATCATAAAAAAACAAGCTGGACTTAAAAAAGTAACGTTAGAGTTAGGTTCAAATTCTCCTAATATAATCTTTAATGATGGTGATATTGAAACAGCGGCTACAAGCTTAGTAAAAGGTGCATTTGCTTTTGCAGGTCAAGTTTGTATTTCTGCTCAGCGTATTTACGTTCAAAAAGATATATATCAACAATTTGTAGATCTATTTGTACCACAAGTAAAAGCATTAAAAATTGGAAATCCGACAGATGAAACAACAGATATCGGTCCTATGATTACTGAAGAAGCTGCAAAACGTGCAGAAGAGTGGGTAGATGAAGCACAAGTTCAAGGAGCTACGCTATTAACAGGCGGAAAACGCACAGGTAATCTCTTCGAACCAACTGTACTAGTTAACGTTGAGCCGCAAATGAAAGTCGTTTGCCAAGAGGTATTTGCTCCAATCGTTTCCATTATTCCGTTTGAAACAGAAGAGGATGTCATTGGTTTTGCAAATGATTCGGATTTCGGTCTTCAAGCAGGTGTATTTACAAAAGACATTAATCGCGCGATGCGTTTAGCGGATGAATTAGAAACTGGCGGGGTTTGGATTAACGAAATGTCTACGTACCGTCAAGACAACTATCCTTATGGTGGCGTAAAGCTAAGTGGAGTTGGTAAAGAAGGCGTAAAATACGCGGTTCAAGATATGACAGAAATTAAGTTTGTTGGCATTAAATTAGGCTAATTTAGTAGTAAAGACGAGATTAAGAGAGAGAGAACAATCATAGATTAGGATAGGAGATGTCGAAGATATGAACGTTTCAATTTTTCAAACCGCAGGTCAATTGATCACTGGAAGTGGTTCAGTCGCTAAAGTTGGTGAAGAAGTTGCAAAACTAGGTGGAAAAAAGGTCTTAATCATTACCGATAAAATTATTAGAGAAACAGGATTAGTTAATAAAGTCATAGAGCCATTACAAGAGCAAGCTCTTACAGTAGACATCATTGATGATGTTATTCCTGAACCTCCATTTGAAATTTTAGAAGAAATGGCTGCGAAAATTATCGACAAAGGCTACGATGTATTTGTTGGTGTAGGTGGCGGAAGTGCACTTGACGTTACAAAACTATTAGCTGTTATGATGACGAATACGGATGATGTTCGTGACTTAGTTGGGATCGACAATATTAAAAATCCAGGATTACCATTCATTTTAATCCCAACAACTTCAGGTACTGGTTCTGAAGTAACATATAATGCAATTTTTACAGATAATCGTGATAAGGTAAAAAAAGGAATCGTAAGTACTTACTTATTACCAAACATTGCAATTGTTGATGCGGAATTGACATTAACAGTACCGCCAGCTGTCACTGCTGCAACTGGTATGGACGCGCTCGTTCATGCGGTCGAGTCTTACACAGCAATCCGTGCAAATGAGTTAACAGATGGTATTGCACTTCAAGCCATTAATTTAATTTCACGCTCACTGCGTACAGCTGTTCATAACGGTCGTGACTTAAAAGCACGTGAAGATATGGCAATGGGAAGTTTACTTGCAGGAATTTCATTAGGTAATGCTGGAGTTGGTGCGGTTCACGCATTAGCATATCCATTAGGTGGAAAGTTTAAAGTACCACACGGTGTCGCTAACTCGTTATTATTACCATACGTTATGAAATACAACGTAGTAGCGAACTTAGAAAAATTTGCAGAAGTAGCTAAAGCAATGGGAGAAAATGTAGAAGGCTTATCAACAAGAGATGCTGCGGAATTGGCAGTACATGCAATGGCAACTCTTTCTCAGGATGTTGGCATTCCGACTTCAATTAAAGAAGTAGGTGTATCTGCAGAAGATATCCCTTCACTTGCTGAAGAAGCAAGCAAGATTGACCGTCTATTAAGCAATAACCCTCGTGCCTTAAATGTAAAAGATATTGAAAAGATTTACACAGAAGCATATGGGGAAACAAAAGTAGCTCTAGAAGTTTAATATTTATAAAAACCGTAATCAATCCAAAGAAGGATTCGATTACGGTTTTTTCTAGTATTGTGTTTTTCTTTTGCTTTTGAAAATGAGAACGGTAATAAGTATTCTTCACATTAAAGAAGTGTCTTAAACTTTGGCTCTAAAATATATGTTGGGGTTTTAAAAAATTGAGCATATAAAAACACGCAAGCTCCAAAATCCTTTAGACTTGAATTGTCGAGAAACAAGAAAAAGGATAGGAGTTGCGTTCATATGCATTTTATCATGAATTTCCCTAGTTTAGAAGAATTGACTGTAACCAAAACAGAAGTAGTGGCAGATTCGTTCCATATCCACGTAGAGATGGAACGTAAAACACATCGTTGTCCCGTTTGTGAGGGGAAAACGAAGCGTGTTCATGACTATCGAATTCAAAAGATCCAACATTTGAAAATGTTTGAAAGAAACACATACTTGTTTTATAGAAAGCGACGCTATATGTGTTCCTGTGGAAAGAGGTTTCCTGAAAAGACGAATGTGGTAGAAAGGTATCAGCGCCATACTGTGGAATGGAATCAAGCCTTGGGACTCCGTGTCATTCAGGGTAAGAACTTCAAAGATACAGCTAGACAGTTTCGTACATCTCCAACCACTGTAATAAGACGATTTGATATGATCTCCACTCCGATGTTTAAGGAGGTGGAGGAATTACCAGGAGTGATTGCGATTGACGAGTATAAGGGAGACACAAACAAAGGGAAATACCAGGTCATCATAGCGGATGGGAAGACAGGAGAGCCACTGGACATCCTTCCAGATCGTTCGGTAAAAACCGTTAAAGCCTACCTACGAAAAAAAGGTACCCATGTAAAAATGGTAGTGATGGATATGAGTTATTCATTTAAGTCAGCTGTTGAAAAAGCGCTTGGTAGCCCTGTGATTATTGCGGATCGTTTCCACTTCTGTCGCTATATTTATTGGGCATTAGATCGTGTGCGAAGAAGAGTTCAAAAAGACTTTCATGAGTACGACCGAAAAAAGTGTAAGCGTATGAAGCATGTTTTTAATAAACGTCATGAAGAATTAACAGAAAAGTAGCGCTGGTATTTGGAAAGGTATTTAGATCTCTCCAGTGAATTGAGGAGAGCTTATAAGCTGAAGGAAGCCTTTCGTTCTTGGTTTGATGAGGCAAAACAGATTGGTTCCAAAGAAGGTTTAATAGTAAAACAACACCTTCACAACTTCTATCATCTGGTTGAAAAATCAGGAATGAAGGAGTTTATGAAAGCAATTGAAACGTTCAAAAACTGGGAGGTTGAAATCCTTAATAGTTTTACTTTCGGTTATACCAATGGACCAATTGAGGGGCTTAATAACCAAACGAAAGTCATAAAACGGAATGCATTCGGATTTAAGCGATATGACAGATTGAGAATGCGTGTGTTATTACACCATCAATTAAAAGAAAAGACAATTCAGGTAGGATAAAGGGGCAGGAGAATAATTCTCCAACCCCAACATTTGACTTAGAACCTAAACTTTTTAAACTTAACTCCACAGTTGCATAATGTACTATGTTTTAATTGTTTCACTTCCGATTGACATTTGGGACAAACAGGTTGGTTATGCATCAAAGGCTCCACCTTTTCTTATAAATTTAGTTTCAAAATACATATAATTTATCGATATGAAATGGTAAGATTAGCAATACAAATAGAATGATATATATCTGTTAATATTTATATAATACCAGGTTTTAAAAAATAATCAATATCTATTTATAGTTATTACAAATAGATAAAGGGGTGTGACATTGGACCATTATAAACACGGATTATCTTCAATATTTTGGGGATTATTACTAGTGTTTTTAAATTTTGATATAAACGGAGTTTCAATTTTACCGAATTTTATTGGATATCTTCTTGTTTTATCAGGGCTTCGGGAAGTATTAAAGGAAGATATAGGTGTTAAGTCTATCATACCTTGGACGAATGTCCTTATTGTAATTTCAGCCATCTCTTGGTTTACGTCCTTCATCAGAACAGACCATTTGCCTGGAATGACACAACAGGTGGGGTTCATAACAGTTGATTTACCCGTGATGAATTGGTTTTTTATTACGGATGAAATTGAAAAGGTGATTACCCTTCTTTTCGTCGTGTTATTAATGAATTATTTTATCCATCTTATTCAAAAATCGAGCGAGACTGAGTGGGTTATAATCTTTAAAAGGCGGAAAAATTTTTATATCATTATTAATGTATTAATGCTATTCGGATTACCGTTTTTTATTATGTTTCCAGCTTGGTTCGGTATCGTATTTTCGGTCCTACTACTTCTCGGGTTTATTGCCTTTATTAAAGTTATAATGACAGCCTATCGAATGAAAAAACTATTCGAGAACGATGAGATGATAGAACAAGATAAAGGGGGAAAAGAGGACTTTTCTCAGAAACCATGTTTCATTCAAAGAAAAAAGTTAACAATCGCTGCATTTTGTATCCTTATCCTATCTTGGGCAGGAAGTATAGCTTGGATTGAGCAATGGCATTTAGAAGAACCTTTGCTTTTACCAGCCTATATTGCAACTATTGGAGACGACCATTCGAATGTATACTATTTGCATAATGGAAGAGCTGAACAAGATGGATTTTTTATGAATCACTTCTATCATTTTCAATCGAATACCGTTTTTGTTGATAGCTATTTTTCTATTGATCAATTGTACTTCCCTCCAGAAGATATAAGTAGCTTAAGAGGTCTTTCTCAAGGAGAGTTAATTCTTTATGATGGTACTGTATTAAAAAACAACGAGCAACTGTATATAATAGATTTACCCAAGTTGGATACTGATCCGTTTGAATATTTAAAGTTACAAACAGGAACTGGTAATCCAGATGGCTATATTCTAACTTTTAAAGTCCAGAAACCATTTAAGATGATTGATGAGCTTGCATTACCGTTTACAAAACAATTACAAGACTATTTTACGTATAGCTGGCAAGTAGAGAGTGCAGAAGAAACCGAGAGAAGCAACAAAGAATACAATGAAGGCGATGTTATTACATTTTCCATTTCACCAAAAGATAACGAAAACTATATTCAATTGGCAACTTTCCAAGCACCGATTCGAATTATTGTTGATGGAGGTGATGGGGAAGAAGTGATGGATGTTGGTTGGGTTGAACATTATCCTAGTTATGATTTTAATGCTATCCAGGAGTACGTACGGAAATTTAGAGAATAGGGATTACAAGAAGACAAATTAAAAAGTTCTCAATGAACATAACCTTTGCCTTGATCATCTTCATTCGTTGTTTGACCAATACCTTCTTCTGAGATTTTCAATTGAAATTTCTCATATAAATACATCCCAAACATTTCAAAACGCTCATCATCAGATAATTCATGGATTAACTTTTCAATACCAGCTTCACTAATTTCTTGGAGGATGCCATCTATGATAATTAGGGCATCTTCCTCATCACCAGTAAGATGGTTCTTATACATTGTATATAGATCGTCAACGAATTTCATATAAATCTCCCTCAAATTTAATGATTTCTATCACCTTTCTATTGTTTCATGCTTCCGTATTTTTAATACGCAAAAATCTGGTGGAAATGATAAAAAAGCGACAATCCTAAATGGGGAAGTCGCCTTTCTTCTCTCAACTAACTTGTTTATTTCAACCAACTATCACTTTGATATCACATTGCTATTAGTTGCTAGTCCTTCGTTTATTTTCATTAATTGTTTTAACTTTGCCCACTGGATGAGGTTGAAGTGCCAGTAATAGTAGTAGAAACCGCAGCGATCATTGCTGCTTGCTGAGCTTGCATCAGCGCTTCAAATGTTGTGAATATGCCTGTTTCTAATATCATTGATTCCTTCATTTTATCTGTCATTAAAAAGTTGACTGCTATGATAAAATTCATATCTTTGTACAATTTTAGTGACTTTTCTTTATTTAGTTTATTTTCTAATTGGAGTATTAAATCGATGTGATGTTTACCGTCTTCAAGTAATCCAAGTAATCCAACTTCAGGGTAATGCATCGACTTTAAATTTTTTCGATTTTGTTTTAATAATTCGAAAAGGCTTACTGCACGATTGCTTAGGATGTTTGGGTCAGTTTCGTGCTGGAGTGAAAGAATATGGCTAAGAAACTGTAGGTCATTTCCTTTTTTAAATCCATTTTTTGAAAGTCGGTCATAATAAGTTGCTGTTAGCTCCAAGAGTTTTGGAATATCAGTGTCAACTTTGGCTAGTAAAACAGCTAAAGGATAGTCAACTGTTGAAGTAAGAAAATAATGTTGAGCTTTCATGCCTTTATAAATGGTTAATGCCCGTTCAATACTATCTTTGTGGTCACTTTCATCAGGATCATTTGTTAACAATACCATAGCTGCAATATATGAAAAGGCTCCTCTATTGAAGCCACCACGAACTAAATTTTCGTATAGCTCGATAAAGTCATGGAACTTTTCTTTTGGGTTTTCAAAACGAACACTAAGCAGGGCAGCAATGGTAAAGCGTTGATAAGATTTCAGCGTAGAAAGCATACCTACCTGATTTTTGATGTATTCACTTAATTCAATGAAATGTGGAATATTCAAAGTTTTATTATTAACAACATAAATAGAGGTGACCATCATCAGAATACGATCTGAAACTCTCCACTTTAACTCTTTTTTTAATTGTTCATATCCATCTATATATTGGTCTGCTTTTTGTTGTAATTGCTCTGGTAACATCGTATCACTTCTTTCATTAGACTTACTACTTTATGTAACGAGCTTAGAGTTAGTGAGTTTAACTTCTATAATTATTAACTCAAAAAAATTGAAGGTGATATTGGTGAATGAATAGTTCTTTTTTAGGAACAATTCTTTTTGGAAGTTTAAGCTCAATAAGATTTTACCACTTTTTCAAACGTTATAATCGTGAAGACCATTTTCTCGAAACGTTCTTAGTTTATCCTAATTGGCTTTTAATCATAGGAAAAGTTTTATTGTGGGGAATAAAAAAGTTTCCTAAGTCAATTTCTTGTCCATTATATAGGTTAGCAGCATTTTTATTTGGTGTGTTGATGTTGGGGGTAGTTGTTTTGTTCTGGGGACTTTGGTTTATTGAACCATAAAAAAGAGGCAAAATCTAAAAGTAGATTAGCCTCTTGTATCGTTAACTTTCCTAAATGGAATAATTTTTGTAAACCTTTGGAAATCGAGCAATTCATTTTCTGATTTTATTAATTTCAGAATATCTGCATAAGTTTGTACAGATTGAATAACGTCAATAAACTGGTCTGTAAAAGAACGTTGATCAAGAGAAGCCTTCAAATGAGTATTAAGTGTTACCCAATCAAAGCTTTCAGTTTGATATTCATAGGACTGATTCCAATAGATGTATTGATATCCAATAGGGGAGAGTACAAACTCCTCTTGAACATCGGTAATTTCATTACAAAATTTTATAGCAAGAGCTTTTTCTTCAATCATAAAACAACAATCCTTATAATTCATTTACTTCTACTATTATAGTAAATAGTTGACTAATAAACTACTTGATAAGTTTGGAAGTAGAAGGAACACTTATATTAGTTTTTCAGTGGCTAATCGATCTAAAACGAAACGATCTGTTGTAAAAGCGAGTTCAGGTAGTCGATCATATGAAAAGTAATCGACTTCGCTTAAATCATCGTTAGCTTTGAGTTGGCCGCCAGTAATTTCGGCCAGAAACCAAATTCCTACTGTATGTTGTATAGGATTATGGAAATTAGAGTGAACATCGTAAACTCGGTTTAGTTTGATTTGGAGTCCTGTTTCTTCAAGGAATTCTCGTTTTGTTGCTTCTCTTACATCTTCATCATATTCAACATAACCACATGGAACACACCACTTATTCTTATAACTGATGTTTCGTTTTCCTAGGAGAATTTTTTTATTTTTAATTAGAATAGCTGCTACGCCAACAATTGGATTTTGGTAGAAAGTAAATCCACAATCGATACATTTTGGTTGATTTATGTTTTGCTTACTAAAGAATTCTAGTTTACCACCGCATTTAGGACAGAATTGGTATCGCAAATTTATCACTCCAGAGTATATAAAATCATTTTTACCTTTTTGGTTATAGGGCACACTAAGACAAATTTCATTGGAGAGTGAATAAAAAATGTCAAATGTTAACGGTCAGATACTATTCCTTTAGCTCATAATGAATTGAAAGCCATATTACACGATTTAGAGCAGGCAATTAAAGCTTTTGTTTGTTAATCTCTTCAGTAACGATAAATGCGAGATCATCATTTCCAAAAAGCGATAATATGCCTAGAACTGTATCATTGTCAATTGGGCCTGCTTCCTCTTTAGTAACTGTTAATTTTAATGCTTGTTGTAAAGCTGGATTACTTTCTTGATTAGGGTAAGCTCTTAAGTATAGTTCTTCAGGCTTTAAGTCGTGGTTGACGCACCATTGGGCAAACACGAGAATCATCATTTGTTCATCCTGTTGGAAATTCTGGATAATCTGTTCTTCTAATTGCTTTTTGCTCATTGAAAAATCTCCTTTTTACCAGTATGGTTAATATATTATAACAAAACAATGTCACGTTGTAATGATCGACCCGTAACAGCACTAAGTTAAATAGGTAATACTAAAAAAACATTGAGATGAGAATAAATATACATATGTTCTATTGGATAATAGATAGGGGGCTTCTCATGAGTAGATTAACTGAACTTTACCCTCAAGCAGTTGAACATACGAAGCTGAAAATATATGATGACATTGATCGTTACCTTGAAGCAAAAGAAATACTCCCGACGTATGAGCAATATATCGTTGATCGACGTCATTGTATTGAGCAAATTTGGACTAATGTATGGCTGACTAAAGTAACAAATGATGTACCTAAACGAGAGAAAAAAACATATTTGAGTGATAGTGGTTATGAAGTTGAAGGAGTCGATCGGAAGCTTATTAATCGTTTATTTCGTAATGAAATGAGAACTTATCAACCGTTTGATACTCTTTCTTGGGTTGCCGAAACATTTTCTAGTGATGACAAAGAGTGGGAAGCGCATTATCACCGCATTCGTGATGAGTATTTAAAAAGGAAAGAAGAAGAACTTCTCGCTGAAAAAAGAAGTAATATTAGAGAAGCTATTGAAGCTTTCTCCCAACGTATGATCGAAGAAGAGTATGAGCATTTTTACCTGTATGTTAGATACCATGTTGCGAACCAGTTAGCGAATGATTTTGATAACAACCAGAAATATCCAGCCATTGCGCCATTTAAGATTGAAGAAAAATTGGTTGAGGAAGGCCCGTTCGAACCAGCAAATTATTCGACAGTTGCTACTTTTTTCGATGAACTTACTGGGGCTGTTCATCGAAAATTTCACTGGGAATATGAAACGTACTACTATGCCTATGAGAAGTTGATTGAAGGTTATATTCCTAACCTAGTAGCAAGGAGTATAATGAAGGAATTCCCCCCGTCGCTATTGGATCAGTATAAGGTGGAGTTTAATAAAGATTTGTCTCAACGGTCATTAAGGAAAATGCTAACGGTTTATTTTAATACACTTGAAAGTGATTATTTCAATAGGATACAAGAAGAATATGTATCAGACCTTCTTGAGCTTGCTACCGTTCCTTTTGATTTAGAACGTCATCAAAAAATATATGAAGATGATCTCGAAGATCGAGAACGGAAAAAAGAAGAAGAATTAGCTGAAATTGAACGAAAAAAAGCGTTAGAAGAACGAATGCTTGATGATATATTTGGACGTGAATATAGACCATCGCTCGGTAGGAATATTCAATATGTCTTACATATTGGTGAAACAAATACAGGAAAAACGCATCACGCTTTAGAACGAATGAAAGAAGGGAAGAGTGGTTTATATTTAGCCCCACTCCGCTTATTGGCTCTTGAAATTTTTGATAAATTAAACCATGAGGGTGTTCCGTGCAATCTGAAAACAGGAGAAGAGGAAAAGGAGATCGAAGGAGCTAACCATATTTCCTGTACGGTTGAAATGTTCCATGAAAAAGAGTTTTATGATATCGTCGTTATTGATGAAGCCCAAATGATAGCGGATAACGATCGTGGTTTTTCATGGTTTAAAGCCATTACAAAGGCGAATGCAAAAGAAGTTCATATCATTGCGAGTCATAATGCCGAAACAATGATTATCGAACTTTTAGGAGAATCTAATATTGAAATTTACAAATACTATCGAGAAATTCCTCTTGAAGTTGAATCGAAAGAATTTAGTATGAAGAATACGAGGAAAGGGGATGCACTTGTTTGCTTTTCTAGAAGACGTGTTCTAGAAACGGCCTCTAAACTCCAAAATAATGGCCACTCCGTCAGCATGATTTATGGAAGTATGCCTCCTGAAACGAGAAAAAAACAAATGCAACGTTTTATAGACGGGGAGACAACGGTTATCGTTGCAACGGATGCAATCGGTATGGGATTAAACCTCCCGATCCGTCGAATTGTTTTTTTAGAAAACGAAAAATTTGATGGTACGAGGAGACGGCGACTAACATCACAAGAAGTGAAGCAAATTGCCGGCCGTGCAGGGCGAAAAGGAATTTATGATGTCGGTAAAGTAGCCTTTACAAAAGAAATAAAAAGAATGAAACGTCTATTGGATCAAGAAGATGAGCTCGTATCAACTTTTGCCATTGCACCAACAAACGCTGTTTTTGACCGCTTTCAAAAGTATCACCGTGAACTTGGAACGTTCTTTGAACTTTGGAATAAATTCGAAAGTCCAAAAGGTACGAAAAAAGCAACATTATCTGAAGAACGAGAATTATATACGATGGTCCGTGGTACACAAATTGAAGCAAGGTTATCGATGATGGACCTTTATGGATTTTTACATTTACCTTTTTCAACAAATGAGTCATTACTCACAAAACAATGGCGCAGAGCAATGTCTGCGATAATAAAAGGGGAGGAACTACCAGAACCGATAATTAAGAAGGGTAGTCTGGAAGAAGTGGAGTTGTCTTACAAAGCAGTCGGACTTCACTTATTATTTTTATATCGATTAAATCGGCGAACTGAAGCACTGTATTGGGAACGTGTGCGTGAAGAGATAAGTGATGACGTACACGAACGTTTAAAAACGGATGTTCGTAATATGAGTAAACAATGTAAAAAATGTGGGACAAAGTTAGAGTTAGACTTTTCATTTCCAATATGTGAGGATTGTTATTCATCTAGATATAAAAGAAACGATTACTATTATGAATATTAAAATGAAATAGAGTATTATACGAAAGGTAAAAACAAATGGGGAAGAAGAAAAAATCAAAAAGAAAATCAATGAGAGGACGGTTAATCTTCGTATTTGCCGTTCTCCTTCTTGTGACGGTTTTACATTATCAAACAGAATTAAAAAGAGGCTTAATCCAGTTTTCATTTAAAGATAATTCAATTCCAAGTTGTTATATTCCGATCTATCAGGAAGCTGGGGAGAAATATGATATTCCCTGGAAATTACTTGCCGCAATTCATCGCATTGAAACGAGGTTCTCAACTGTAGACCCCATGGTGAGTTCAGTCGGAGCGGTTGGGCACTTTCAGTTCATGCCGAGAACGTGGGTTGGATGGGGATATCCAGGAACAGATTTAGGAGATATTACAGATGAAGTCGATATTACCGATATCGCACTTATCTCTGAATATGGTGGTTACGGCATGGATGCCTCTGGAAACGGGAAAGCGGACCCTTTTAACGTTGTCGATTCTGCGAACGCAGCTGCCAAATATTTAGCCGATCATGGTGCAGCTAATGATGATCTTGCCAAAGCGGTATTTGCATATAACCATAGTCAAAATTATGTTGATAAAGTGTTGTATTACTATGATCTCTACAACGATGAATACAAAGCCGAAAAGCCTTCTGGATATTGTTATAAATAGGTCGATATCCATTTTAAGCTATCTTTTATTAAATTGAAGAGGATTTGGAGGCGAGCACGTCTAGGGTGTGTTCGCCTAAACAATGTTTCACCGAAGTGATTATGTTGATTTGTTGTCATGATATTACATACTATGTTTTGAATATTGCTCACATGGTTAAATGAATAAATGGGATTAGAGCATTTTTTCAGGGTTAAGCGCTTTTTCAACTTCTTCTGTCAATAATCCTAATTCTTGTAATACTTGTTTTAACGTTTTATTTTCAGTATCTGCTTGCATGCCAATTTGTGCGGTTAGATCATACCCCATCGTTGGACTTAGCCCTGTCACTAAAGACAAGCTCGCTTCCATCCAGTTTTTACATATTTCCTCATTAGCTTGAATTCCATTGATACATTTTGTGGTTAATGTTTGAATAGCATTTGACAGTATATCGATAGATTCTAATAAGGTATATGCAATCACTGGCATCATGACATTAATTTCTAATTGACTTGCCATTCCTGCTGTAGCGATGGCCGCTTCATAACCGATCACTTGGCAACAAACCATATGAACCATTTCTAAGATAGCGGGATTAACTTTCCCTGGCATAATGGTTGAACCTGGCTGCACAGAAGGAAGCGTAATTTCAGCTAACCCTGTTCGAGGCCCTGAGCTTAATAAGCGCAAATCACTTGTGATTTTGATTAAATGAATCACGAGCTCCTTCAATGCTATCATCGTACGAATCGGAGCATTTCTATTTTGCATGAAGCTAAATAAGTTGGTAGGGGCTCGAAATGGCATGTTCGTACGTTTACTAACTTCTTCAATTACTTTTTGTGGATAGTCTGGATGAGTGTTAATCAGGGTACCGATGGCATTACCACCTAAACCAATTTCATAAAGCGGATCGACAGTTGATTCGATTTGACGGTATCCAAACTGTATTGTACCTGCATATCCAGAGAATTCTTGTCCTAAACGTATGGGAACCGCATCATGTAAATGAGTTCTTCCTGTTTTGAGAATGTGCATAAACTGATTTGATTTGTTTTGAAGCTCTTGTTGTAATTGCAGTACAGCAGGAAGTAATCTTTGAACGACATTTTCAACTGCAGCTATATTGAGCGCAGATGGAAAAGTATCGTTTGTTGATTGAGACATATTAACATGATCGTTCGGATGTACTCGAAACGTATTCATTGAAGGATCTATTGACCCACC
This sequence comes from Alkalihalobacterium alkalinitrilicum, assembly GCF_002019605.1. Taxonomy (NCBI): domain Bacteria; kingdom Bacillati; phylum Bacillota; class Bacilli; order Caryophanales; family Bacillaceae; genus Alkalihalobacterium; species Alkalihalobacterium alkalinitrilicum. The sequence goes on along the minus strand of NZ_KV917368.1, from coordinate 1,638,589 downwards.
TAATAACTCTGTCGCACGATTGGCAATTATCTCGTTGGCATTCATATTTTGTGACGTTCCAGCTCCAGCTTGATAAACATCAATAATAAATTGATGGTCCCATTTTCCGTGTATCACTTCATCTGCTGCTTCTATAATGGCATTTCCTATGTTCTCAGGAAGTTTCCCTAACTCTACGTTTGTTTGAGCGGCTGAAGCTTTAATAATTCCTTGTGCTTTAATAAAAGAACGAGGGAGGCGCTTACCACTAATTTGAAAATTTTCAAATGCCCTTTGGGTTTGTGACCCATAATAGGCAGTAGTTGGAACAAGTATCTCGCCAATAGTGTCTTTTTCTTTACGGAATTGATTGGAATGTACCATGGTTCTCTCCTTAAGTATCAATCATTTTGGATATGTGTAATGTTAAAGGTTATTGTTTCCGCAGATGGTATAATTTATTTGTTTGTATTTTTTAAGGTTTTTAATTTAAAGTACCGAATGTATCTAGAAGGGGTGCTTAATTAGGTAAAGTCTAATGCGATTTGTATTGATTTCACAACAGTAGGGGTTGATACGAGTCAATTAGTCGTTAAGAAAGAGTGTGAAAAAGAAATACGTTATTTAGACGCACCTGTAAGCGGAGGACCAGAAGGAACTGAACAGGGGACGTTGACAATTATGATCGGTGGAAATGAGACGGCATTTGATAACGTTCTACCTTCCAAAAAGTTTTAAGAAGCAAACCACTTTACGACTTGCTTCTTAAAACTTCTAAAATGCTATAGAAAATCCATATCACTGCTGTAATGCGGCTTCAAGTGCTTGAATAACAAGAGTGTCATCTGGCTTTATTTTACTCTCAAAACGTTCAAGAAGCTCGCCATCACGAGAAATTAGAAATTTTTCAAAGTTCCATTGAACTGGCTCATTAGAATCTATTAAGTGCTGAAACAAAGGATGAGTTTCTTCTTTTCCTGCATGAACTTTATCGAAAACTTCGAAGGAAACCCCATAGTTCACTTGGCAAAACTCAACAATATCTTCTACCGTACCAGGCTCCTGTCCACCAAAGTCATTCGATGGAAAGGCGAGAATTTCAAAACCCTGTTCTTTATATTTTTGATAAATCGTTTCAAGTTGTTCATATTGTGATGTAAACCCACATTTTGATGCAACATTAACTATTAGGAGAACTTTGCCTTCATATTCTTGGAGTGTTTTTTCTTTACCATCAGCTGTTGTGACACTTATAGTATAAATAGAGTTCTTTGTCATCGCTTCATCACCATTCCCTTCATTTACAAACACTTGTTGCCCGCAAGCACTTACTAAAAGAAAGCACAAAAGAAAGACGAGTAACCGCAAAATGGACCACCTTCTTCATGAGGAAAATAAATTCCAATTATATACAGTAAAAGTATAGTACATTAAGAAGTACAACTCAAACAATGTGGTATTTCTATCATCGAAGATATATTATACTTAAGATATTCTTAAGATAATAGTAACGTAGTCAAAATTAGATGCGACAAATTGAAAGACTATGCTGTCATATATAAATTAAAGCTGATAGTAGATATTGCGGAGGATTACATATGAAGTATTTAATTGTTTTTAGTTCTTCACATGGGACAACTGAAAAGGCATCGCAGCTTCTATGTAAATATTTTGATGGTGAGATTGATCTAGTAGATTTGAATAAAGGCGAACCACAACTAGATTTCCAACTGTACGATCGAATTATTATTGGTGGATCCATTCATATGGGTTCCATTCAAAGGAAAGTGAAACAGTTTATAGATGCCCATTTCGAGACATTGCTGATGAAAAACATTGGGTTATTTCTTTGTTGTATGAACGAAGGAGAGTTAGCAAAGCAGCAGTTTAATGCGGTATATCCTCTAAAGTTACGAGAACATTCCAAAGTGAATGGCCTGTTCGGTGGTGAACTATTATTTTCGCAAATGAACTTTTTAGAGCGACAAATTATAAAAAAAATAAAAGGCATTAGTAGTGACGTTTCCAACCTAAATGAAAATTCTATAAAGGAATTTGCCAATAGCTTTCATCTGAAGGATTAATAGAAATAATAGACACTTCAGAATATTATCAACTACAAAGGAGAGACATAACAAATATTTTTAGTACAATGGTACTTTTTGCAAGCCTTATATAAAACTGTTGATACGTTAATTTTTGCCTCACCGTTTGAAATGTTAATTTAACATGCATTTCAGGAACTGAAAGGTTGAAAAAATAGCCTGAAATGAACGAGAACATAAACTTGTTCACTGATTTCAGGCTATTTTTTCGGTAATGATTCCAAATTTACCAATTCACTAAAAAAAGGATGGTGCTCTTAATGAAATTTTTCCATACTGCTGATTGGCATCTTGGAAAGTTGGTACAAGGTGTTTATATGACAGAAGATCAAAAATATGTACTTGATCAATTTATTACAGAAATTGAAAAAGAAGAGCCGGATGCGGTGATCATTTCAGGTGATTTATATGACCGTTCGATTCCACCGACTGAGGCTGTTGATTTGCTTGATGAAGTGTTAGAAACGATAGTTTTAAAATTGAAAGTTCCTGTCCTTGCAATTGGTGGAAATCATGATGGTCCTGAGCGTCTCGATTTTGGTCGGAAAATTATGAAAGCAAACGGTTTTCATATTATAGGTCAATTTACGAATACGTTTGAACCTGTTGTTTTACAAGATGAACATGGAGAAGTTCATTTTCATTTAGTTCCATATGCGGAACCAAGTAAAGTTAAATACGAATTACAATTAGAAGATATTCGTTCACACGATCAAGCGATGAAGGCTGTCGTCGATAAAATTGTCGAGAATATGGATCAAAAGGCTAGACATATTTTTGTGGGACATGCTTTCGTAACTCCTTTCGGCGAAGAAAAACCGAATACGAGTGACTCTGAACGCCCACTAGCAATTGGTGGTGCTGAACATGTAAATGCAAGTCTATTTGATCGTTTTCATTACACTGCGTTAGGACATTTGCATCAAGCTCATCATGTTGGAAATGAGAAAATCCGTTATGCGGGTTCACTATTAAAGTATTCTATATCTGAAGAACATCATAAAAAAGGCTTTTATGTAGTAGATATAGATGATCAAGGTGAGATTTCGGTTGAAAAACGGTTACTCGAACCCAAAAGAAACGTTCGAACGGTAGAAGGGAAAATGGACGAAATTGAAAAGCACGAACGAAATGAGGATTATGTGTTTGTTCGATTATTAGATGAAAGTCCTGTATTATCACCGATGGAGCGTATTCGATCGGTTTATCCGAATGCGATGCATGTAGAAAGAGTAATTTCCTTTTTAACTACAAATGAAGGAAATGCAGAAATAATGGCTCGATCAAAAATGGATGAACTATCCCTCTTTAGAGCGTTTTATAAAGAAGTCAAAGGGTCTGACATTACCAAAGAAACAGAACAACTCTTTGGCGAAGTATTACAAGAAACGATTAGATTAGAGGGTGGTAGAAAATGAGACCAATCAAAATTATTTTAACTGCGTTTGGGCCTTATAAGCAAAAGGAAGTTATTGATTTTAGAGATCTAAATGAACACCGTTTGTTTGTAATATCAGGTAATACAGGCGCTGGAAAAACAAGTATTTTTGATGCGATTTGCTTTGCATTATATGGTGAGGCAAGTGGAGAAGACCGTAATGATGCGAGGATGCTAAGAAGTCATTTTGCAGCAGACGATGATCATACTTCCGTTGATTTTGAATTCGAACTTCGTGGTCGAACCTATCGTGTGTTTAGACAGCTTGCTCATATAAAAGGTACAAATAAAACCGCCACAGGTGATAAATATGAATTATATGAACTTACTGGAGATCAGGAAACATTGTTAGTCGATCGTTTAACAGTAAGTCAGGTGAATGAAAAACTCCAGCAAATTATCGGTCTAACGAAGGATCAATTTAGCCAAATTGTTATGCTTCCTCAAGGAGAATTTCGTAAATTATTAACTTCTGAAACTGAAGATAAAGAAGAAATCCTTCGAAAGATTTTTAAAACAGGCCTCTTTAAACAAATGACGGAAAAGTTAAATGAAAATAGGGTTTCATCACAAAAAGTGTATGAAGAACAAAAACAAGAACGCGATCTTCACATCAAAAGCATCAAACAAAACTTGCCAAACCGGATAGAATCCCATTTTAGTGAAGTAATTGAACAAGAAAACTACAATACCCATCAAGTTCTTGAAGCTTTAGGTCATGAAATGCACTATTATCAACAAGAAACGGAACAACAGAAAAAGCATTTTACAGAACAGAATAAGCAACTCCAAGAAAAAACAACCCAATTTCATAATGCAAAAACAATAAATGAACGTTTTGATCATCTTGATATGAAACGAGAGCAAAAAGAAGCACTAAAGAATAAGCGTCCAGCAATTGATAAAAAAGAACAACAACTGAAATTAGCTGAGTTAGCTAGCAAATTAGAAGTGCATGAGGAACATTATAATGAGCTAGATCAAGAAGTAAAAGAGATGGATATTCAACTTGAGAATGCCAATCTTGAACACATCCGTTCAGTGGAAAAAATAAAGACTGCGAAAGAGGTATTTAAAAAAGAAGAAGAGAAACACAAACAACGTGAACAAGCAACTATACTGGTTAATAAACTAAAAGAATGGGTTCCAAAAGTAGTTCAACTGGATGAAAAAGGATTGGCGTTAAATAGTATGAAAGTGGCGGTTGAACGATTAATGCAACAAAACCAAAATCTGACTATCAAGATTTCAGATCAAAAAGCCGAAAAACTAAAAATTGTCAAAGTGATCAAACGCTTAGAAAACAATAACCAAGGGTATACGAATAAAGTTGATCATCTTCAAGAAATCAAAACACAAACGAAAAGTGTAAATGATTTTTTGCAATTGGTTGAAATGCAAACAAAAATATCAACTGAAATGATTAATGAAGAAACGAAATATGTATCAATTAAAAAAGACTACGATACATTGGAAGCTCATTGGATCGAAGGACAAGCTAGTTTATTAGCTGAGCATCTTCATGCTGGAGAGCCCTGTCCAGTATGTGGGAGCGCTGAACATCCAGAACGTGCAGTTCGTCAAGAGGATGTTCCAACAAAAGAAATATTAGAACAAAAAAGAAAAGTAAAAGAAATGGCTGAGGCAACTTATAGAAGGCTACAATCTGATTTAAGTTCGATTAACTCCCAGATAGAGACAAAGCAACTAGAAGTCACAGATCTCAAACTTCCAATTGATGAATTAGGCGTTACGTTGCATAAATTAATTGAGGATGAAAAACAGCTTGAAAAAGAGTTGATTCAACTTAAAATGGAGCAAAAAGAAATTGAACAAAAGAAAAAGGAAAATGAGCGGTTAGAGAAAATGATCGAAACGACAGAAACTGAAAGATTACAAGTTGAAAAACAGTATAATGAAACTGTTGTAGCATATGAAAAGGCAACAACATCGTTTGAACAACTTGTAAATGATATACCTGAGTCGTTACAATCTCTAGAAATGCTTCGTATTGAAATAAAAGAAAAAGAAGAAGAAAAACAAAAATTAGAACATCAGTGGAAAGTTGTGCAGGAACAGCTTACTGAAGCAAATGAACGGTATTTTAAAGCAAAATCGACTGTTGAAAATTTTACAAAACAACTAGAACTAACGAAAGATAAGAAAGAAAAAGCTTATAAAAAGTTTAATAATGAACTCCTCGCTGCTGGATTTTTAACGGAAGAAGAGTTTCGTCAAGCAAAACTCTCAAAAATAAAACGCGAGGCAATGAAAGAAGAAATTCAAACATATAAGACTGAAGTAACAACTGTGCAAAAACAAATTACAGAGCTCAAAACTGAACTAATAGGTAAAGAACGATACGATCTTGGTGCCCTACAAAAAGAAATTCACCAATTAGAGCAAATCCTTGAAACTTTAAGATTAGCTTATATCGAGAACGATAACTTGGTGAAGCTTATTGATAAAGGAATGAGAGATATTGAGTCTGCGAATAAAAAGGTGAAAGATTCGGAGCAAACTTATTACATTCATAAAGACCTTTATGACGTTGTTCGTGGGGATAACGCAAAAAAAATATCGTTTGAAAGGTATTTACTTATCGAGTTCCTCGAACAAATTGTGCAAGTCGCAAATCAACGATTGACTCGTCTTTCGAATGGTCAGTTCCAGCTCGTTCGTAGTGATCGGCTTGAAAAAAGGGGAAAGCAAAGTGGACTTAGTTTAGATGTGTATGATAATTATACTGGTCAAAAACGGGATGTAAAAACATTATCAGGTGGAGAGAAATTTAATGCTTCACTTAGTTTAGCGCTCGGAATGGTTGATATTATTCAATCCCATCAGGGCGGGATTTCCATTGAAACGATGTTCATTGATGAAGGTTTCGGTTCGTTAGATGAAGAATCATTAAGTAAAGCGATCGATACACTTATTGAGCTTCAACAATCAGGGAGACTAATTGGTGTTATATCACATGTGCAAGAACTTAAACAAGCGATCCCCGCTATTTTAGACGTCAGAAAGACAAAGGAAGGACACAGTCAAACAGCATTTGTAATAAAATAATAGTTAATGTTCTACAAAGTATCTTACCGTTTGGTGAGGTACTTTCGTTTTTATTCCGCCACAACTGGCAGTAATGCCTCCACGACAAGGCTTCGAGGAGTTAAAGAAGGATATGTGTGGAAAGGGAGAAACCCCTCACTGCTGGAAGTTTCACCTGATTTCATTTTTTACGATTATAATTCTTTGATAAGGTACGGAAAGCTCTTTTTTTTGTATATAGTTAACATAATTCTAAACAAAAAGTTAATTTTCTGAAAATTAATTAAAGACAACATACCAACCGGTAGGTATAATAGATATAGAAAGGGATACTTTATTTTTATTATGTCTGGGGGAATTTATATATGCATTTACGATTAACTGAAGAACAAAGAATGGTTCAAAAGACGATTCGCAAGTTTGTAGAAAATGAACTAATGCCATTGGAAAATGAAGTGCTCCGAAATGAGCGAGCAGGTAGACCTAGTCTCTCTGAAGAACAAATGAAAGCGCTTCAACTAAAAGCGAAAGAGTTTGGTTTTTGGGGGATTAATACACCAGCTGAATACGGTGGTGCTGATCTCGGAAATATGATGCTAGCGATTGTTACGATGGAAGTTTCAAAGACTTTTGTTCCTTTTAAATTCGGTGGAACGGCAGATAATATCCTATACTATGCTAATGAAGAACAAAAACAAAAATACTTAATTCCGACGATAAATGGTGACAAAAAGTCATGTTTTGCGATGACAGAACCTAGTGCTGGTTCAGATACGCGTAATATTAAAATGACAGCTGTAAAAGACGGAAATGAATGGGTTTTGAATGGGGAAAAAACGTTTATTACAGGTGGAAATGACGCAGATTTCGTAATGGCCATTGCAATCACAGATAAAGAGAAACATAAACAAACAGGTACAGAAGGAATTACTTGTTTTATCGTGGACCGCGATATGGGGTGGAGATCTGAGTATATAGATACAATGGGAGAATGGGGACCAGCTGGCTTAGTTTTTGAGAATGTTCGTGTTCCTGAAGAAAATATATTAGGTGAACTTCATAAAGGATATCAACTTGGGTTAGAGTGGATTGGTTTTGCACGTTGGTTTGTTGGAGCCGTTGCAGTCGGTGCTTCGGAACGATTATTGCAAATGGCGATTGATTACTCTAAAGAGCGCGAAACATTTGGAAAACCAATCTCTGAAAGACAAGCTATTCAGTGGCAAATTGCTGATTCAGCAGTTGAAATTGAAGCGGCTAGATGGCTAGTACTTAATGCGGCATTTACACTTGATGAAGGTGAAGATAATCGTCATTTAGCTTCAATTGCAAAATTATATGGTTCGAATATTGGGAACAAGGTAATTGATCGTGTTCTCCAAATTCATGGGGGTATGGGATATACGAGAGAGCTTCCAATTGAACGGTGGTATCGTGAAGCTAGAGTATGGAGAATTTACGATGGTACGGATGAAATCCAACGATTAATCATTTCTAGAAATTTATTAAAAGGCAATGTAAAATTAGGTCAATTTATCTAACGGTTAATTTTAGCTGAATGCTGTATTGAGGTGAAAACGATGTTAAACGAAATGATAGGAAAACGATCAAAAAAAGTAAAAAACGTAGTTGAAAGAGGAGCTGTAAAAAAGTTTGCTGATGCAATTGGAGACTTACATCCCATTTATTTCGACGAAGAGACGGGTAAACAATCAAAATATCAAAATAATATTGCCCCTCCTACATTTCCTCGTGTTTTTGATTTTGGTGAAATAGAGGGAGCGAACCTTCCAAGTGTAGGACTCATCCATGGTGAACAGCGTTATCATTATGAACGGCCTCTATTAGTTGGTGAAGAAGTATTTTGTTATTCAGAGATTACTGACTATGTAGAAAAATCTGGTCAGAGTGGTTGGATGGGGTTTATAACATTTAATAGATACGGTGAAGATCAAGAAGGTAATCTAATTTTTACAGAAAAAATGGTTGGAATTATTACAGAAGCTGTTAGAAAGGGGATAGGGAAGTGAATAGATTAAGAGATTTACAAATCGGCGAAGCGTTAGAAGAAGTTCAACTCCCACCCGTTTCTAGAATGGATTTAATTAAGTATTCTGGGGCTTCTGGTGACTTTAACCCCATTCATACTATTGATGAAGAGGCAACAAAATCGGGATTGCCAGGTATCATTGCTCACGGAATGTGGACGATGGGTAATTTAGCAAAGTTGTTTACTGCACATTATGAAGAAGGATATATTCAAGACTACAATATCCGCTTTAAAGGAATGGTATTTTTAAATGATGTCATTACCTTAAAAGCAAGCTTAATAGAAGTGAATTTAGGAGAACTAACCTTCGATGTAAAAGCTCTGAAGCAAACAGATCAGGAAGTACTTAAAGGAAAAGTCATTTTTAAATTAGATGTATAGTGCAGGGTAAGTCAGGCTGACTCCAATGTTTTGCAACTTTTAGAAGAGAGATCTTCTATTAGAAGTATGAACATATATGAGTCAGCCTTATTTATGCAGTTAAAATTTGATTAACATACTTTTTTATGACCCCATGAAGCACCGATAATGATCAATAAGATGAACAGAACCACGATCAGTGCAAAGCCACCACCTCTTGGTCGAAATCCTGCAGGAGACACATGTGTAGGGCCATAACCAAATCCTGGTGAAGTATGAGCGCAACCTGGTAGAACAGGACTTACAGGGTAAGCATCGCATCCGTATCCAAACATTGTAACACCACCTTTCTTGTCAGGTAGTACATTGTATGTATAAATGTCTAGAAGAGTTAATAATAATAATAATTGGAGGGGGATTATTATTATTTAACTGAATGCAATTAAATTCCTCGAAACGACTGTAACTATTGCGTTTTTTGGAAAAATAATGTCAGTTAGTATTCGTTGCTAATTTCTCAAAATTAGGCTTGTTATTAGGAAACGTAAAACAAGAATTGCCGTCAAATGAATTGAGGTGAAAGAAATGGTTGAATATGCACGTAATTTTTTTATCGCAGTTTTTTTAGGTTGTATATTGTTCGGCCTCTTTATTATTGGAACAGGTTCTGCTAATGCTGCTGAGGGAGCGCCGGATAGTTCCCACCAACCCTTGACGGTTGTACAAAAAAGTGTAGTGTATCAAGTTGGTGAGAGCAGTTAACCTTGGTTGGCAAATGACGATAAGAACTATGTATGATATTCTTGGTGATGAACATACATAAAATCAGATTTACTGTGCTTATGAGGATTTTGTAAACCGATAAGGAAAATGTCCGCTGAAAGTACAAACACCCCGTACCACTTTTGCAGTAGAACGGGGTGTTTCTTGTGCGTTATTTTTATCCCGCAACAACTAAATGAACACAAACGTGTGGTCCTCAACAAACCATCAGTGGGAGACAAGGAAAACCTATCCTGATGGAAGTTTCACTTTATAGATTATGAAGTTCAATGACTGATTTGACATATTTATTATGTATTGAGTTTTTTTTAATAGTTATGATACACTATCAACCATTAAGAATTTTGTCGAAAAGGTGTAATTTGTGAAAATATATAAAATATTAAATAACAATGCTGTAGTTATAAAAGAAAATGATCAAGAGAAAATTGTTATGGGTTCGGGAATTGCTTTTCAGAAAAGGAAGAACGATATAATTAACAGGAATAAGATTGATAAAATATTCGTTATGAATGAAGGAAATAAAAAGTTCCAAGAATTATTAAGAACGTTACCTGAAGTTCACATTCAAATCGCTGAGGATATAATTAGCTATGCGGAGGGGGAATTACAAGTCCCATTGAGTGATCACATTCATATTTCTCTAACGGATCATCTTTCATTTGCTATTGAACGCTATCGACAAGGATTTCAAATTCAAAATAAATTACTAAACGAAATAAAAAATTTATATAAAAAAGAGTTTGAAATTGGGAAGTGGGCCATTGGTTACATCGCTGAAAAATTGGATCTTGAGTTGCCGATCGATGAAGCTGGACATATTGCTCTTCATATTCATACAGCCAAACTTGGCAGCGGTAATATAGCAAGTACCCTACAGCAAACGACGATCATAAGTGAAATGATGGAAATTATCCACCAAGAACTTGGTATCGACCTTGATGAAAATACGATCTCGTATCAACGGTTATTAACCCACTTAAGGTTTGCACTGACAAGAATTGAAAATGATGAACCATTTCAAATGATGGATCCTGATATGTTAGAAATTATTCAAACAAAATATCAAGAAGCTTTTGATATTGCGGGGAAAGCAGCGGTTTTTATTGAAAAAGAATATAATATTCAGTTACCCGCTTCTGAAATGGGGTATATATCCTTACATATCCAACGATTAATATCGTAATAGCAAAAATAATATTTAGGTTTGGTTTCACTTTATGATGAAATGAGTCTAGAGATAGTTTTTTTCTTGTTGACGAATATTAATTTTCAGATTACAATGAAAGCGTTAATAATTATATATGGTAGGATTGTTACTGGTTAAGCAGGCAAGACCTAAAATGCGTAAAAAGGAATTCCTTTTTCTATAGAGGGGTATTCTATGCATTTTAGGTCTTTTCTTTTTGTCTTAAAACCATTAAATGATCAATATTAAAGACTAAGGAGTGAATACAATGAACCATAAAGATGTAGCTCTACAACTCATTCCTCTATTGGGAGGTGTGGACAACATTATTAGTGCAACACATTGTGCAACACGTTTACGGATTGTTTTACAAGATGACTCAAAAGCACAAAAGGATAAAATTGAAGAATTAGAAGGTGTTAAAGGAGCTTTCTTAAGCTCTGGACAATTTCAAATCATATTTGGAACAGGAATAGTTAACAAAGTGTATGCACCATTTTCTGAAGAAGTCGGATTAAAAGAAAAAGAAGCCGTAGTTCATTCAGAAGCAGTGAAACAGAAGATGAATCCATTTGCTAGATTTGCTCGTACTTTATCGAACATCTTCGTACCAATTATTCCTGCGATCGTTGCAGCGGGCCTTTTAATGGGACTACTTGGAATGCTTCGCACGTTTGAATGGGTTGCGCCTGACAGTGCTCTCATCGTACTACTCGATATGTTTTCAAGTGCAGCCTTTATCATTCTTCCTATATTAATCGGTGTCAGTGCAGCTAAGGAGTTTGGTGGAAACCCGTATTTAGGGGCGGTTATTGGTGGTATTATGACCCATCCTGCGCTATTAAATCCTTGGGGTTTAGGAAATGCTGAACCCGAAATGTTGCCGTTCTTAGGTTCTGAAATTACTTTGATTGGTTACCAAGGAACGGTTATCCCCGTTTTGCTTGCAGTGTACTTTATGAGTAAAATTGAAAAAGCACTTAGAAAAGTGGTTCCCAATGCAGTCGATTTACTCGTCATTCCTTTTATAACCATTATTGCGACTGGTTTCGTTTCTCTAATGATTATCGGGCCACTGGGTACATTTGTAGGGGATGGAATTACAACAGTTCTTAACTTCGTTTACGATCATGTTGGATTTGTCGCTGGATTATTGTTTGGTGGAGCATACTCACTTATTGTTTTAACTGGGGTACATCACAGTTTCCATGCAATTGAAGCAGGCTTAATTGCAAGTATCGGAATTAACTACCTGCTACCAATTTGGTCAATGGCAAACGTTGCGCAAGGTGGAGCAGGACTGGCTGTTTTCTTTAAAACTAAACGAGCAAAAACAAAAGAAATCGCACTACCTTCTGCATTTTCGGCTTTCTTAGGAATTACAGAGCCTGTCATCTTTGGAGTGAACTTAAGATATCGTAGACCATTTATTGGGGCGATGATTGGTGGAGCTTTGGGTGGAGCGTATGTTGTATTTATGAATGTAGCCGCAACAGCTTACGGACTAACTGGTATACCGATGATTGCAATTGTATTACCACTTGGAACCATTAATTTAATGAACTATTTAATTGGATTTGCAATTGCTTTAGTCGGTGCCTTTGTAGCTACATGGATCTTAGGATTTAAAGAGGAAGAGAAATAACAGTTGAATAATGAAGAACTGGCTGTGTTGGCCTGTTCTTTTCTCAACTTGGATCGGAGGTTCTTTTATGAAAAAAGGAGTTGTCTCTTTAGGTGAGGCTTTAATCGATTTTATCCCTTTAGATAACGAAAATTTCTCGTACCAAAAAAGCGCTGGAGGTGCGCCAGCGAACGTTGCAGTTGGTTTAGCGCGACTAGGGACTAAATCGACGTTCCTCGGTAAAGTCGGTAAAGATGTGTTAGGACATTTCTTAAAAAGTACTTTAAGTGAATATGGTGTTAATACTGAGCATATGTACTTAGACGAAAAGACAAGAACTGGTGTAGTATTCGTCACATTATCAGCAAATGGAGAACGGAGTTTTGACTTTTACATCAATCCGAGTGCCGATCAAATGCTAAAGATCGATGAAATACCACCAGATTTATTTGATCAAAATAAAATTCTTCATTTCGGTTCCATTAGTTTAATTAATGAGCCTGTACGATCAGCAACGAAAAAAGCAGTAACGCTTGCAAAAGAAAAAGGAATGCTTATTTCATATGATCCAAATTTACGCCTTAACTTATGGCCAAATGAAGAGGCAGCCCGAATGGGTATTTTATCAATGCTCGATCAAGTAGATGTACTAAAAGTTTCTGAAGAAGAATTAGAATTCATTACTGGTAAAAAAGATTTATCAAAAGGGTTAGAAGCATTAGCGATTTATCAAATTCCACTGATATTCATAACCTTAGGAGAAAATGGCAGTATTGTTTATATAAATGGTGAACGGCAATCGGTTCCTGCTATGAAAGTAGATGCTATTGATACAACTGGTGCAGGAGATGCCTTCGTATCAGGGATATTATATCTACTTAATCAAACTGAGAATGATTTAGGGGTACTCACAATGAATGAGGTCGTAGAAATGGTGAAGTTTGCGAGTATATCAGGTGGATTAGCAGCTTCTACTAAAGGGGCAATGACAGCTTTACCTACGTTGAAACAAGTTGAGGAAATTCTTCAAAGTTTGTAAAAAGGAGGAGTGTTCGTGCATGGATCGAAATTATGATCTCATACGTCAAGCCGAGGAAATGTTCAAAAAATATAAGGATGTTGTTAATGAAGATGAATATCGCCTGCATTTTCATTTGATGCCACCTGTTGGCCTACTTAATGATCCGAATGGTTTTATTCAATGGCAGGGAAGATACCATTTATTTTACCAGTGGAATCCTTTTCAAACCGCACATGGAGCTAAATTTTGGGGGCATTACAGTTCAAGTAATTTAGTTGATTGGCGAAAAGAAAAAATTGCCCTTGCACCGAGTGAATGGTATGAAAAGAATGGCTGTTATTCGGGTAGTGCGGTAGAGGATAATGGGATTCTTAAACTTCTATATACAGGTAACGTTAAAGATGAATACGGAAATCGAGAAACGTATCAATGTTTAGCGGAATCAGAAAACGGAGTCGATTTTATCAAAAAAGGAGTTGTACTCCGCTTGCCAGAAGGGTATAGTGCGCATTTTCGTGATCCAAAAGTTTGGAAAAGGAATGAAAAATGGTTTATGGTAATCGGAGCTCAAACAAAACAACTTGAAGGACGAGCTGTTTTATTCGCTTCTAATAATCTTGAAGATTGGACCTTGATTGGAGATGTAGCTGGTACCAACTTAAATGGGTTACAAAATTTTGGATATATGTGGGAATGTCCTGATTTGTTTCGGCTAGGTGATAATGATATATTACTGGTTTCCCCTCAAGGGCTGCAGCGTACAGGGATGTTATATCAAAACGTCTATAATACAGGTTACTTTATCGGAACACTAGATTATGAAACGGGAAAGCTAGAACACGGTAATTTTCAAGAGCTTGATCGCGGCTTTGAATTTTACGCACCACAAACAACGGTAGACGAAAAAGGAAGAAGGCTATTATTTGGTTGGATGGGTGTTCCTGAACAAGATGAGGATTTGCACCCAACGATTTCTCACCATTGGATCCATGCAATGACGATACCTCGTGAACTAAAGCTTGTTAATGGTCAGATCTATCAGAACCCTGTTGAAGAACTAAAAAAACTTAGAAGAAATAAGGTTTCTAAAAATAATGCCATCGTTCATGAAGAAAAAAAGACTTTTGCTAGTTTTGAAGGGACAGCTTATGAACTTCTAATAAATATCCATGAAATAAAAGCTGAAGCATTTGAAATTATATTAAAAGATAGTGTGTGGATTATATATAACAAGAAAGAATGTGTTTTCACACTTGAAAGAAAAAGCATGAAGACTGGTGAACCTGAAATTCGCCAATGTAAACTTAGTAATTTAAGTATTATACAAATTTTTGTGGATACATCATCAATTGAAATATTTCTTAACGATGGACAAGAAGTATTTACTTCTCGAATGTTTCCTAGTGTAAAAAATCCAAATATTACCTTTGGATCTTACCATGGTAAAGTCTTATGTTCGATACAAAAGTGGGACCTGCATCAACAATAACAAAAATTAGGTAAACATCAGCCACGGAGTACCCAAGCAAAATAAATAATCTAACAATCTTATAGCCCATTTTTGAAAAATTTTATATATTAAAGTACCTGATAGTGAATAGGATAAATTCATATCACGTAAAATCATTTAGTTTGAAGATTTAAACTTGGTACAATAAAAGACTTAGCTAGAAAAATACCGAAGTTAATTAAACGGTGATTTGCATGGTTGGGTCTTATTTTTCTAGCAAAGTGGGGATCCATGATGACGAGTCTTTTAATTAAAAATGCAGAAATAGTAAGCATGAATCAAAATGAAGAAATCATATATGGAGATATCTATATAGAAAACGAACAAATTATGGCGATCGGTAAAGATCTTTCGTTAGGTCATGTTAACAAAGTTATTGATGCAAGAGGACGAACTGTCATTCCAGGTTTTGTACAAACTCATATCCACTTATGCCAAACTCTTTTTCGTGGGAAAGCTGATGATCTAGAACTAATGAATTGGCTTAAACAAAAAATATGGCCTTTAGAAGCAGCCCATGATAAAGAATCAATTTATTATTCAGCAATGCTTGGAATTGGAGAATTAATTCAAAGTGGTACAACG
Source organism: Alkalihalobacterium alkalinitrilicum (assembly GCF_002019605.1). Lineage (NCBI taxonomy): Bacteria > Bacillati > Bacillota > Bacilli > Caryophanales > Bacillaceae > Alkalihalobacterium > Alkalihalobacterium alkalinitrilicum. The sequence goes on along the minus strand of NZ_KV917368.1, from coordinate 1,622,897 downwards.
ACGATTGTTGATATGGAAACGGTGTACCATACGGAGTTTGCTTTTCAAGCGATTGCTACTAGCGGTATTCGAGCATTATCTGGCAAAGTTATGATGGATAAAGGAGATGAAGTGCCGAAACGATTACAAGAAAATACAAAGGAGTCAATCCGAAAAAGTGTCGACTTATTAGAACAGTGGAACGATTTTGATGGTGGAAGGATTAAATATGCATTTTCACCTCGTTTCGTTGTTTCTTGTACTGAAGATTTGTTAAAAGAAGTAAGTCAACTTTCAAACTTCTATCAAGTTTATGTTCATACACATGCTTCAGAAAATCGTGGTGAAATTGAAATAGTAGAAAGAGAAACTGGAATGCGTAACATTATGTATTTAGACTATCTGGGTCTTGCTAATGAACGTCTAATTTTAGCACATTGTATATGGTTAAATGATGATGAGAAGAAGGTTATCAAAGAAAAAGGTGTAAAAGTAAGTCACTGTCCAGGTTCTAATTTAAAGCTTGCTTCAGGTATTGCTGAAGTACCACATTTATTAAAGGAAAACATTTCTGTAAGTTTAGGAGCCGACGGTGCTCCGTGTAATAATAATTTAGATATGTTTAATGAAATGAGACTCGCTGCACTTATTCAAAAGCCAATGCATGGACCGACAGTTATGGATGCTAAAACAGTTTTTAAAATGGCAACAATCGGAGGAGCAAAAGCGATCGGGATGGAAGAAGAAATTGGAAGTATTGAAGTGGGTAAAAAAGCAGACCTCGTCATCTTAAACTTAAACAATTTTCATACGTATCCATCTTTTGATGTAGATCCAATCTCAAGAATTGTTTATTCGGCTTCACGAGCGGATGTTGAGACAACAATTATTAATGGAAAAATTGTTATGGAAAATCGTCGGATGAAGACAATTGATAAAAATATCGTCTTACATGAGGCCAACCAGTCGATACGAAGATTAATGAAAAAAGTTCCTACGATTATTTAGTAGTAAAAACCGATTTTCAACTTACTTCAACATTAAGGATTTTGTAATGGTTTTCCATGTTCTGTATAAGGACGGGGACATTCTTGCAAGATGCATCTGATCTTTATACCTTTGTTACGTCGTACCCAGAAGTTTAACTGAATGCCTTCATGTATAAAAAGGACACCCTCAGCTAATAAATCCATGTTAAAAAGTAAATAGAGGACATGAGAGGAAATATCACCCATCTTTTCATTGTTTTTTTGATTGAATTAATAAATTTCCATTTTAATATAATGATTGTCACTTTCCTTTCATAAGCATTAGTTAGGCCTGTTCGATTAAATAAGAAAGGTCAGCGTAGAAATGGAAGGGATTAAAGGATTTACGAGCTAATATTAACATTTACTAACCCTGAAATATTGGGCACAGGACATCTTTTCAATTAACTAAAGAAAAGATTAATAGGGAGGAGGAGACGTCCTTTTTGTTTTTGTCTTACTGGAAAAATAAGTTTCAACATGATGTCGTAGCTGGGCTTGTCGTTGCAATCTTAATTATCCCCCAAGCAATTGCATATGCTATTTTAGCAGGTGTTCCCCCAGTTGTAGGGTTATACTCAGCAACGATTCCAGTCTTGATCTATCTTTTGTTTGGGACTTCACCGCATCTCTCGGTAGGCCCTGTTGCAATCGTATCCCTCTTAATTTTCTCGGGTGTATCATCAATCGCGGTGCCAGGCACCGATGAGTATTTTAGTCTTGTTATCACGGTTACACTTTTTGTTGGACTTTTACAAGTATTTTCCTCTATTTTTCATTTTGGAAAATTAATTGAATGGATTCCATATAGTGTGATAAAAGGGTTTACATCAGCATGTGCAATCCTTATCGCTTTTAGTCAATTAGAGAATTTAATTGGTTTTTCATTAGGTCATTCTACTTCTATCGTTCATACCGTATATGCACTTTTTACGAACATAAATAACATACATATAGCAACTTTTTTAATAGGATTGATCAGCATTTTGCTTATTTTGACCTTAAATTCTGTTGATAAAAAGCTACCTACACCGTTGTTTGTAGTCGTTATTTGCACCGCTAGTGTCTCGTTTTTTCAATTAGACCATTTCGGGGTCCCAATCATTGGTCAATTACCACAAGGCTTTCCGACATTTACAGTGCCAGTGTTTACTGGGGAGATCTTAAAGGCAATTTTACCAACAGTTATCATTATTGCATTTATTGGTTATATCGAATCAATTGCAGTTGCTAAAGTCATTGCAAAAAAGGAAAGGTACAATATTGGTGTGAACAAGGAGCTTACAAGTTTAGGACTAGCAAATACAGTAGGTTCTTTTTTCTCGAGTATTCCAATTGCTGGTGGAATATCACGATCTGCCGTTAATTATGATTCAGGCGCGAAAACAAAAATGGCTAGTTTGATCACTACATTATGCATTTTCCTAACACTACTATTTTTCACACCACTATTTTACTATTTACCGAAACCGACGTTAGCTGCAATAATAATGGTTGCAATAGCAAAATTGATAAACATAAAAGAATTATGGTTAACCTTTAAAATGAATAAAAATGATGGGATATTATTAATGGCTACGCTGTCAGTAACGTTACTTTATGGACCAGAATGGGGAATTTTAACGGGTTGTACTGCCGGAATTATTTTGCAATTAATAAAGATGAAATTTTTTTATACGAGGTAAGTTAATGTAGTGAAGTTAACTGGAACCACTACTACAGAAAAATCATGTACAGTTTACAAGGCGAGAACGTCCATTACGGCACACCTGTTAACCCAAATGCATTGGATATTAATAATTATATAGTATAGAGACCATCACATAAGAAATTAAGATGGTCTCATTTTTGGGGGGAAAGTTTCTTATTAGAGAAATGGATAGGGAAAAGGTAAATTTAATGTTAAGTTGGATTATGTTCACTTTCTTCATAAGCAATAAGAATAACGTCCTTATTCGTTTGAGCTTGAAGATCTTTTTCTAATTCAATTACTCGGTTTAATAATTCTGGGTTAAGGTGTGCAGCTGTGTATCGATCAAATTCTGTCGGTTGACGTTGTTCGGTTGTCATATAAATCCTCCTTATTGAAACATAAGATAGTAGTATTATGTATATAACTTTCTCAACAAGATCTGTTATTATTCAATAATAATGATATAAAGTCGGCTATTATAAAAGAGGAAGAGTGGGAGATAAGAGCCAGTAATAAGCGCAAATGAACACAGACTAAGTACGCCACGTCCTGTGGCAACATTGTGTGACCCACATCGTGTGGCCTCATCTAACATTCAGTGAGGAATGATCGAAAACTCCTACCGAATGAAGGTTCACTTTATGGTAAAATAGTGTCGTATTTAATAAGTAAAATAATGATATATTGTTTTAAGTAAAGGGAGTATATAAATTGAATCCAAACTACTCAATTGAAAATAATAATAAGGCCTCTAAGCATAAAGACAACAGAAAAATCCTTATTATCACTTCAGTAGAAGCAGAAAAAGAAGCGGTAATCCGTGGCCTCCATAATAACAATAATATTGATGTTGTTGTTTCAGGGGTAGGCATAGCAGCGGCAGCGGCAACAACAGCTAGAGTTTTAGCTACTCAAAAATATGATCTCATAATAAATGCTGGAATTGCAGGTGGTTTTGTTGGACAAGCACAGGTTGGGACGATCGTCGTTGCCAATGAAGTTGTTGTAGCTGATTTAGGAGCAGAAACGTTAGACGGTTTTTCTAGTATAGGCGAGCTCGGTTTTGGTTCCTGTCGCTACGATGTTGATAAGGACCTAGTGTCGGATGTAGTAAAAGCCTTTTTGGATGCTGGAGAACCAGTAACAACGGGTCCGCTCATTACGGTTTCAACAACGACAGGTACAGCACAAACGACGCAGGCTCTAGAAAAGAGAGTACCTGGAGTTAAGGCTGAAGCGATGGAAGGGTTTGGGGTAGCCACTGCAGCGAAGCAATTTGATATTCCAATGTTAGAAATTCGTACAATTTCAAACCCAGTTGGACCGCGAGATCGTAATTCGTGGCGTATAAAAGAAGCGTTACAAAAATTACAAGAAGTTAGTTCAATTATACAGGAGGTTCTCACATGAAAATCGCTTATTCTCCTTGCCCGAATGATACTTTTGTTTTCCATGCCTGGGCACATGGTTTAATACCTAATGCTCCAAAGCTTGATGTTACGTATGCAGATATTGATATTACGAATAACCTTGCGACACAACCAAACAGCTTAGACATACTTAAAATTTCGTATGCAGCATTACCGTGGGCTCTAACCGAATATGCACTACTACCATGTGGAGGTGCGTTAGGAAGAGGTTGTGGACCGTTAATATTAACGAAACAAAAATCAGATGATCCGTCCGTGTTGTCAGGTCGCCGAGTCGCAGTACCAAGTGAGCGCTCAACGGCATATTTACTTTTCCGCTTATGGGCTACTAAAAATGTACCAGGAGGAGTAGGGGAAATCGTTGTGATGCCGTTTCACGAAATTATGCCTGCTGTCCGTGATGGTAAAATTGATGCAGGTCTTGTTATTCATGAAGCGCGGTTTACATACGGAAATTATGATTTGAATATGTTGCAAGATTTAGGTAATTGGTGGGAAAAGGATACTAACTTACCAATTCCGTTAGGTGCTATTATCGCTCGTCGTTCCCTTGATCTTATAAAAATTTCAGAAATCATTCGTTCTTCGGTAGAATACGCATGGGCGAACCCTGATGTATCTGCGGATTATATTCTATGTCATGCACAAGAGATGTCCATTGATGTTGCACAAGCACATATTAATTTATACGTTAATGAATTCACTAGAAACTTAGGTGAAGAAGGCTATGAAGCAGTTTTCACCCTTCTTAGTCGAGCGGCAAAGGAAGGCCTTGTACCTTCTTTCGATTTAGATGCATTGAGATGGGATGATCGTAAGTAGTAAAGGGTTATTAGAACAAGCTAGTAGCCTTTTCTAACGATTCACTTTTTGTCTTAATAAAGGTCTCTGAAGAGAAAACTCGAATAATAACTGATCCTCCATAGAGTCTTGCTTGGATAAGAATTGGTTGATTATAGTTGTTTTTAAACTTAAAGTCAGGACCATACCAACTGACTGTAGCATCACGTCCAGGCGGCACATACCGGACACGGCGACTGTGGGAGTAGCGCTGAACAATTTCTACTCCTACTTGGTCGACGGCATTAAAAAGGGTAGAGGATACTTGGCAAATCCCACCACCGATCCCATCTGTTAATTCCCCTCTTACAATGATTGGAGCAGGTAGATATCCCTTTTCAACGGTTCGATTTCCAACAACTTTGTTAAATGAAAACGTTTCGCCAGGAAAAACGACATGGTTATTGATGGCGTCTACTGCGAGAGATATATTATGCGCACGTTCTTTGTTAAATTTATTAAAATAAGTAATGTATTGACCGACTTGTTTCGTACGCAGGTTTAGTAGTAATTCACTGTCGACCTTAGGATATGTAATTATTCTTGGTACTTCAATTTCTGCTGAAGAATTGTTATAAAAATACGCGTAAAAAGATTCGATGAAGCTTTTTCGATCTAGTTCATACCCATGTTGTTCAGGTACTAATTTCCCGTGTGGGTCGATTGTTGCATTTATGGGATCCCTGGAAACTTGCTGATCAATTCTATTTAAGAACGCATCAAATTTCTCTTCGTTTAGAACTAACCCTTCAAAAACAGCTGTTGTAAAATCTGAACGATTTACAGTGGCAATCACTTGGTCGTCTAGTGTTATTGTTAAATTATTATGGACGTTAATAATTTGCATAAATATTAAAAGTAATGTAAAAAAAGTATATCTCATCAGCTAGATTACCTCCTTCATCTAGTATGAGTTAGATGATATTTTTTCATGTGAACAAAAAACTGGGAGGTGTAAATTAGGTTAATATTAAAAAACTCCATCGACTGTTCTAAAAAACAAACCGTTGGAGTAACTGTTCATTGATTTACTCTTAGTAAAAATCATTAACATCCTCTGCTGGGTTGGCTTCAACTGCAATTTCATATGCACTTAAAATGGCTTCACGTTCTTCTGTATCTGTTATTCCTACTAGATGTTGTTCCCCTTCATGATCCTCTACTCGCATTAGAACGGTATCTTGTTCTGAAGATAAAAGAGCATATGTATGATCAGACATATCAAACAAAGCCTCAACAGAATAATCCATTTCATTTCCATGTTCGTCTTCTACGGTAATATGATCCCTTAATTCGTTAGGTTCCACGCTAAACACCTCACAAAAAATTATTTAAGCGTAATTTACCCTTTATTCTTTGTATTTATTTGAATGACAAGTTCGTTTCAATTTTTTACATGAATTTATTAAAATAAGAAAAAATACGAAAAATGAGAAACCAAAGGGGGGTGAATCGGTGAAACAAACGAAAGCTTGGATTTGTTTTTCGATAACTATTTTTTTATTTCTCTTTTCTTTTTATTTACATACAGATCATATCGTCAAGGGAAGTGATCGAAAGCAATGGTTAATCAAAGAAATCGATCAAATTTTATTGGAAAATCCTAGTTTAGATGGTGCTTTGGCAAGTGTGAGCATCCGCTCAGGATCAACTGGGGAAGTTATTTATGACTATAATGGTAACATTAGATTGAAACCAGCTTCTAATCTGAAGATCCTTACAGCTGTAGCAGCACTAAATATTTTAGGTGAGGATTATCGTTTTAAAACTGAGCTACTCACCGATGGTAAGGTGAGATGGGGAATTTTAAACGGAAATTTGTATATTAGAGGGAAAGGCGATGTAACTCTTTTACCAACGGATATGGACGAAATGGCAAAGCAATTGCAAAAGATAGGTGTGAAAATCATCCGAGGAGATTTAATTGGTGATGATACATGGTATGACAATGTACGTTATTCAATCGATTTGCCATGGAGTGATGAAACAATGAGGTACGGTTCACCAATATCTGCTTTAACTGTATCTTCGGATAAAGACTACGATGCTGGCACAGTTAAGGTAGAAATTGTACCAGCGAGGCAAATGGATCAGAAAGCCTCTATTACAGTACACCCAAACAACAACTATTTTGAAATTATTAATAACATAAAAACGGTTTCTAGTGAGGAAATTGAAGATATTGTTGTGACACGTGAACATTGTACAAATCGGGTCATCGTAGATGGACAGATTCCGATTAGCGCAACGAAATTCATCGTAAAGGTTGCAGTATGGGAACCGACCGAATATGCGTTACATTTATTTCAGCAATCGTTAAAAGATAATGGAATAAAATTACTTGGAGATAAATCACGTGGTATCACTCCTGAAGATACCAGTATTCTTACATCCCATAAATCTGTTCCTTTATTTAAGTTACTTATTCCTTTTATGAAACTAAGCAATAATGGACATGGTGATACATTAATGAAAGAAATCGGCAAAGTAGTGAAAGGCGATGGAAATTGGGAAAATGGATTGGAAGTTACCAAAGAAGCTCTCGCTCAGTATGGAGTTAATACTGAAACGATTATACTAAGAGATGGTTCTGGAATATCCCACGTTAATTTAATTCCTACTAATGAGATTTCGCTACTTTTATATTCCATCCAAAAGGAAAAGTGGTTTACGACATTTTTACATTCTCTTCCTGTTGCTGGTGTTAGTAATAAAATGGTCGGAGGAACGCTTAAAAATCGTATGAAAGATACAGATGGAAGAGTAAAAGCGAAAACAGGAACGCTAGCAACAGTTAGTTCAATTTCTGGTTATGTTGAAACGAAAAGTGGGGAAACTCTTATCTTTTCGATAGTGATTAATAATATGATGGAAAATAAGAACGGAAAAAAACTTGAAGATCAAATTGTCACAACTTTAGTAAATTTTTAAGAAAACATTGAGCACATTTAACAGTTTTTCAATCAATGTATGATATCCTTTTTAGAAAGTGATATAAATGAGGTGTTATAATGAAAATAGAAGTATGGTCAGATTACGTTTGTCCATTTTGTTATATTGGAAAGAGACGGCTAGAAAGTGCATTAGAAAAATTTCCGCAAAAAGATCAGGTGAAAATTGAATTTAAAAGCTTTGAATTAGATCCTCATGCTCAGCGTGATACAACAGGGTCAGTATATGAAAATTTATCAAAGAAGTATGGTATGTCAATAGAAGAAACCAAAAAGATGACTGAAGGTGTAGCAGCACAAGCTAAATCGGTAGGATTAGACTTCGATTTTGATTCGATGATACGGACGAATACCTTAGATGCCCATCGAATCGCAAAGTTTGCTGAAAAACAAGGAAAAGACAAAGCGGTTACAGAGACTTTGTTAAGAGCGCATTTTATTGAAGCGAAACATATCGGTGACCATGAGACATTAGCTGATCTTGCAGTAATTACTGGCCTAAACCGACAAGAAGTCGAGGAAGTGTTAAAAGGGAATGCTTATGAAGAAGAAGTACGGGCTGACCAATTTAGAGCGAAAGATATTGGTGTTCAAGGAGTACCGTTTTTTGTTATCAATGAAAAATATGCAATATCAGGTGCACAGCCAACTGAAACATTCTTAAACGCATTGCAAAAAGTTTGGGAAGAAGAAAACGAGGAAGTAGTGTTAAAACCAATTTCAACAGCTAATCATCAAGGAGCTATGTGCACAGATGATCATTGTGAATCATAATAATTTAACCCCAATTCACTTTAAAGTGAATTGGGGTTTTTTAGCTAGGTCAGGTTATTATTGGATATAGAGGATAACGGCTCATTGTAGATGTTACTTTTACTATATTTTCTTTTTAGGAAACGCATTAGTAGAATTTCCTACATAACTTTCGTTTCCAGTATATCTGAAAATAGTAATGGTGAAAATTCGACAAAATCATTCAATTTTCATCAAAATTTGTTATAATGGAAGTCATAGTAATCGTCTACAAAATGGCTCTTTTAGCTATTAAAACTTTCAGCGTTGTTTCCCCTTCTACAATACGAGCCTTATTATAAATTGGAGTGATACTTTGATTATAGGAAGTAAGAAGATTACCGCATATATCCTTTTTTGCATAGGGATGTTTTTGATCATATATTATGTAATATCCGTACCTTATCAAATTTTCCTTTTGATCGCTCTACTAATCCCCTTCCTTTTTTTAAACAGACAATATCGTCTCTTTGTAAAACAAAATGAGAAATTAGAAGAAGAAAGACACAAAACTGAAAAGGAGTTTCATCAACTCCGACAAGAGAACGAACATCTTAATGAACTATTGAAAGATTTTAATCAAACGTTTTTCTCTTATAATGGTTCAAAAAGTGAGTTGTTTATTACTAAAGGAATAGAAGTTATTTTTCCTTATCCTCAAGAAGATTACAGTAAAAATGCAGGATTGTTAGAAGAGGTTGTAACATCTATCGAGGAAGAAGGTCCGAAATTTAGCGAACATTTATTTACAAAAAAAAGAATGAAAAATCAATATCATATTATGGATAAACACAACCGTCAACGTTGGATTGAAGTTTCAACGATGCCTCATTTAGACATGTCGAACCATATTATGAAAGTAGATGGTATGATTACTGACATAACGGATCGAAAGCAGTTAGAAGAATATTTAAGGCAAATAGCGTACTATGATGAATTAACAGACCTTCCCAATCGGAAGTTAATCTATAAACATTTAAGAAAAGCTTTAGCGAGATCGAAGCGTCATCATCATAATCTAAGCATCATGTTTATAGATTTAGATGGCTTTAAAAAGGTAAATGACACATTAGGCCATGAAGGTGGGGACTTCTTGTTAAAAGAAGTAGCTATTAGACTCAATAGCTGTGTTAGAGAAGAAGATTTAACAGGGCGACTGGGTGGAGATGAATTTATTATTGTTTTCGAAGAAACGAGTGAGGAAGAAATTATCGTTATTTCTGAAAGAATATTATCAGTAGTTTCCGAGCCTTATGCGATTCATGAGAAGGAAGCGAAAGTTTCACCAAGTATTGGTATAAGTATATATCCAGAAGATGGCGAGGATATTGAAACGCTTGTCCAAAATGCTGACAAGGCTATGTATTATGCAAAAGAAAAAGGTAAAGGAAATTATCAATTTTATACTACGGAGTTAAATAACTATCAATCTAAAAAAATAGGTATTTTTGAGAAAATTATTGGATCTGTTTCAAAAATAAAAGAGACATACACTAAAGGATAGCGTCAAAAGCACTCATTATTTGAGTGCTTTTTTTAGTGCGCCCAGCATGGGTGCAATTTATAGGGTGAAAGTCCCGAACTGTGAAGGCAGAAGTAGCAGTAGCTTAACGCAAGGGTGCCTGTGGTGACGCAGGATCTGAAGGAAGCGAGCGGCAAACTTCCGGTCTGAGGAACACGAACTTCATATAAGGCTAGGTATCATTGGGTGAGTCTGCTAAACAAGACAAAGTCCTTTCTGCCAAAGGTGATACAGAGTAAATGAAGCAGATAGATGGAAGGAAAGATTGTACTCTTACCTGGGGAGGTCTGACTGATAAGCCGAGCACACTCGGTAACCTATTTAGCGATAAATAGCTGAACAGTCAGAAGTCAGCAGAGGTCATAGTACTCGACTAGCTTAAGATAGTCGAGGAAGGGCCGAACATTTAGGAAGAATGTACGCTAGGCGTTCATTGTTTATGATGATACAGACAATCCAAATTGGACTTACTTAAAGGAGGAAACGGTGAATCCCGTGGGGGACTTTAAGAGGGTGGAATAAACAATGGCACAAATAGAACGGCCATTCACGCGAGAGGATGTATCGAAATGATGAAACAACTGTTGTCACGGGACAATCTGATTTCGGCTCTAAAGCGGGTCGAAAAGAATAAGGGTAAGCACGGTGTAGATGAAATGCCTGTAAAATCCCTACGAGCACATCTTCTACTTAACTGGGACCACATCCGAAATCAATTAAAGACGGAACCTACGAGCCTATGCCAGTCAGGCGGGTCGCAATCCCGAAACCGAATGGTGGCATAAGGTTACTAGGCATTCCTACCGTGACCGATCGTCTCATCCAACAAGCGATTGCCCAAGTCTTAACCCCGATTTATGATCCAACCTTTTCTAAACATAGTTATGGTTTCAGACCAAGAAGAAGAGCCCATGACGCTGTAAAGGAAGCGAGGGCATATATAGAGGAAGGGTACAGATGGGTGATAGACATGGACTTAGAAAGATTTAGCGACATTAATTTAGGGCCAAATACAACCTTTAAGGTGAAAAAACTACTAAAATACTGTTAAATACTAACTCTATCGCATGATTACTATTTATTTTGTTAAGTACCTGTTCGAATACCGTAAGGTGTCTGAAAAGAACTGATGGGGTCTCCCTTTAGCCCCATAATGGTGCGCATTTTTCTCATAGGGTGTTGCTTTGAAAGTTCTTTTAAATCAGTAATTGTGATATGTAAATAGATTTGAGTTGTAGATAAACTTTTATTTCCAAGTAATTTTTGAATGGACACCAACTGAGCCCCATCTTGAAGAAGGTGCGTAGCACAAGTGTGCCGCAATTTCTGTGGAGTCACATTCTTATCAATATTAGCTCCTTCTGCATATTTTTTAACCATGTATTGGATCGCACGAGGAGTGAGGGGACCACCTTTTTTGCTTCCAAAGAGTTCAGGAATCTCGCTAGTTCTAGATCCTAAGTACTCATCAAGAGCCTCTTCTACGATGGAATCCAGTGGCACATAACGTTGACGTCCCCCTTTACCAGAAATAAGGATTTGTTTTTCAGTGAAATTGACGTCTACCACTTTCAAAGAACAAATTTCACTCACGCGTAAACCGGCAGAATAAATTAATGTAAGAATTGCTCGGTCGCGACGGCCAAGAATTGTGGTGGTATCTGGTTGAGAAAGAATATCCTGCATTTCTTTATTTTCAAGTACGACTGGAAGACGCTCTGGTGTATCTAGTAGTTTCGGCCATTTTTCACGTTGATCTTGTTTTGAATCTAGTAGTTCCATCAGGATGAGAAAGTCAATATAAGCTGAAAGAGTTGCCAACTTTCGACCAACCGCAGCTGAGGCATTTTTTCGCTCAACGCGAAGATAACGAATATAATCCACAACCAATTTAGCTTTAGAGGGATTATCCACGTGTGGATAGTAAATAGTGCAGAAAGTATTCATTACTTTTAGATCAATGGCGTAAGCTTCAGCGGTTTTGGGACGACATCCTCGAACCATTTGTGCATATTCTAGAAACTCTTGAATCGTAGATTCATTCATCATCTTTTTTCTCTCCTGACAAAGGTGGTATATTTTTACGTAATAAACTGACTGCTTTTCTGAGATCTTCAAAATCTGCATGAGCATAGGCACTCGTTTCAGCTAATGTCTTATGCCCTAAAGCTTTTGCGATGACTTCAATCCGGCCTCCACGTTTAATAAGGTGGGCGGTGAAGGTATGACGAATGGTATGTGGGCTTACAGGTTTTTGAATATTGGCGACTTCTGCATAATGGCGAATACGTCTAGTAACGGTCCAAGGCTTTATACGAGTTCCCTTTAAATTAAGTAAGAATGGACCAGATTTCTCCTTCCGGTACAACCCAAGATATTGCTTGAAATCATTTAAAGCAGCTTTTGGAATGGCGATTTGTCTGTCACGGCCTTTGCCTTCACGAATATGGACCCAGCCCTCTTTTATGTCTACGTCTTCGATGTTCAAATTACTTAGTTCTCCCACACGAAGACCAGTAGAATATAGAACAAGAAGCGCCATATAATCAGTAAATCCTTCTAGCTCAGATCGGTCTGGTGCAGATAGTAATCTCATCATTTCATCTTCAGTTAGGTAAGCTTGTTCTTTTGGTTGTTTAGGTACCATTTTTAGTGCCTCCATTGGATTGTCTGACCGCCAGCCCCGTTCCATGGCGTAGGAAATAAAAGACCGAAGGTGAGACAAGTTTTTATCTATGGTACATTGAGAAATCCCAGCTTGTCTACGAGAGCTCAACCAGCGAATAATGTCTTGACCACGTAAAGTTTCTATGCCATTTTCAAGGCAGTTAGGACAACCTACGGAGAATCGAGTTAGACTAAATCGGAATTCTTTAATTGTTCCTTTACTGTATTTTTTCATGCCAATTGCCGTTCTTATAAACTCCTCAATTTGGTTCGCTAACTTCCCAACCAGGGGGGCAGCCTGTGACGTCATCGTATATTTTCGTCGTAAGGAAGTCATTGGTTTTTTACGAAAATTTTTTACTAATTTGAGTTTCGACCGTTTTGGAATTGTTGCTTCATTAATTGGATGAGATTCTAGTGCAGCGGCGATCTCAGGGTTTTGTATCCTTGCATAATGTAATGTAGTTGTAACTTTTTTATGACCGAGCCAATCTTTAATATGTACAATGTTTCCTCCTTGTTGGAATAGGTGGGTGGCGCAAGTATGTCGTAATTGATGAGGTCGCAATGGTTTGATCCACATTTCAGAGTAAGATTTAAAAGTTACGCCAATTAAATTGTTAGTCATCGCTTCTTTTCTCCAAGTAAGAAACAGTGGAGAAGCCATATCAAGATCCTTACGAGTGGCTAGATAAGTTTGAAGTAACTCTAGGACCTCACCAACAAGGGGCACACGCCGGTCTTTACGTCCTTTACCAGCCCGAATACAGAGAACCTGTTCCTCCCAAAGAACATCACTGAGCAGAAGATTAGCCGCTTCTCCCGCTCGTATACCAGTGGCATACATAAGAGCGAATAAGGCTAAATTCCGCTTTCGAATGGGGTCAAACTGGCGCCTCCCTAAGAAGGAGTTAACCTGTCTTCTTAACTCTTTAAGGCAATCTTGGATTTCTTCTAAAGATGCGACTTCAGGTAGAGCTTGGTGGGTATCTAAATTAGTGTAAGATAAATGGATACTTGGATTTTCAAAGCAGTACTCCTGTTGTTTTAAATAGGTAAAAAAGGAACGAATTTGGCTTACAATAAGGTTTCGGTAACCAAGAGATTTTCCTTCTGTTCGTTCAATACAGTAGTTTTCAAGATCAACAAGTTTAACAGATTGGAAGTTTAGGGAGCGCTCTTCCAGGTGCTTAGTTAGCTTCTTTAATTCCCTTCCGGTGCTCAAAACAACTTTTGGAGTATATCCCTTAATGACAGACTGGTATTCACGATATTCTTAAATGATAGATTCCATAATAATTTCTCCTTTTAATATATTTTACAAGATCCTAAGGTCTTGATGATAATTATTTATGGTTCTATCTTATATCGCTAAAGAGAGATTTTTCGATACAGTTCATCACGATAAACTCATGCGTATTATAGCCAACACAATAGAAGATGGTGACGTCATCTCACTAATTAGGAAATACTTGGTTAGTGGAGTAATGGTAAATGGGAACTATGAAGAAACGCAGGTTGGTACTCCGCAAGGAGGAAACCTCAGTCCATTATTGAGTAATATTATGTTGAATGAACTCGATAAGGAATTAGAAAGTAGAGGATTACGATTCATAAGATACGCTGATGACGCACTCATCTTTGTGAAAAGCGAAAAAGCCGCTGACAGAGTGATGAAATCAATCGTGAGATTTATAGAAGAGAAATTAGGATGGATAGTAAATGCCGAAAAGAGTAAAGTTTCTCGCCCAAAAGAGTTAAAATTCTTGGGATTTGGGTATTATTATGATCCTAATAACAAGAGATATCAAGTGCGGCCTCATCCAATTTCAGTACAGAAATTTCAAAGGAAGCTTCGACAATTGACAAAGCGAAATTGGAGTGTTCCGTTAGACTACCGAATACTGAAACTGAAACAAGTCATATTCGGATGGGTGAATTACTTTAGAATCGCAAATATGAAAACAGCAATGAGTCGAATAGATAAGAAATTACGCTCAAGATTAAGGGTAATCATCTGGAAACAATGGAAGGTAGCGAAAAAACAAATCAAGTCGCTAACTCAATTAGGGATACCTGAAGAAGAAGCGAAAGGATTAACGTTCTGCCGGAAAGGTTATCGGTATATCGGATTATCGAAAGTTGTTCAAAAAGCAATCTCAAACAAAAGACTAAAACAAAGGGGAGTACCCTCTGCTTTAGAACGTTACTTAAAAGTACACACTGTAATATAAATTGAAACGCCGTATACGAGACCCGTATGTACGGTGTTGTGAGAGGGGCGAAAATAGGTTAACTTATTTTCCCTCTACTCGATTTCATTTCATTGCTTATAATATTTGCAATTGCATTATCTCCTTTACCTTGCTGGTAGAGGCTAAAGATATATTTAAGTATAGTTGCTTCATCATCATTAATTTCTAGTGTTCGTTCCTTTTTGTTGTATTGATAACCATAAGGCACCGTTCCACCATGCCACTTTCCTTCCTCAATCATTTGGTGCATACCGAATTTGACTCGTTCAGCTGAATTTTCACGTTCCCATTGAGCCACAGCGGCCACCAGTGTAATAAATAATCTACCAGTTGGTGTAGTCGTATCAAATACTTCCGTTGATGACTTAAACATGCACCCATGTTCTTCAAACCGTTCAAGGAGCTTGTAGAGGTCCATTACGGATCTAGTGAGTCGGTCTAATCGATAAACCAAAACTACATCAATTTTCTTTTCTACAATATCTTCAAGCATCCGTTGCAGCTGTCCACGGTTCGTATCTTTTGCGGATCGTCCTTCGTCAATGTAGTAATCAATAATGTTCCAATCCTGCGACATTGCAAACATCTCAAGACGTTCTTTTTGGGCTCGTATTGAAAAACCCTCACGGGCTTGTTCTTCGGTAGAGACCCGAATGTAAATTGCACAACGCATAAATTCACCTCGAATTGTTTACTTCATTTATATGGGATAGTTCTAATTTAAATTAATATAAAGTCACAATATAAGTAGGGGATTGGTACATTTGAATAGGATCTTACGTTCTGTATATGATGTAAAAATGATTAGGGGACTATTTGTTTTAAACCGGAATTTAAGTTATAACAATTTAATTGCTTAGACATTAACTATGATGAAGTAGATGACATAACTCATGTCGTAATCTTCCCATTGTTCAACAGGTAGAGCTAGATATCAATAATCATGGTATCGAGGTCACCTATAATCAGAAAAAAGTGTAAATAAATGTTTCTATATATACATCTAAATTAGTAGGTTTTTAATTGGACATTATAAAACTAAAATTAAGAATATATGTTCGGTAATGCATAAAAGAGGCTGGGACAAAACTCAGTAAATGGAATTAAAAGAGGCCCCGAGAACAGTTTTTTGTTCTCGGGGCCTCTTTCGTATGTATTTAAGTTTTTGCATTTTACAAAACAAAAAAAGGACAACCTCTGATAAAATTAAAGTTCCTATACAATAACCATCGGAGGACGGGACTAAGATTGAAGCCAATGCCAATAAGTTTTCATTCGTTTGGCGAAAATCGATTGAAAAATACAGTGCCAGCCTGATCGAAAAATCAAACCAATTGTATGATGAGTTGGTGGAGAAAGAAATCATTCCTGAGATTGAGCGAGAAAGCACTGAGGAACTTTCAGTCGAGGAGCTCTCTCTTATCACAGAGAAGTTAGAAGAGACCGTCGAAGAATACACTAAACAAATTGAAGCAAGTGAAGGGGCAAGCGAAAGGAAGGACCTTCGTTCAAAGCGTAAAGAACCAAAGAAAGCTCATAAACAATTTCAAGATCTTTTCATGCGCAAACAGAAGTACCAAAAAGACATGGAAATCTTCAAAGGACGGAATAGTTATTCAAAGACAGACCACGATGCCACGTTTATGCGTATGAAAGATGATTATATGAAAAATGGACAACTGAAAGCTGGTTATAATGTACAAATTGCGACAGAAGGTCAATATACGCTCGCTTACGAGATTTTTCCCAATCCAACTGATACACGTACGTTACGCCCATTCCTTGATAAAATTGAGCACCATTTCTTTGAACTCCCAGAATATATTGTCGCAGACGCTGGTTATGGAAGTGAGGAAAATTATGAGGATGTGCTTAATAATCGAAAGCGCACGCCCCTTATCACGTACAATACATATCGTAAAGAGAAGAAAAAGCATTTTAAACAAGACGAATTTCAGACAGCCAATTGGGATTATCATAAGGAAGATGATTCATTTACGTGCCCAAATGGGAAAAAGCTGACGTTTCGTTACGAGTCGAACCGCACAGATCGTAATGGTTTTACACGAGCATTCAGTGTTTATGAATGTGAAGATTGTTCAGATTGCCCCTTCCGCTCTCAATGTACCAAAGCAAAGGAAGGGAACAATCGAAAAATCTTAATCAATGAAAAATGGGAACAACAAAAGAAGCTAATTCAACAGCTGCTGTTTTCAGAAGAGAAAACGGGTGAGATCTATGGCCGACGTAAGGTTGACGTAGAACCAGTTTTTGGAAATCTGAAGGCTAATTTGCGTTTCACTCGAATGTCCGTAAGGGGCGACGAGAATGTTATAAACGAATTGGGGTTTGCGTTCATGGCGGTGAACTTACGGAAGTACACCGCCGCGAACGCCGATCAAGTATCGGATAATAGAATAAATAAACAGAAAAAGGGTTCCAATCATTTTATTTTTATGATTGGAACCCTTTTTTATTATTTTTGGCTAGTTATGTCCCAGCCTCGTTCTTTTTTAATGGTTATTCGGGTGTTTTAATTGCGATTTGCTACCACGTCGCGAGTTGTATTCTGTTCCTTTATTGTTATCGCCAATCTCTCGACCAAATTCCGTATCTAACTTTCCGTGTCTTGCTGGGGCACTTTGATTTTTACTTCCGCCTTTATTATTGCGCTTGGTCATATGTACACCTCCCATCTGTTACACGGATTAATTTTCCAAGAATTAATGGTTTTATCTGTCCCCCAACCTGGTAAAGCATTAGCTCAATGGGGGACAGTGAACTGCTCCCTGTTAAAAAGTTTAGGTCATCTCAGCAAGTTCCAGACTTTATCAATTGATGGGGTCAATGAGAAAGAAGCAATTAAATGAGCGCTTTTACGATTTGTGTATTGAAGGAGTAAATATAAACTTAAAAGGCTGGAATTCATTCCAGCCTTAGGGATTTTTCTTTCAATCCATTTTTCAGCAGCGTAGTTAAATTTTTGCTTTTTCTAAGTTTGGTTTTTGGCCTAATAATGGGTTCGTTTGCTCAAAAGCATAAGCAATGTTTAAAATGTTCTCTTCTTTAAAGGCAGGGCCTATTATTTGCATTCCTACTGGTAATCCTTGATGGAGACCACATGGAATAGAAATAGCTGGAAGGCCACTAATATTTCCTGGACCAGTAAAACGTATTACGTGATCTAGAAACATTCCTTCGTTGTGGTTAATAATAACCTTATCTTCACCAATATTCGGAGGTAAAAATGGCAATGTAGGAGAGATAAGGGCATCGACCTTTTTAAAAATTTGAGCAAAATCTTTAGTCATTTGTTTTCTTATTTGTAGTGCCTGCAAATAATCTACTGCTGACGGGAGTTGCCCTAGTTTCAGTAAGAAGCGAACATCATCACCAAAATCGTGTTCTCTAGCAATTAAATTTTCGTAATGGATTGTACTGGCTTCGCTTATGATGGTTATCATTTCTGCATATTCAGAATATTGAAGAGCTGGGATCTTTACTTCTTCTATTTTTGCTCCCAAAGACTCTAATTCTAAAATCGCTTTTCTGACATGCTTTTCTACAGAGCTATCGACATTTTTGAAAAAGTACTCTTCATTTATTCCAATAATTTTCCCTTTTATATCAGTACTTAATAAATCATGGTAGTTTCCTTTTGGGATGTCTACTGTTGTCGGATCCTTGACATCATACCCAGCAATATAATCTAGCATAATAGCGGCATCTTCAACACTCTTAGTCATTGGTCCGATATGATCAAGTGACCATGCAAGTGGGAAGCATCCATATTTACTCACTCTTCCATGTGTGGGCTTTAATCCAACAATTCCACATGCTGATGCTGGAATACGAATGGATCCACCCGTATCAGTGCCGAGTGAGGCTATTGTCATATCAGCAGCCACAGCGGCCCCTGATCCACCACTTGAGCCACCAGGAATTTTTTCAGTATTCCAAGGGTTTCGACATGGACCAAAGTGAGGGTTTGTTGTATTGGCACCCCAAGCATATTCATGCATATTTAACTTTCCACTAAAAGCAACTCCTGCTTCTTTTAGCTTAGTTATGACAGTAGCATCGTAATCTGGGATAAAATTTTCATGTATTTTCGAACCCATCGTGACCTTCTCACCTTTAAAATAAAGAATATCTTTTAATGTTAATGGGATGCCATGAAGATTTCCTTTATAGTTTCCTGCTTGTATGTCTTGCTCTGCTTGTTTCGATAAATTTATTATTTTGTCCTAATCATGCTCGATAAAGGCATTAATTTGACCTTCGAAATCATCAATTCTTTTAAATAAGGATTTAGTAATGTCAACTGGAGAAATATCACCCTGACGTAACATTGGTGCCAATTCAGATATCGTCATTTGCGCAAGATCTTTACTCATTCTCTACCACTCCTTCCTGAATCATGACAAAGAGCTATATCTTCGGGGCCAATACCTAAATTGTCTAAATCTCCCTTTAAGTGTTGAATAGCTGTCCACTGATTTTCAAGAGTAATACCTTCTTCAGAAGTCACTTTAATTTGCCTTGATTTTAACAATATTTCTGCATTTGTCTCCAAAACTAGCACCTCCTAATATTATGAATGGAAATTACAATGGTGAAACCTGTCCTCCTTTACTCGTTTGAATATTGAATTGCAATAGTTGTGCCAATTTATTAATACTTACTCTTACTAGATTTATAAAAAGAATTAGATTTTGAATGTTCTATTATGAGACACTATAAATATGGATAGGCTACACTTAGTTGGACAATAAAAATAAGGGCTAGTAGAATAACATATAACGAGTGAGGAGCGAATCTACTATGTCCCAAAAAAGAAGAACGTTTACCACAGAATTCAAGAAGCAAGTGGTTGCTTTATATGAATGTGGAAAAAGTCGTCAAGATATTGTCCGTGAATATGAATTAACTCCGTCTGCTTTAGACAGGTGGATTACTCAGTTTCAACAGTCTGGTTCCTTCAAAGAGAAAGACAATCGAAGTCCAGAGGAACAAGAATTGATTGAGTTAAGAAAAAGAAATAAACAGCTAGAAATGGAAGTCGATATTTTAAAGCAAGCCGCGCTGATCATGGGGCGAAAATAGAAGTCATTGAGAAAAATCGGCACTTCTATTCGGTATCAGCAATGTGCAAAGTCCTACAAATAGCTCGAAGCACCTTTTATTATGAAACAGAAGTAGCTGCTCAAAAAGAAAAGGAAAAGGCTACAGAAGAACAAGAATTAAAAGAAAAAATACTAAAAATCTTTAATGAAAACCGTAAAGTATATGGAACTCGTAAAATAAAACGAGAGCTTTTAAAAGCGGGTCACAAGGTTTCCAGACGTCGCATAGGAAGGTTGATGAAAGAGCTCGGAATCCAATCGAAGTATGCACAACCTTCCTACAAACCAATGAGCTCTCAGCCAAATGAAGAATCCGTTCGAAACATATTAGATCAGGAATTCCAAGTGAATGAAGAAATGTCCGTACTGGTTAGTGATTTAACGTACGTCAAAGTAGGACATTATTGGAGCTACGTCTGTTTTTTAATTGATTTATATAATAGAGAACTAGTTGGTTATAGCGTTGGAAAACGCAAAGACGCAGCTTTGGTTCAACGCGCCTTCGCAACGGTTAATCGGCCATTAGAGAATGTAAAACTCTTTCATACAGATCGCGGATCTGAGTTTAAAAACGTAGCTATTGATGAATTATTAAGTGAAAATGAGATTGAACGTTCATTGAGCGATAAAGGAAACCCTTATGATAATGCAGTGGCAGAAGCGACACTTAAGATTTTAAAAACAGAACTAATTCATGGGGAGCAGTTCCATTCCCTTAACCACCTAGAACTTGAACTGTTTGATTATATCAATTGGTACAATAACATCCGTTCGCACAGTGCCCTGGGGTATCAAAGTCCAGCAAGTTATCGAAACTTAGCCCCTAAAAAAATTGTTTGATTTAGTGTTGACATACCAATAAGAATAGTTTTCCAAAAGTGAATATTAATAAAAAAATTACAAAATGTGCCGTTTTAATACACTGTCCTAAAATGAAACATGGGGGAAATGTGAGAGGGGAGACTGTCTACTTGACATGGGCAGTTCACCATCACGATGAGTTAATATGTTGCCTTAAAGAAGAGGGACAGTCCATTAAATTCCAATTAGGTAGGGGAATACAAATGATAGCTGAAATTAGAGGGGAAATTAGTGGTCTTGGTTCAAATTTAACGTAACGATTAGAAGACAATTTAACTGGTAATGTATTTGGTGTATTAAGGTATATCCCTTTTTTATGTAATGAGGGAAGTACTTGCAAATGGAGTGCATTCAAAGTCTGTTGCGAAATGATACGAACTATCCATTGTGAATTTTGGGAGGATAAGATAGGGGTTATTTTAAGTTTAGCAGCAACCGCCAGTACTTTAAATATGGAGTTAACAACCATAGGTGGAAGCATCGCTGTGGGAGCTATTATCTCTGGTCTGCTAGTTTCTATTTTAGGAATGTTTGGACTTGCGAATCTATTAAAGAAATGGTTCACGCCAGTTGTGATGTTCGTCTTTTTATTACTGCTTGCCAATCAGTTAATCTATATTTTTCTTAAAGGAATGCTAGGTTTAAATAATAGTGAGTATATTGATGTTTATATGGCTTGTTTTTCTTTTATGATCGCTGCTTTCACGATTTATCTAAATGTAAAAGGGAAGGGGGTTATAAGTAACCTCTCCTTACTTATAGGAATGGTAGATGGTTGGATTGGGACGGTTTCCCTTTTTCAGCATGAAACTGTCAGTACTGTAAAAACAACTCCTTTCCTTACATGCTTTTCGTGGGGTGAGCTAAGTCTTGCATGGGGAATTGTGCTGATCGTTGTCATTACTGGGTTATAAAATACAACCAAAACGATCGCGACTTTAAAAGGCGCGGAAGATATCTATGAAAGGGAGACTCAACCGAAGCAATATCGTTCACCTCTCATGCTATCCAGAGGGTATACATCAATATCTGGTATGTTGGGACTTGTCCATTATGCCCCTTACGCATCTTCACTCGTTTTTTTACAATCGACAGGAATTAAAGATAGGTTTCTCATTGGTTCGGTCCTATTTTTCATTATAGGCGCTATCCCAACATTAAGTACATTCTTTTCTACTATACATCACAGCGTAGGGAATACGATTTTGTTTGTGACGTATTTGCAGTTATTTCCGTCTGCACTTAGAAATATTGAAGGCTTCCAATTTACCTCAAAATCTATTTATCGCATTGCGTTTCCAGCTTTGTTAGGAATGGCAATCATGAACATTCCAACAGAGGCATTTCTGCAAATACCTGTAATCGTTTAACCGCTCGTTTCCAATGGGTTATTAATGGGGATATTAGCAGCCGTATTCAGTGAATTAATATATTATTTGTCACAATCGAGGAAGAAAGTCATGGACAAACCCAAAATTTTAGGGCAATAAGCTTGTTTTGGGGTGATTTTTCTATAAATAAATACGTCAATTAAAATCCGTAACGAATACGGGTGCCAGGCACCTTTACCGCTTGATAGTGGTAAAGGTGTTTTGCTTTTAAGGAAAAATAGTTGATAAGAACGATCATCCCAACTTAGTTGTTTTTCTAATCAAAGCTAACTATCCAATAATAAAACAAAAATTACATTTTCAGTATTCAATGTTTTACAGTGCTATTTCATTACTTAAAAAAGTATATTCTATCCTAAAAAGTATTTTGATTTTACAGAGTTAAGAAAGCGCTTTCAATTTAGAATTAGGTATAACAACTGAATATTTAAAAAATTCAGATCTAAAAATACGCTTAAAAGGAGGGAACAAATGAAAGTAACTAAAGGTGAAGTTATAGCTGAGTTTATTGGGTGCTTTATTCTTATTTTTATCGGTGCTGGTTGTGTTGCAAGTCTAGTACTTAATGGCAGTGAGTTTGGTATGTGGGAGATTTCAATCATTTGGGGTATGGGGATTTCATTGGCTCTCTATATGACTGCGACAATTTCTGGAGCCCATATTAATCCTGCTGTTACATTATCTTTAGCTTTGTATCGTGGTTTTCCATGGAAAAAAGTAATTCCATATGTTATTGCACAGGTAGTAGGAGCTTTTACAGGTGCAGCAACCGTATACTTTTTATACTATCAAGCGTTTCAAGCCTACCAAGAAACGACTGGAATATTGATAGGTAGTGTAGAAAGTCAAGGAATGGCTAGCATTTTTTCTACCTTTCCAGCTCCTTATTTAAGTTGGTTTAGTGCTGGCATAATAGAGTTGGTCATCACAGCGGTGTTAATAGCAGGGATTTTCGCATTTATAGACGAGCGAAATGCATTTGCACCTCCGAAGTATTTGTTCCCTCTAGCAGTTGGTATTTTAGTAGCCATTCTAGGTGGTGCATTTGGTAGTTTAACAGGGTTTGCTATGAATCCCGCCCGTGACTTCGGGCCAAAACTTTTCACTTCTTTAGTTGGTTGGGGAGAGGTGGCATTACCAGCAGCGAATTGGTATTTCTTAGTTCCTATCATCTTTCCGCTCCTTGGGGCCGTTGTAGGAGGAGCTATTTACGATAGGCTAATAAGAAAACATTTACCTAGTGAACATCAAGAAGTGGTTGAAGATATTGAACTAAATGAACAAAAAAGGCAATCGGTTTAAGTTAAATAGAAGTAAAGGGGTGTTTTTATGAAGAGTACAGTTACATCTGTCAAACGTTCAAAACGATTTCAAGTTCTAGAAGAAAGACCAGTAAATAAGGATGGGTTTGTCCATGAATGGCCAGAACAAGGATTTGTTGCGATGGCTAGTCCTAATGATCCAAAACCTTCTATTAAAGTTGAAAATGGAAGAGTCCTTGAATTAGACGGGAAAGCTAGAGAAGAATTTGACATGATGGACCAATTTATTGCTGATTATACGATTGATGCAGCTACGGCAAGTGACGTAATGAAATTGGACAGTTTGGATATTGCTAGAAAATTAGTAGATATTAATGTCTCCCGTACAGAAATTTTAAACATTACTAAAGGCATGACTCCTGCAAAAGTCGTCGAAGTGCTAAATCATCTAAACGTCGTTGAAATGATGATGGCTCTTCAAAAAATGAGAGCGAGAAAGATGCCTTCTAACCAATGTCATGTTACAAACGTTCGAGATAACCCTGTACTTATGGTGGCTGATGCAGCAGAAGCAGGTATTCTTGGATTTGACGAACAAGAAACGACTGTCGGTATTGTTCGTTATGCCCCATTTAATGCGCTCGCCCTTTTGGTTGGCTCACAAACAGCTAGAAACGGAATATTAACCCAAGATGCCTTAGAAGAAGCAACGGAATTACGCCTAGCGATGCTCGGACTTACGACATATGCTGAAACGATTTCAATTTATGGAACAGAATCAGTCTTCATGGATGGTGACGACACACCATGGTCGAAGTCATTCTTAGCATCTGCTTATGCTTCACGCGGTTCTAAAATGCGTTTTACGTCTGGAACGGGTTCAGAAGTTCAGATGGCTGGAGCAGAAGGTAAATCGATGCTCTATTTAGAAGTCCGCTGCGTTATGATGGCCAAAGGCGCTGGGGTGCAAGGGCTACAAAATGGTTCAATCAGTTGTATCGGTATACCTGCGTCTGTTCCAAGCGGTATCCGTGCTGTCCTTGCAGAAAATCTAGCAACAACAATGTTTGACCTTGAAGTTGCTTCGGGGAATGACCAAACGTTTTCTCACTCTGAAATTCGCCGCAGTGCAAAAATGCTTTGTCAAATGCTTCCTGGTACAGATTTTATTTTTTCTGGCTTTAGTGCTGTACCAAACAGTGACGATATGTTTGCAGGATCAAACATGGATTCCTCGGATGTTGATGATTACTTAATTATCCAACGAGATATGATGGTGGATGGTGGAATAAAACCAGTTAAAGAAAATGAAGTCATTGAAGTTCGGTATAAAGCTGCAAAAGCGATGCAAGCGATTTTCGAAGAACTTGGTTTTCCAGAGATTACGGAAGAAGAGATTGAAGCAGCAACATACGCAAATGGCAGCAGTGACATGCCAAAACGGAATGTCGTTGAAGACTTAAAGGCAGCAGAGAAAATTTTAAAGGAAGGAATTACAGGGTTTGATATCGCTCTGATCCTTGCAAGACGCGGATTTACAGAAACTGCAGAACGGATCTTTAATATGCTGAAACATCGTGTTGCAGGAGATTACTTACACACATCAGCCATTATTAATAGCGACAATATCGTCATTAGCGCTGTTAATAACGAAAATGACTACACAGGACCAGGAACAGGTTATCGACTCAGCGAAGAGCGTTGGAATGAAATCAAAAATATACGACAAGCCATTAATCCGAGTGATTATTAAAATAAGAAGGGAGGAAAGAACATGACTATTGGTTCGTTTTCAATTGATATGTCTCTAACTGAATTAGATTTAGCCAAAAAAAGTGTGAACCCAAAAGAAGTGGTTATCTGTATTTCCCCTGCTTTTGGTAAAGAAATGAATTTGACAATTGTAAAAGTAGATCATGCCATGGTGCTAAGGGAACTTATATCAGGTATCGAGGAACAAGGAGGCATACCGCGAGTTATTCGCAGTTACCATACGTCAGACCTAGCATTTATGGGGCATGAAGCCGCTAAACTAAGTGGGTCAGGTATAGGAATTGGGTTGCAATCGAGAGGAACGACAGTCATTCACCAACAAGATTTAGATCCGTTAAGTAATTTAGAATTATTTCCACAATCTCCGCTAATTACTCTTGATACGTATCGAGCGATTGGTCGAAATGCCGCTTTATATGCATTAGGAGAAAGCGTTGATCCTGTGCCTGTTGTTAATGATCAAATGGCCAGACCAAAGTATCAAGCCATTGCCGCTATCTTATATTTAAAAGAAGCACAGTGTGTAGTAAAAAATAAAAGATCAATAGAAGTAGATTACAAGTTTTTAATAAAAGAGGAGGTTTAATAATGAGTAAGCTAACTAAAAAAGATTACCCACTTGGTCAACATAGAACGGATTTAATATTTACTCCGACAGGTAAATCCTATGATGAATTAACGTTAGACGCTGCCTTAAATGGAGAAATTTCCAGTGAGGATATTCGGATAAGTCCAGAAACAGTGTTGTATCACGCAGAAATTGCTGAAAGCCTGAACCGTGTTCAATTAGGAAAAAATTTTCGTCGTGCTGCTGAACTGATTAAAATTTCAGATAAAAGAATACTAGAAATGTATAATGCTCTTCGACCAAACCGTTCTACAAAAGAAGAACTGCAGGCAATTGCAGATGAATTAGAGCAGGAGTACGGTGCAATAGAAAATGCAAAATTAATTAAAGAAGCCGCTGATGTTTACGAAAGACGGGGAATCCTGCGTCAAGAAGAGGTTTAATATGAACAAGCAAATCATTGCCGGGATTGATATTGGTAATTCATCAACAGAGGTAGCGATTGCTGAAATCAGCGAGTCAGAAACAAAATTTTTGGCGCAGCACCTCGTTCCAACAACAGGGGTAAAGGGAACAATCGACAATGTAAAAGGGGTATCCATCTGTTTGAAAAAAGCAGTAACAAAAGCAGGGATTGACCTTTCAAGTATTAATCAAATCCGAATCAATGACGCAGTTCCAGTAATTGGTGATCTAGCGATGGACTTAATCAGCGAAACGATCATTACTGAATCTTCGATGATTGGTCATAACCCAGATACACCAGGAGGGGCAGGTCTGGGTGTTGGAGAAACAATCTTAATTGATCGATTAAGTCAATTATCTATAGATGAAGAAAATACAAAAGAATATATTGTCGTGGTTCCGAAAGATTTTGATTATGAATGGGTCGCTTTTACTATCAACAAAGTAGTTTCAAGAAGAGTACCCATCGCTGGAGCAATTGTACAAAAGGATGACGGTGTACTTATTCATAACCGATTAGATCATAAAATACCTATTGTAGATGAAGTATCTATTATTGAGAAAGTCCCTATCGGAAAGCTTGCAGCCGTTGAGGTCGCTTTACCAGGACATGTAATAAGAATGATAAGTAACCCATATGGTTTATCGACCGTTTTTAGTTTAAATCCAGATGAGACAAAACAAATTGCGCCTGTAGCAAAATCATTAGTAGGAAACCGTTCTGCAGTAGTTATCCGGACGCCACAGGGCGAAATCGTTGAAAGAAAAATTGAAGCTGGCAGCATAACTCTTTGCGGAACTTCTAAACACGCCCAAGTTTCAATCAATGATGGTGCTCAAAAGATCATGGAAGCTTATCAGAAAATCGATACATTAATCGACGTAAGAGGTGAAACAGGTACGAATGTGGGCGGCATGTTAAATGGTCTTAGACAAGATTTAGCAGATTTAACAGGTCAACCTGCAAACGAAATTTATATCACGGATCTATTAGCTGTTGATGCTGGAATTCCGACTTCCATTAGTGGGGCGATGGCTGGTGAGCTATCGATGGAAAGTGGTGTTGCTCTTGCGTCAATGGTTAAGACGGAAACTACTTCTATTAGTAAAGTGGCCGAACTACTAGAGGAGGAACTAAGTATTCCAGTAGAAGTGGGCGGTGTTGAAGCTGAAATGGCAATAAAAGGCGCCCTCACTACACCAGGAACGGAAAAACCAATCGTTATCCTTGATATGGGTGGGGGCTCTACAGATGCAGCTACTATAGATGAGATGGGAAAGATTTGTACAACTCATTTAGCTGGTGCAGGAGATATGGTCACCATGCTTATAAACTCCGAGCTAGCACTCCAAGATCAAGAACTTGCTGAAAAAATTAAAAAATACCCGTTAGGCAAAGTGTTGAGTTTATTTCATATGCAACTAGAAGATGGAACGATACTTTTTTCAGAAGAACCGTATCCGCCATATACATTTGGAAAAGTCGTTATCCGTGAAGAAAATGATTTAACACCTTTACCAATTCGAGAATCGATAGAGAAAATACGAACGATCCGCCGTGAATCCAAGAGAAAAGTGTTTGTCACAAATGCTTTACGTTCACTAGAACAGGTTGTTCCAACAAAGAACATTAGGCATATATCTTTTGTTGTCATGTTAGGTGGTTCAGCTCTTGACTTTGAAATTCCACAAATGATTAGTGATGAATTATCTAAATACGGCATCGTTGCTGGTTTTGCCAATATACGAGGGACTGAGGGGCCGAGAAATGCTGTAGCTACTGGTTTGGTACTGTCCTCAAAAGTTCAAAGTGGTGCAGTCCATGGTTAGCAGGAACATATTTATCCCTATATTTTATCGAGAAATGACTAGTTTTCTAGACATAAAAGAAT
The DNA here is from genome assembly GCF_002019605.1 of Alkalihalobacterium alkalinitrilicum. NCBI lineage: Bacteria > Bacillati > Bacillota > Bacilli > Caryophanales > Bacillaceae > Alkalihalobacterium > Alkalihalobacterium alkalinitrilicum. The sequence continues at coordinate 1,594,402 of NZ_KV917368.1, read as the reverse complement.
TATGTGCAGGTCTTGAAGAGGAAGGAGTTCCCTATCATGTTAAACAAAGTAATGATTGCAAAAACGGTTTAATCCCTCTTCAAGTAAAAATCATCATAGAAGGTGAAAAAATGAAAGTTTATCATGAAAAACTAGAAAAACCGTATATCACCGAAACGAAAGGAAACGAAAGAAAACTAGGAAAAAATGCTGCTAGATTAGTAAAAGGTTTACCTCTTATTTAATCTATTGTTCTTTTCTAGGTAATTAAAAGATATGGAATATCAGGGAGGCAGAGGAATAATGTCAAAGTTAAACTTAGCGAATGTAAAACAAATGATAGCTGGTGCTGAAGAAAAAGCTAAAGAAATCGGGGTTCCAATGGTGATTACAGTTGTTGATGATGGTGGAAACTTAGTGGCAAGTCATCGGATGGATGAGGCTTTATTAGTGAGTTTAGATATTTCTCTTAATAAAGCGTGGACATCAGTCGCATTAAAAATACCAACAGACGAATTATCGAAGTTAGGGGGGCCAGGGGGTGAACTCTACGGTATAAATACGACAAATAACGGTAGAGTAGTCTTGTTTGGAGGAGGGATCCCGATTGTAATAGCTGGTAGAGTTATAGGTGCAGTGGGAGTAAGTGGAGGATCAGTAGCAGATGATATAGAAGTTGCTGAGGCCGCAGTGTCGGTGTTCGGAACATTACAGCCACAATAGTTTATATATTTTTGCTTATATCAATTATTTAAACTTAAAAGATACAAGACAATTAAAAACTAGTTTCAATATATCATCTTCTCGTATGAAAAATGAATAAAAATGGTAGAACCATAAAAAAAATTGGAGGAATTAATGATGATTTATTTACAACCTAATCAAACTGGAGCGAAAGTAAGTTTTAAGGAACAATATAAAAATTTTATCGGGGGTGAGTGGATCGAACCAGTGAACGGAGAATATTTCGATAATATTACGCCTGTTACTGGAAATGTGTTCTGTCGAGTCCCCCGTTCTACTTCTGCAGATATTGACATGGCATTAGATGCAGCCCATAAAGCAAAAGATAGCTGGGGGAAAACTTCGGTTACAGAAAGAGCTGCAATTTTAAATAAGATTGCCGATCGTATGGAAGAAAATCTTGAAACGTTAGCAGTCGCAGAAACGTGGGATAACGGAAAGGCTGTACGTGAAACATTAAATGCTGATATACCATTAGCTATAGATCATTTCCGTTATTTTGCAGGAGTGATTAGAGCTCAAGAAGGTTCTACGAGTCAAATTGATAACGATACAGTCGCTTACCATTTTCACGAGCCACTAGGAGTTGTCGGACAAATTATCCCATGGAATTTCCCATTGTTAATGGCAACTTGGAAGTTAGCACCAGCTCTTGCTGCTGGAAACTGTGTGGTATTAAAACCAGCTGAACAAACACCAGCTTCTATTTTAATTTGGGCAGAATTAGTTCAAGATTTATTACCTCCAGGTGTTGTCAATATTGTTAATGGTTTTGGTGTTGAAGCGGGTAAGCCTTTAGCTTCTAGTCCAAGAATAAACAAAGTTGCTTTTACAGGTGAAACGACTACAGGTCGATTAATCATGCAATATGCTTCTGAAAATATTATCCCTGTTACGCTTGAGTTAGGAGGGAAATCACCAAATATATTCTTTGAAGATGTATTTGCAAAAGATGATGAATTTTTAGACAAAGCGATTGAAGGATTCGTAATGTTTGCATTAAATCAGGGAGAAGTTTGTACATGTCCATCTCGTGCATTAATTCATGAAAATATTTACGACCGCTTTATGGAAAGAGCATTAGAAAGAGTAAAGCAAATAAAGCAAGGTAACCCTCTTGATACTGAAACGATGATGGGAGCACAGGCATCTTCAGAACAGCTTGAGAAAATCCTTTCTTACTTAGAAATCGGCAAACAAGAAGGAGCGAATTGTTTAATAGGTGGGGCAAGACAAGAGTTAAGCGGCGATCTTCAAGGTGGTTACTATGTTAAACCTACTGTATTTAAAGGAAATAACAAGATGAGGGTTTTCCAGGAAGAGATTTTTGGTCCAGTCGTATCTGTAACAACTTTCTCTGACAATAATGAAGCACTTTCCATTGCCAATGACACTCTTTACGGCCTTGGAGCAGGAGTCTGGTCTCGCGATATTAATACAGCTTATCGTTTTGGTAGAGAAATTCAAGCTGGAAGAGTTTGGACAAATTGTTACCATGCTTATCCAGCTCATGCAGCATTTGGAGGATATAAAGCATCTGGTATTGGCAGAGAAAATCATAAGATGATGCTAGAACACTACCAACAAACTAAAAACTTATTAGTAAGTTACAGCCCGAATAAACTAGGATTCTTTTAAAAATAGCCTATAGGTTGATGTAACATTGGCTATATATCGTAAGCGTCAAAAAAATTAAGAAAATAATAAACAGAAACCCTTCCTAATATTCCACCGAACGAAAAAGTAATAGAAGGAAGGGCTTTTCTAAACTTCTAAGTTGTAATATTATTATATAAACAGCGTTAATATTTTAAATTTTTATAATAATCAAATTTTGATTGCTGTATAGAATAATCACCATTATAGAGAGGGATAATCTTGGATAAATATCATTGTTGTGCAACATGCAAATGGTTTAAAGTTATAAAGAAAAATGGATATAAAACTACTTATCAATGTAGTAGACTAGGGTTTGAAACTCATACAAAGTATAAGTTTGATTGTTGGAAGCCTAAAAATACTATTTATAATAGAATAAATTTAGAGAAAAGCAATGTACTTTAGTTTATATCAGCCTTTTTTTGAAAACGTTTTCTAGAAAGCGGAAATGGAGGGACGGCCGTGAACTTATTAATTGTTGATGACGAACCACTTGAAAGGGAAGTATTAAGAGATGTGTTCGATAAAGATAATATTGGTGTCCTGAAGTGCATTGAAGCAATGAATGGAGTTTCTGCAGTAGATACAGTTAAAAATAATAAAATTGATATTGTTTTAATGGATATCAAGATGCCAATTATGGATGGTATTACTGCTGCAAAAATCATAAAACAACATGATCCAAACATAAAAGTAGTATTTTTAACAGCTTACAATGAATTTGATTATGCATTGCAAACCATAAAAATTGGGGCAGAAGATTTTTTATTAAAACCAGTTCGCCCAATTGAGGTAGTAGAAGCTATAAAAAAAGTGATCGATAATATCAATGATACAAAGGATGACACTTTTTTGGCCGACCAATCTAATAGTGTCATAGAGACAATGAATAATTATATTGATATTCATTTAACGGATAAGTTAACTTTAGATCAAATGTCAGGAATTGTTCATCTTCATCCACAATATATTAGTCGTTTATTTAAACAAGTGACTGGTATGACTTTTACCGAGTTTATAACAATGAAAAGATTAGAGAAATCTAAAGAATTATTGATTCGGAGTAATAAGAGTATTACAGAAATAAGTGAACTATGCGGCTTTACAGACCCTAATTACTTTACAAGGGTATTCAGAAAGTTTGAGGGACAGCCGCCAAAGCAATTTAGACAAAATGAAAAACTATTGAAAAAGGAAAAGCTTAATAAACTATATTTTAACAGAATTATGTAATGTTAAAAAAAAGGGAAGAATAGATGCTAGAACTTTTTACATTATTTATGCTTAGTATCGTACTTTCATTTGACAGTTTTTCAATTGGACTTATATATGGGTTAAGACAAATTAAATTTCCACCATATATCATCGGCACTTTAATAGCTATAACAGGTATAACATTACTTATATCAGGTTTTGCTGGGCATCTATTAAAAGAAATGTTTCTTTCAGAACGACAGTCATCTATAGCAGGTGGTCTTTTGATAGTATCATTAGGAATTATTAGACTGTTTTCTATTTTTAAAGAACGGAATAAGGAACATACACTAAAATATAAAATAGAAACGATTTCTTTGAAGGAAGGAATCCTGATCTCGGTATTTATATCACTCGATGCCTTCGTTGCAGGAATAGGAGCCGTGATCTTCGGTTATCCGATACTTTTGATAGTTATATTTATTTCTTCTATGGGCGGTTTACTTATTATTGTAGGGCAACGAATAGGGCTTGTAATTTCAAAGGCTATTTCAATAAGAGGATTAGATTATATACCTCCAGTTTTAATTATTTTGTTAGGATTATTTTATACATTTTAAAAAAGGAGGTTGCCACGATGAATAAGACCTTAGGAGATTTTGTAAATATCCAAAAGTTACAGGAAATACAAGACCAGTTTGCTGAAGCAACTGGTGTAGCTGTTATCATTACTGATGCTAATGGTGTCCCTATAACAAAAGCTAGTAACTTTACTAATTTTTGTACGTATATTCGCACGAGCAAGGAGGGATTGCACCGATGTATCCTTTCAGATGAACGAGTGGGGAAGATGGCTGCTGATAGTAACCGTCCCGTTATCCACCGTTGTCACTCGGGTTTAATTGATTTTGCTGCTCCTATAATTTTACGTAATCAGTATTTAGGATCTGTACTTTGTGGACAAGTATTAATGGAGGAAGAAGAAATAGTCGGGTATTCTGATATGAAAATGGAACTAGAGGAGTTGGAATTAGATCAAGAGACGATGATAAATCACTTCAAAAAGTTAGAATATAAAAGTAAGAGTCGCGTACAAGCGATCGCCCAACTTCTTTTTGTTACGGCGAATTATATTGTGAAAATAGGGGATGCATATCTTACAAAAAAAGAGTTGTCAATTAAAAGCGAAAAGCTGATTAAAGAGTTACAGTTACGAGCAAATTTAGAAAAAATGTTAAAGGAAACACAGCTTAAAGCGCTACAGTCTCAAATAAATCCCCATTTTTTGTTTAATACGCTAAATACAATTTCACGGATCGCTTATCTAGAAAATGCAGACCGAACACAAGATGTTACATATTTACTTGGAAAGATACTTAGATATAGTTTACGTAATATTGACCAACTCGTTTTGTTAAAAGAAGAAATTGAACATGTTCAAAATTACTTGAGTATACAGCATACTCGTTATCGGGATATGATCCAAATAGATATAAATGTTGATAAACAATTAGAGACTATAAATCTACCAATCTTTACATTGCAGCCAATTATAGAAAATTGCATTGTTCATGGATTTGAACCTCTTGGACAACCGATACAAATCTCTCTTCATACTTATTCTGAAGGTCAAAACATCTTTATTGATATTACTGATGATGGTGTAGGAATAGAGGAATGTCAATTTGCTAGTTCTGGTTTACCTATACCAAAGGGTAAAGGACATACAACAGGAATAGGGTTAAACAATGTCGATAAACGGATCAAACATTATTTTGGTGAGGAATGGGGAATTAAAGTATTAAAAAGAAGAAACAATGAATGTGGAACACTAGTGCAAATTATACTACCAAACCCCTTTTTATAAGAAAATAGTGAGTGTATTGATGTTAGTGTGGCGATTATTTCTTTAGTTCTTACACAATTGAATCAATTTCATAAAGCCTATCTCAAAAATTACACAAGGATCCAATTTTTTTTTGATGTTTTTAAAATCTGGTTACACAGCCTGATCTAACTCCTTTTTGGAGAGTGATTTGGCTATACGACCACACGCTAGCTTCGCTCCGTTATAAACCAATTGCGTCAAATCAAAATGTACTTTTGCTCGTTTTCCTGTTCGATAACGAACATTATTTAATTGGAAGAATTCTTTGAGATATGCAATGACCCGTTCGACTGCACTTCGTTGCTTGTAAATCGTTTTCCACGCGTTTGAACCACGGGCGGGTGCTGTGTAGCGACGTAAATATGTCGTAATTTTCATTTTATAAACCTTTTGACATAAGGTATCTTGCGCTAACGGACAGTCTTTACACTCTTTTGGACGTGTGTACTTTAACGTCTCGTAAGTAGAGTCGTAACTATCATAGCGATACGAATGTTCTCGAACACAAGTAGGCGCAAAATACTGATCAAACCCTTTTAACTCGGATTCATTTTTCTTGTTGTAAGCAATGATGGACTGGGCACCCATTCGATAGATTTGTTCGTAAATCGCTGGATAGTCATATCCTGCATCTAGTGTGCTAAAGGAAAGTGGAAGCACAGATAGTCGCTCTTGAACTCCCTTTAATAAAGGGATTGCGGCTTTTCCGTCATTTAAGTTTCCCAGCTATTTTCGGAAGCATTCTCGAATAAGATGCTTCCGATGGAATCGCATCAGAAAGAAGAAAACCACAGTCTAAACGAAACATGTAGTCATGTTTCAATCGTTTAATTAGATCTTTAATCGTCGGAATCCGCTCAAGTTTTCTTGCGACAAGAGAATAAATCATCGCAGCGTAATTTAACTGAACAGGTGCACCATAAAGGGCTTTTTTTGAAACAACAGCTAGAATCGGGTAGATGTCAATGGTTGAAAATACCGCTTCAAAACGGTGGGTAGGTTCTAAATCGTATAAATCTTGCAGGTCAAATAGGCTTCCTTGTCGTATAATAGTCATAAAGGGAGTCTTCCTCCAGTCTGAGAGTTTGTTTGGTCACTTACTCATTCGACTTTTGGGGAGGTACTCCTTTTTTCATGTCCTTGAAAACCTTGTGTGACTTGGGATTGAAATTATGAAATTTACTCAAATACAATTTTTTTAAATATAAAAAGTAAGGGTGTTATATGTAACGGGTTCCGTTTCCTATCGCAGACAAAAAAATGTAAGCTAAAATGCTCATCAAATTGTATAGTAATTTGATGGGCATTTTCTGTTGATATAGATGGATTTATCGTTTTTTAAATACAATTTAAAATACAAATTTATATATAAAAAAATCAGTAAAAAGAGGTTTTACTGATTTTGGGTTTAAGTTTCAAATTGATTTGGTTAATTATGTTAAAGTTTGAATAGAGATTGTGAAGGAAGGTACTTAAGCTAACGACGCAGTTTAGTTGAATAAATAAGTCATCATTTCTTGGTACGCAGTAGCAGTAGCCTTGCATCGATGTAGTTATTTTGAATATATGTATTATTTTTACATTTTGTTTTATGGATAAAATGAAAAACAGAGAACAGGGTATTACATTGACCTTGTTCCCTTTTTTTTCCTTTTTAATAATTACCTAGTTTTCTCTCATTTTTTCTTTTACTTTTCTTGGGTTTATCTTTCACCAAAGCAACGTTTCCAAACGACGGTGTTTTCTTCTCAATTGGAATAGGGACTTTCTGTCTCCCTCTCGATTTTCGCTTCTTTTTTAATCGTAATGCCTTTTTAAACGAACTGACCGTTTTATAAAGGTAGGTTTGTAGTATCCGAAAGAATTCCCATGGCGTCTTTTTAGAATCAGCCTCTAGCTTCACAATGAGTGAAAGTCCATATGCTATAAGAGCTAAAAACATCTGATTCCAGATACCCTGCGGCTTCGTACTCCAAATCTTTGTTAATTTAAGATGCTGCTTAATCCATTTGAAAAATAATTCAATGACCCAACGATATCGATAAATGTCCATTACTTGTTGGGCGGTAAGATCAAATCTGGTGGTTAGGATTCGATAGGTTCTTTCTTTTTCATCCACAAACTCAATATACCTTACTGGTATTTTAGATATACCGTATAATACTTTGGCATCCTGAATGACCGATGGGTGAGATGGTTTATAATCTTCTAATGTATATAAACGAAGAGCCTTAGTGATCCGAACTACGAATGATATTCCTTTCTCTTGCCAATCCATTAAATTGTGCTTTGAAGGATAGCCCCGGTCCATTACGTGAGTGGTATCTAATTCCTCTATTAAGATATCTGAGCTTTCAAAATCACTTACGGTTCCTGTTGAGGGAACGATTTTATCTGGAAATGCGATGTCTGGTGAAACAACTTTTAATCTTGTATGCATTTTGACGGCATTATGACCTTTTGAAATAAATGCCCAGTCACATAATTGTTCTGGCAATCTAATTTCCGTAGAATCAACGATACTTAAAAGTCCAATTCCGTCTGGTAATCCTTGATTCGATTGGGTTAGCTGGTTGAGCTTCTGAACCACTTTAATAAAAAGTTTCTGAACTAATTCTGTTGGAAGGTCATTGATCCGTCGGCTAAGCTGAGAGCCACTGATTTCAGAAACACCAATCTCTTTTTGTAGCTTCGGATATGCAGCTAGTTTTTCTTCCATGTGAGCATATGAACTCCATTGATCTAACTGTGCAGCTACAAAAATTTTTAATAGCGATTTTGTAGAAAGCTTATACTTCCCGTAATCTAGTAAAGGACATTCAAAATCCTCTAACGGAAGAAGGGATAAGCATTGACAAATGAGCATTTCTCGGCCTATACTTTTATTACTCATTGTTAAAACTCCTTTGTAGAAGACTTGTTTGTTTAAGGGAACAAAACAAGGTCTATAACTTCTACAATAGGAGTTTTTTCTTTGCCTGTAAATACTATAATATTACTTTTCTGTAATTTTTTTAAAGTCATGCAAGGCTACTGACGCAGTAGACGGATACTGTGCAGCAAATAAAGTCAGACTATGGAATAACATTTAGTTTTAAATTGGATATTTATGTTAAAATATAAAATGATTATTCCACTAGCTCAGAATAAGTAATCGTCTTTGTTGATGCACACAATGTTACTAAACGGCTAAACCATTCTCCTTTGAATTTTCTTCGGTTAAATCTATAGCAAAATTCATCTAAATAGGATTGGAGATGCTTAGAGTCAAGCCCGTGGAACGTTCCACCAACAAACGCTTTTGCATTCGAAAGAACAGTGTGTAACCAATTTAAATGGTCTGGACTTTCCTTGGCATTATAGACTTGATATTCGTGCTTAAAACCAGCCCCATCAAGTGCTCGGTAAGAATGATAGGCATCACTACTAATCGTTGAACCTGCTTGGATGCTTTTCTTGGCAAATTGAATCAAGGTTTCCCCTTTAATATTAGGGACAACTTCCATTTTCATATAAAGCTGATGTCCCTTTTGGTTTAAGGATAATCCTACTAATACCTTGGTTTTGTCAGTTCCACGACCGCGTTTTCCGCCTTCGGATGGCGCACCAAAGAAGGCATCGTCTAGCTCTACAATACCAGCTAACGTGTATTCTGCATCGCGTTTTCTCATGGCTTGTCGAATTTTATGAAGCATGAGCCATGCGGTTTTATAGGTTACTTCAAGTTCTTCAGAAAGTCTTGTTGCAGATACACCGCGTTTATCATGAGCGATTAAATAGATGGCTAAGAACCACTTAGTTTAGTCAGTTCTTGTTTTTTCCATCACAGTTCCAACAGTTACAGTAGATTGGTAACGGCATTTTTTGCATTCATAAAGTTTGTGCTTACGGGTTTTTGTTTCAAAATAAGCATCGTGACCACATCTCTCGCAAGAATAGCCGTTCGACCACTTCAATAAAAAGAGATGGTCATGACAAGCTTCTTCGGTCGAAAACCGTTTTTGGAAAGAAATTAAACTCATTTGCTGGTATCTGTTCATTTAAAGCACCCTTTCAAGAACAATGTTAGTCATCATTATTGACAAACATCCGTTCCTGATAAACATTATTCTGAGTAAAAGGGATACTCATTAAATATAATTGACTTTGTGAAATATTGTACAACTGCGCGAAACGTTTCCTTATAAGTGCCAAAACACGAAATAGGAGAATTGCTAATAAGCAATTACAACTGATTAATTAAAACTCGGAATGAAAGCCGTCATGTTGAGCTGAAACGAGTTATCTGATCCTCCTACATGCACATTATGGTAGTAGTCAAAATGTGTATGAAGCTAGGTAAAGTCGGCTGAAATGAACCTAAGTTGCTTCTTTAGAATATGGTTTGTGATAGGTCGGGATGCTACAAAATATCTATGGTGAGAATGTCCAAATGGGCTGACGAACTTGTGAATGTACGGGTCTAGAAATTAATACGTTCGAAAGACGTATACTGCGAACGCAGTGTCAAACACCGAAAAGTACGAGTAGTGTATAGGAACTTCGGTATATCTAACAAATGAGGATATAGAGTTGATAGGCTTAAAGTAAGCACCTACGGATATATGTAAAGCTAGGTTAATCGGAACTTTGTAAGTAAGAAACATCCACTATTAAACGACTACTATCGGGATGGGGAAAAGATGGAGATTATATCAAAGTCTTACCTATTGCTATTGTGGGTACGATTTGTCTTGAAAGGCTGAAGCTAAGGTTTCATCAGGCAAACAAGCCTATCATACCCACCTCTCCAAGTAAAGTCCTATGTTTGTTAACGTTAAAAACTATAATTACTTAACTATATATAATGCTTCTACAAAGATACAAATTTAACATTTTTCGTATCTTTACTTACGTTGAATACGGTGGAAAATCATACTACATATAAACCAGCTAATAGTTTGACAACATTTTCAATAAAAATTCTAAATCGGACATGTTATACTAAATATGCGCAAAACAAATACCCTTCCAATTAGATACTCTTGGAAGGTTTTGTGTTATTTAGCTAGATCTTGCGTTTAAGCTATATCTTGGAAAGCACTCTTGCTTTTTAAAAGGCATAGATCCAGTGTAAGAGCTTGTTGACACATGCAATGACCGCGACTTTAAAGGGTTTTCCTTACGCGCGTTTTTTATCATAAAACTCGCGTAATTTTTTGTTACCGGGAATGATTTCATCGCTTGTTTTCTTCTTGCGGCAATCACGAATAGCACAGCGGACCGCCATATATAACGCATGTCGACGCCTGCTTGAACCTCGTTTCGTAATTCGATTTTTGGTAGCTGTAAACTTACCAGACTCGAATACACTAGGATCAACACCAGCGAAAGCTACAAGTTTCTTAGGATTATCAAATCGATCTATCTCACCAATTTCAGAGATAATCGTTGCAGCGATTTTTTCTCCGATACCAGGAATAGATTTGATAATATTATATTTTTCAACTTCTTTGGCAAGGGGTCTATCTCGGACTCCAACTTCGATAGGTGCTCTTTGTATTGAAGAAGAATTTTAATAAATATACTTAGGCTTAAAATATGCTCTGATAAACGGTTTTTTCAAATGGATTACGTTTTGCCGCAGCTTTAAGTTCATTCGTTTTTTCATTAGCCCACCTTATGGAACGACTCTTACAGAGCTCATTTATCTTATCAGTGAGTGTCTCTTCACTTGCGTTTAGAATGTCCTCAGAAGATGGAAACTCTAATAAAGTTAACAGTGATACAACCGAATATAAATCACCAAAAACACCTCTATATTCAGGGAACACTTGGTCAAGAGTGGCTTGAAATTGTAATTTGGTTTGAATAAGTGTTCCTGTAATATTTTCATGTTGTCTTGTGAGATTACGAAGGTTTAAGAGTTGAACTCCGCGCTTTTTATAGGATTCCAACTCTTCTTTGTAATACAATTCGCAAAGATGATAGGCATCGACTGCATCGGTTTTAACCTTTCATAAACTTGAACTTTTAGCCTTATAGAAATGAGTGGGTTTATGATAATTAATAAGTAACCGCGATCCTCTAGATATTGAACGACTGGCGTTTGATAATGACCTGTTGCCTCTAAAACAACTGGAGGTTTCATACCCGATTTCACTTTCACTTCTTCAAGAAAATCAATGAGAGAAGCGAGCCCCTCCAAGGTATGACTAACCTTAAAGCTCTTACTATATGGATTTCCCTTATCAAGAAATGCTTGAACCTGACTTTCCCCTTTTGAAATATCCAGACCAATGACTGGATTCATTAATTCTCCTCCTCATATTAATATTCACCAGTAACCCCTAATCCTCCATGCAGTATCACAGCTTCGCTTGTTATGCGAGATCTAAGTCCCAACCAGCCTCAATCATGTTTCTACAAGTAGGGGGCGTACGGTTTAGTTGACGGGATCTAAAGCCCCACGAGCAGTTACGTTCTACCCTGGCTACTGTTATAATAAGACCATATAAAATAAGGTCAACCAGAAATATTTTCTTATCTGGCTAACCTTATAATACGAAGAAGCAGTTTAGTTGTATAGCGAAAAATACCATGATGCTAGGTACTCTATTCAAAAAGGGATTAATAACGGATGAAAGCTCAAGGTGTTTTAAGAATATCGATGGATTATATTAAATTTGTCGTTGCAATGGAAACTAACTGTATAATATATTAATGAATAATTTAGTTCCTTTTTTAGGTCCTAACGAAAGGAGATCACCATTGAGTACTATAACTAATACTAAGGATATTTTGGAGCGAGTATCCGATGCATTTTATTCGTTAAATAATGAATTAAAATTTGAATATATAAATAATGTTACAGAAAAACTTTTACAAATTAAACGAGAAAATGCTATTGGCCAATATATTTTTGATGTATTACCACACAGTGACTTGAATAAATTTGTATCACGATATAAAAGGGCATTGTCGGAACAAGTACCTGTAGAATTTGAAGAGTTTTTTAATAATAGATGGTATGAAATAAGGGCATTTCCTTCTAAGGAAGGCTTGTCTGTACTTTTTAGAGATATTACAGAACAAAGGAAAGAGATTCAAACCATTAATTTTCTAGCTAATTACGATGTTATAACAGAAATACCGAATCGTTTTTACTTTAATAAATACTTACAACGCAAGTTACAATCACAATCTATTGGTGGTTCATTTGCTGTTTTATTTATAGATATTAATAATTTTAGAAATGTTAATGATACATATGGTCATGGAGTAGGTGATTTGGTATTAAAACAAGTTTCAAGACAAATCGAGAAAAAAATAAATCCGTTTGGTTTCATAGCTCGATACTCTGGAGATGAATTTCTTCTAACGCTGGAAAACCTTGATGATAATGAAATTTCATCTGTGATTGAACGAATAATTGAATCATTTTCAAGTCCATTTCGTATAAATGGGTTTGACATAAAAATTTCAATCTGTGTTGGAGTTAGCCAGTTTCCTAAGGATGGACAAAGTGAAGAATTATTAATAAAACATTCAGAAAATGCAATGTATCAGGCAAAAAAAGAGGGTAGAAATAAATATAAGTTCTACGCCTTTGATGAGAATGAAGGAAGAGTAGACGCTTTAAAATTAGAGAGAGAGCTCCACAAGGCGATAGAAAATAATCAGTTATTACTTCACTATCAACCTAAAATCAATTTAAATACGGGGAAAATTGTGGGTGTTGAGGCATTACTTCGTTGGGACCATCCAGAATGGGGAATGGTATCGCCAGGAACATTTATACCTATTGCTGAAGAGACAGGATTAATTTTACCCATTGGAGAATGGGCTTTGAATGCTGCCTGTAAACAAAATAAAACTTGGCAGCAACAAGGTTTTTCAACAGTTGTTTCCGTTAATTTTTCAGCTATTCAATTTAATCAGACTAATATAATTGATACTCTTGAATCCATTCTTCAAAAAACAGGATTAGAACCACACTTTTTAGAAATTGAGATTACTGAAAGTATGACAGTTGATATTGACCGTACAATTTTAATGTTACAACAGCTTAAAAAGATTGGAGTCCGTGTTAGTATCGATGATTTTGGTACAGGTTTCAGTTCATTAAGCTACTTAAAAAATTTTCCTATTGATACCTTAAAAATCGGCCAGTCTTTTGTTAAAGAACTTCGAAACAATCCAAATGATGAAACCATAGTTAAAACCATTATCTCAATGGCTCATAATTTAAATTTGATTGTAGTGGCAGAAGGAATAGAAACAAAGGAACAACTGGTTTTTCTACAACAACATTTATGTGATGAAGGACAAGGATTTTTTTTAAGTAAGCCCTTAACAGCATCCCAATTACAAGAAAAACGGTTTGATATCGAAAAAATAGTTGAAGAACATGGAATCCCTAAAGATATAAACCAACAATTGTTATTGAAAGAATTATTGGAATCAGCTCAAAGAGAGTTACACGATACGATTCGTTTGCAGCAAGGGATGATCTTTAAGTATAAGAAAATTAATGAACGATTTATCCATACACAATGTGACGGGGAATTATTATACCGTCTTGGAATGATTCCTTCTCAAGTGATAGGAAAAGAATTAGATGATTTTCTACCTTATAGAACTGCCCTCGATAAAACTACCTACTATAAGATGGCATGGGAAGGAGAGGAATTTGTTACTTATGAGGAAGAGCTAAATGGAATTAATTATCTTGCAACTTTACGTCCTATAAAAAAAGCGGGAGAAGTAGTACAAGTCATAGGTTCATGTATAGATATAACGAAACGCAAAAAAGCGGAGAAAGCTTTACAAGAAAGCGAAGCTAAATATCGACTGATTTCTGAAAACATGACGGACATAATAATGTTATTGGATATAAATGGAACGATACAGTATGCAGCACCTTCCCTTGGTAAAGTAATGGGTAACCCATTAAAATCATATATAGGGGAAAGTTCGTTTGATTTAATACATCCTGATGACAAGAAAAGAGTTATGATGGGATTTGAAAAAGTACTAAATACAATGAATCCATTAAGGATGGAAGCTCGTTTTGTGATCGTTGATGGGAAATCGTTATTATTTGAAGGACTAGGTACTCCAGTCCTTGGAGAAAATGGTGATCCAGAACATTTTATAGTAGTGGCGAGAGACATTACTGAAAAAAGGGACATGGAAGAACAGCTCGCAAAATCAGAGAAATTATCAGTTGTGGGTCAACTTGCTGCAGGTGTTGCACATGAAATTAGAAACCCTTTAACTTCAATAAAGGGATTCATTCAACTTTTAGAGGAAGGAATCATGAAGAAAAAATTTTTCGAAGTAATTTCCAAAGAATTTAAACAAGTTGAGGAAATTCTCGAAGAATTTATTAATCTTGCCAAACCAAAAGAAATTCATTTAAAAAAGGTTAATATTAAAACTATACTTAAAGAAGTTGAGACATTATTAAAACCAGAAGCAAATTTGAAAAACGTAGAAATTTTCCAAGAGTATAAACAAAATCTTCCTCAGATTATGTGTGATACAAACCAAATAAAACAAGTTTTCATTAATATAATTAAAAATAGCATTGAAGCAATTCCTGAAAATGGGTTTGTAGAAATCCAAGGCAGTATAGAAGGAAAAAATGTCCTAATAGAAATAATCGATAATGGTATTGGGCTAAGTGAGGAGCGAGTTCAGAAATTAGGTGAGCCGTTCTATAGTAATAAAGAAAAAGGTACTGGTTTAGGTTTAATGATATGTTTTAGAATTGTTCGGGAACATAATGGGTCAATAAAAGTAAAAAGTAAAGAAAATGAAGGTACTACGGTTGAAATTAGGTTACCAATAAAAACTTGTCAATAGGATGAAACCTAATGAATTAAACCATATATAGCTAGTTAGGAAAAGAATATGCAGGAAGGTAATATAACGCCATTAAAAGCAAACGGAAAAACCCCCAATGGATTATTCATTTTTTATGAAATTAATAAATTACATTGTGAAGGATTGTACTTAAACGGGTGCTATGTTAAAGAAGAATAACTTAACAAAACAAAGTGCTGCACAGTACAACCATACTATTCAATAAAAATAGATATTCCACAATTGGTACGGTTGCGGAAGAGTAAAGCCTAATTCCCTCTAGTTTAAGATATGGAGAAGGAATTAGGCTTTTTCATTTAAAATCGTTGACGTTCTTCTATTAGTTTACATGTTGACAACAAGTGGTTTCGTGGGGAATTCTGGTAAAAAATGACAGTGATGGTACATTATTGTGGCTGTAATCATACAAAGATATACACTCAAACTTCGCATACGAATAATAAGTAAAAGCTGTAATGTCATACATTAAGTAGTCTTGATTATTGCAGAGAAAATGAGCCACTTATGCGGAGTTTTGAGCCAGTCATTGCGGCGTAAAGAGCCACCCTTTGCGGAATGCTGCGCCACTATAAATAGAATAAAGAAAAGCCTCCTGTATAATAACCTTGCATGCTAGCAAGCATGACATTATTATACAGGAGGCTTTTTATGGTTAATTACCGTAAGATTCTGGAACTTTATCTTGAAGAAGTTAGTCAAAGAACGATTAGTTCTAGCACTGGGCACTCAAGGGATACAGTTTCAGATGTTGTTCAACGTGCCAAAAAACTTGGTGTAGAAAGCTTGAATGACACCATGACCAATCCATGGCTAGAAGCGTTTCTCTTCCCAGAGAAACAGGCTGTTGAGAAAGGGTACTTCCCAATTGATTGGGAAAGAGTGCATAAGGAACTACAAAAGAAGAATGTAACCCTGTCCCTGTTACATCACGAGTATTCCACAGAGGCACGGGAAGGCGGCAAGATTCCCTATGCCTATCGTACATTTTGTGAAAACTATGGGAAATATGCGAAAAAGTATAAGTTAACTATGCCTATTCGTAGAAAGCCAGGTGAAGTCATGGAAGTAGATTGGGCTGGGACGACACTAAAGATAAATGATCGTTCTACAGGCGAAACGATTCCAGCGTATGTTTTTATTGCGACCTTACCTTATAGCCAGTTCAGTTATGTTGAAGCTTTTTTAGATATGAAATCAGCTAATTGGCTTATCGCTCATATTCATGCATTGGAGTATTTTGATGGAGTTCCTGAAACAATGGTTCCTGATAATTTGAAAACAGGGGTTACGAAAGCACATCGGGAAGAGCCTCTTCTAAATGAAGCCTATCGTGAAATGGCAGATTACTACCGTACTGTCATTGTTCCAAGCCGTGTTCGAAGGCCAAAAGATAAAGCGAGTGTCGAAGGCACTGTTGGATATATTTCCAGACAGATTATCGCTCCACTAAGAAACTATCAGTGTTTTCATCTTCAAGATTTAAACCAGAAAATCTTTGAAAAATTAGAAGAAATCAATACCACTGAATTTCAAAAGCGACCAGGTTCGCGTAAAAAGGTGTTTGAGGAAGAAGAGAAATCCTACCTTCAACAGCTTCCTCAAACAAGGTATAAACTTGCGGAATGGAAAACAGCAAAAGTTCAACTGAACTACCACATCCAAGTTGATCGAATGTATTATTCCGTTCCATATGATTATGTCCGAGAGAATGTCGATGTTCGACTGACTACGGATTTAATTGAAGTTTACTTCAAAGAAGTACGGATTGCATCCCATAAACGACAACATGGTGAAATTGGCCAGTTAGAGACCAATCCAGATCACATGCCTGACAATCACCGATTATATTTAGATCATAATCCAGAAAATAACCGGAAGTGGGCAGAAACAATTGGACCATCTATGACTCAATTTGTCTCTCATATCTTAGAAATGAATGTAGAGAAAAAAGCATTAAATAGCCTTAGCACACTGAGGAATATAGCTAAGAAATACCCAAATGAAGAAATAGAGAAAGCAACAGAAACCTTACTTGAAATTTCAACAAACCCAACGGTTTCTGTCTTTAAAAGTGTAGTAGAAAGAAATAAGAAGAAAAAACAAACTAAAAAAACGGATATTAACAGACCTCGCACTACATCTGACGACTATGGATTTGTCCGTGGAGCTAAATACTTTGGGAGGGATACAAAATAATGAACCAAGAAACTTTACGTAAACTAGTAGAAATGAAAATGGGTGCGATGGCGGAATTATATCAGCAGCAAAAGCAGAATAACGATTATAGGGACATGGATTTTGATGATAGGTTCAATCTCCTGGTAGATTATGAATATGATAGACGTAAATCGAATCGACTTGAACGACTAATTAAACAGGCTACACTCAGCGAACCAACAGCAGCTATTGAAGATATCGAATATCATCCGGATCGTAATTTGGATAAGAATCAAATATTAGAGTTAGCAACTGGGAATTACCTTCAAAATCACCATAACATCATTTTAATGGGCGCCTCTGGGAACGGAAAGACATGGATATCCAATGCCTTTGGGGTACATGCATGTCGCCAATTTTATAAAGTGAAATATATAAGGTTACCAGAATTACTAGATGAATTAGCTGTAGCAAAGTATGAAGCAGATGGCAGCTTCCGTAAGTTAATTCAGAAATACAAAAAGATTGATTTATTAATCCTGGATGAGTGGCTACTAACAGAGCTTTCAGAGGAAAATATACTGCATGTGTTGGAGATTATTGAAGCAAGGCTCAAAAGAGCCTCTACTATTTTCTGTTCCCAATTCTCACCTGAGGGATGGCATTCAAAACTAGGACAGGCACAAATAGCAGATGCGATTCTTGACAGAATCGTTCATGATTCATATAAGATTCTAGTTGATGGTGAAGTTTCGATGAGGGAACGTCATGGATTGAGGGTATCAAAATGATTCCACTAGAAGTTGAAAATCGTACAGCTGGATATTTTCTTCATAGGTATTTACCTGATGAGATACAGAAGGCTCTAGAGGCAACACTATTACCCTCCTGCATTTGGAACGACGAAGAGGATAGGATGAACTAGTTAGCCGGGCTATTGAGATTATTGATAAGGAATTAAGAGATAAGAGATAAGAGATTTAAATAATAATATAAACAGCCATTGGAGCAAGTGAAGTTCCAGTGGTTGTTTATATTATTAACTACTTTGATAAAAGTGGCTCTCGCCCCCACACTTAATGGCTCAGTTGACCGCAAATAGTGGCTCAAATCTCCGCACTAATGGCTCAATCTGTCCGCAATACTCAAGTCTTGGTTGCTTTGTCATATTCCTTCATAATTTTATAAAATGTATTCTTCTTTAGCCCCAATAAATTCATAAACTGAACTCCAGTAATTTTCTTCTCTTTCCATAGTATAAAGTTATTTTGCAGTATCTTAGCTTGGTCATTATTTAAACTGGTTAAAGTAACAGCAGGGCGACCTAATTGTTTTCCTTGAGCTTTTGCAGCAGCAATTCCTTCAGCTTGACGTTGACGTATTTTCTTTCGTTCTTGATCGGCTACGTAAGCTAATAGAGATAAAAATTGGTCCTCCATCAACTTCCCCATGTCGCCCATATCTCTAAACTTACGACTATCAAACAACGTTTCATTTTCGAGAATAATAATGTCAGCTTTTAATGTACGGGTAATGTACTTCCATTCTTTTATTACATCATCATAATTACGCCCCAGCCGATCTAAAGCATCAATATAGATTAAGTCTCCTTGCCGAATGCGTTCTCGTAATGCTTGGTATTGAATACGATCAAAATTTATGCCACTAGCCTTATCCATAAAAATATCACGCTCATCGATACCTTTATTCAACATTTTTTGCTGTTGCCTAGTTTCATTCTGGTCTTTACTAGAAACACGTATGTATCCAAATACCTTTGTTGTGGACATTACTTTTCCTCCTAATCTATTTCCCTTTATTATACAATAAATAGACTTAAAGATGATTTCTATTTTATAAACGTTTATAAAATTTTTCGCTTACCTTTATAAACGTAAATTTATCATCTTTTTTAGCAGTCCCTAAAAGTATACCTTTGTAAACTATAAATTTCTCATATGAATTGCCTAAGTAACCTTGTGGTTGTTATTTCATATTTTTCTGATATCAGGTATAAAGGGGAAGGAGGATATTTGTCGAATATTTACATAGAGGTGAGATAATGGCAGACTTTTTAAGTACATTTATTTTTATTTTGCCAGGCATAATGGCATATTTTTGGTTACAAGTCTTTGGTTTAACCCCCTGAAGCATACAGCACCAGAATTATCGGGTATAGCTGCATTGTTATGGTTACCAGTCAGTTTTACGACGTTGTTGGTTTTAAATATCTGGGATTATTTAAATAAATGGAAATATCTTTCTGTACAACAGTATGGACAGTGGATGCTTTAAGTAGTGCTACTTCTGATATTAGATATTTAGTATTATTTTTGATAGTGAGTTTTATAGTGAGCTTTATTATTTGTTGGTTTTGGAGTATATGGGGACATGATTTATTAAGGAATAGAATAAATTATGTACGTGATCAAAGAAAGATTGCTCATTTATCTTCAAGTACGTCTGTGTGGGAGGAGTTTTTCATTAAGATTAATGATGAGAATGAGAGTAAACAAAAAAAAGAGGGTAAAAAGGCAGTATATATTGTACACAAAATAGATAAACCTAATGAGTTTTTAGTAGGTTCTATGGCTAAAGCTTCAAGACCACTCGAGGTAGATAAAGGATTAGTATTAGAAGGGACTGAAGAATGGAAAGGTTATTTGAAAGAAAACCCATATAAAATAAATAAAGTTTATATCGACACTAAATCAGGAATGGTAGTTAAAGAAATAGATTTAAAATTTTTTGAAGAAGACACCACTCCTGAAGAAAGTGATTAAAGATTTTAACTTTTTTTAGGTGGGGGAGATACTTTTACTCCATCTACAGAACCATTAACATTTCCACCAGGTGTTTTGGAAGAAGGTCTTCCTGAAGGATTAGCCATTGGCTTGCTCGATTGTCCTTTTGACATTTAGGTACTCCTTTCTAATTTATTAACTTGAAGGGTATTATTTTCGAGGTTTTGTAGTTTTGGGAGGCGATACCTTGACTCCGTCGACAGATTCATTAAGTTTACCCCCAGAATTGTTAGATGGTTGCTTAGACATATTAATAACCCCTTTACAATTATTGGATTCAGGCATTCAAAATCATTTTTTCGTAGTAGGTGATGACGGTGGTGATACTTTCACTCCATCGATGGATTTGGTTTCATTGCATGAAACATTTAAACTTTGAAAAATTCTAGGTTCTATCATATTAAAAGACCTCCTTACTGAAAAATATAAACCATTAGATATAATTCGACATAAGGTGGGTTTTTCCTCTAAATAAGTACCTTTAGGTAGTTATTATTCTATTAAATGTAATAAGGTAAATTCCAATTCCATATTTCGTCAGACTAAATATACGGCATTACGGGGAAGACATAAATAAAATTGTACAAAGTATTGAGTATCTTTAATTTGTCCCGTTCTAATAGCTATTACATTTTGTGAAGTACAATACAAAGTGTATAAGGCTGAGAAAGCGTTACCTCTAGATTTTAAAGAGGCAATAACCCTTCAACTTATTGATACTATAATTGGGATCATTGTCTTTTTGTGGGAGGAAAGTTATAAGGATCGTCTGATGCTTCCTCAATAAAAAGTGACTTAGAATATCGCTTTCTTATTGAAGGTAATGCAAATAGAAAAATTTAAAAACAAAATTTCTGTATTTGAATGGGATAGTGAAGATGAAGTAAAAAGTGTCCCAAAAGTAAATGTTTGTCTCTGTTAATAGCACATGAAAAGTGAGCCACATGACAACATAAAACGGATCCAATCAAAAGATTGTGAATTATCATTTTAAACAAAACTTGATTGGTTTTATATGGAGAGGCGGGCATGATACCTTTGTTAGGGTGCGAAATCCCTTCCTATCACACGCTTTCGCAGGGAAGTCATGCCCGTAGAGGATCCATGTCAAGTCTCGCACTATAAATGTTCATAAACCAAAGTTTGCGAAAATATTCGTAATTTACATGGCTCAATAATTGTTGCGAAATGGCTCAATTTTCAATTGCGAAATACATGTCTCAATCTTTATTACATAAAACCTAAATTGACGTAAAGGTTGGAATAAGAACTTCAAGGAGGTTAAAATAAAAATTTTAGAACAACCGGTTGTATATAACCTGATTTATTCATACAAAAATAATATTTGCCTACTAATGTCCATTTAATAAGCTTTTTTGTTACTCGTTAACGCATCAAATAAATGAAAAAAGAACCCATTTCTGATAAGTTAAAAGTGCGAACCAATAACCATCAGAAAGGATTCTTATAATGGCTACTTTACCGCAATTAACACTTGATTTCAATCGTAAAATTAAATTATCTAATGACGGAGGAGAACTCTCGTCTGATACTGGTGAGTTCCTCTGTAGGGAATTTGATGAAAAGATTGGTTTCTCTAAAACATTGGCTGAACATTTAAACCTGAAAGACAATAGACGTTACTATATTCATTCGAATGAAAACTTAATTCGTCAAAAGATTTATCAAATCATTGCTGGTTATACCGACGATGATGCAGCTGATCAATTGACGAAAGACCCTGTATTTACTCAAATTATTGGTACAGATGCGTTAGCTTCTCAGCCGAGCTTATCTCGTTTCTTTAGACGGTTTGATAGCCAATCTATTGAAGAATTGAATCGAGCCAACCAAGAGCTTATTGACAAAGTGCATCAATTTAGAGAGTCAAAGGTACTTATTATTGATTTAGATTCTACGCATTCCGATACCTACGGAGACCAAGAAGCTGCGGCTTTCAATACTCATTATGGTACCGTTGGTTTTCATCCATTAGTTGCCTTTGACGGAGTAACAGGTGATTTCCTTAAAGCAAAGCTACGACCTGGAAACGTGTATACTTCAAATGGTGTCGTCGATTTTATTCAACCACTCATTGATCATTACAACGAAAAGTTCCCAGAGACAACACCTTTTCTTCGTGGTGATAG